>NZ_JBLWUK010000003.1:0-176964 GCF_048268965.1 Oceanisphaera sp.
AATAGAGCATCACCTGGACTGGGCTTTCAAATATTTACGACGAAACGCTCAACCATCGCAGCAAAGTAAATCGAAGCAGGGCAAGGGGTTACGTGACATTTACGATTTTTTTAATGCTTAAGAACCTGGCTATGTGCCCAGCCTATTAATGGTCATCTGGGCGGCTTCGGGTATATTGCGGGTCAAAATAGCCAGGGGCAGTGATTGAGCTTGTAAATACTCGATAAGTTCCCGCGCGCCTTCCACCCAAGTCGCCGTAAGCGAGCTTTTTATTTCATAATCATGGACTATCTCCAGCGCAGTATGTCGCGCACTTTCGTCACTAAGACCATCAACATAAGCCAAAATATCCGAGTCTGGGCCAATACCCAGCTCAGCGCGCAGCCCCACAAAATCTGGGTTAGAGTGGGCCAGGGTGCCATCAAGATCGAAGATAACACCACGAATATCGTTAAGTTTTAAATCACTGAGTCGAGTAATCACTGAGCTTCCCACGAGTAAAATACGTATCTAAATATTAACGCCTTGCCTAACGATGGCACTATAGCAGCAGTAAGGTAACCGCCCTCTCAGAGACTATGAGTACGCTAATCCCCAGCAGAAATAAACCATCTAATGCATCGAACAGGAAGGATGCTGGCCTGTTGCGCATGGTTACACTATACGAGATCGCACTAACACTAATTTAACCGGGCTTATAAAAACGACCATTTACTCGAATTTTGAACCGGTATTTTCCAGAATTGTATGAAGTGGGTTGGAGCACTAGAGAAGATAACCTTCCTGTTAAACACCGGTCAAAACAGGTTGATGGTCACCAAGTGGTCACGGTTTGGTCACGAGAGGCGGTTTGACAACAAGAGAAAGGTGGAATTTACTGGATTCTGAAAAGGTAAAAGCCCCGACCATAAGGTCAGGGCTTTTAAAATGTGGCGGAGTGGCAAACGCACCGCGTTTGAGGGTGGAGAAGCGCAGCGACGACTTCATCCAGTGTGTCCACGGAGCCACAAATAAAAAGGCCACCCTTTCGGATGGCCTTTTTATTTGAAGTTGGCGGGGTGGCAAACGCATCGCGTTTGAGGGCGGAGAAGCGCAGCGCCGACTTCATCCAGTGTGTCCACGAAGCCATAATGAAAAAAGCCCTGACCATAAGATCAGGGCTTTTAGAAGTTGGCGGAGTGGACGGGACTCGAACCCGCGACCCCCGGCGTGACAGGCCGGTATTCTAACCAACTGAACTACCACTCCAGCGTCTGCAGCTTGGCTTCAGACGGGTGCTATATTAAGGCCAACTTGTTATGAGGTCAACACTAAAAATCACTATTTTATAGCGTTCGACCAATTTTCACCCACTAACACCTGAATCACACGATTAACTGGGTTGTTCCTCGCTGTTTTGACGCTTGCCGACTGCTCGTTTGCGCAAAAACCAACCAACCAGCAATAGCATCAGCACCAATATGATACCGGCCGCTATCTGATAGGTTAGCGGCATCGGCTTATCATCACCGTCGCCAGCGCCATCAATATCGACATCAGCCGCAACGCCAGGAGCGATACCGGCCGCTGCGATCACGGGCGGGTTCTCGTGAATACGCTGCCTGGGCAAGTTCAGCTGAATTTCCCGCCCCTCTTGTGTTGTCACGAAGGCCCGCCCCTGCCAGTAGTACTCCCCGTCTTTCTGTGCCTTGGGCAGCTCAATACGCTCGCCACTACCGGAAACAGGTATCTGTCGGCCAGAGGGCGTGGTGAGTTCCCCGATAATCACCAGGGTGTCGGCAGCCAAGGTTTTATCTGCCGTCAACTCCAGGTGCCACTGTCCTTGTGCATCCGGTGTGGAAAAGTGAACTTGAATCGGCATGGGATTGATGAATACGCTTTGCTCCCGGGCGCGCGCCAGCACCTGGTTGCTTATTAGCGCCTGAAACAGATATTCGCCTGGCAAGGTATCAATAATGGCTTCGGCCGTAAGCTTGCCGTCACCTGGGTGGGCATCCAGACCCAGGCCATCGTCAAGAAACTGTCCCACCACCAGGGGCTCGGGAGGAGTGCGCGTATCCGGGTCGCTTTCCAGATCTATTAATTGCGCCTGCAGTGACAAGTCTTGCAGGTAATAGTTGGCATCTAACCGGGCATCGTCATGGCGCAGCTCGGCATTCAGTTTGAGGACTTCCTGCTGGTAGAGCCGCTCGGCGACCGGCGTTAGCGCCAATTCAAACTCGCTGAGCAAAGAAATACTTCTGTTTTTATTGATTATCCCGGTTGCCTGCCAGGGGCCCGGTTCTGGCTGCCGCAGGGTGATGACATCTCGATTGGCGGTACTGAACCAGCTTACATGGTCGGGGTGTCGATGCTGATAGTATTTGCTGCCATCGGGGCGAATCAATATCACGGCTTCGTCGCCTGGCTCTCGCTCAATGAGCAAGGTAACGGCGGAGATAGAGGGGTCGATACGAAAGGTATTATTTAACCAGCGTGCACTTTGTTCGCTGCCCAGGCCGGTTTGCGTGACCAGCAACAAGGGGAGCATCAGCAAACAACGAGCGATCAACTGCGCCATAAACAACTACCTCCTTTCTTCATCACCAGATCGAGTCGTGCCTCATGATCTTGCAATTCCTGGCTGTCGGCACGAATGATTTTTAACGGTGCCCGGTCGCGACTCAAGCGGCGAATAGCGCCGCTATCATCTTGCTGCTGGCTGTCGCTTTGTAAATTCAGCTTGGTTTGGCCCCCCGTCATCAACAGATAAACGTCTGCCAGTATTTCGGCATCCAGCAAGGCGCCGTGCAAGGTACGGTGGCTGTTGTCTATGCCATAGCGCGTACATAGCACGTCCAGGTTATTACGTTTACCCGGATAGAGTTTGCGCGCCATGGCCAGGGTATCGGTGATTTTGCACAAATCGGCCATGCGCTCTTTGCGCCCGATCAGGCTCAGCTCGTAATCTAAAAAGCCCACGTCGAAGGGGGCGTTATGGGCAATCAGCTCGGCGCCAGCAATAAATTGTAAAAAAGCATCGACTTCGGCGGAAAACGGCGGCTTGTCGGCCAAAAAGTCATCGGTAATACCATGCACGGTAATGGCTTCTTCGTCTACCTTTCGATCCGGCTTGAGATAAACATGATAATGCCGCCCCGTTAACCGGCGATTAACCACCTCAACCGCACCAATTTCAATCACCTTGTGACCCATGTAGTGTGGGCCCGCGTCCGTGTTGATACCCGTGGTTTCGGTATCGAGCACGATTTGTCGTTGATGGCCTTGCTGGTTCATGTTTCTTTTCCTTATCCGAGTCTAGGGTCAGTATAAATAACTGCCACCCGCTATGCTACCGGCGAGCAATACCGGTTTTTGGCTGTCTTTTCACGGCTGCTGTGGCAGACTGCCGCCCAATTGTTGGCGATTGCGAAAGTCTATGAAAAAGATTGAATTGTATACCGATGGCTCCTGCCTGGGTAACCCGGGCCCCGGAGGCTATGGAGCCGTACTTGTTTATAAAGCACACCGCAAAGAGCTGAGCGGCGGCTATCGGCTAACCACCAATAATCGCATGGAGCTGATGGCCGCCATTGCCGGGCTCGAGGCGCTCAGCGATACCTGTGCGGTGGATTTAACCACAGACAGCCAATATGTTCGCCAGGGCATTACCCAGTGGATTCACGGCTGGAAGCGTAAAAACTGGCAAACGTCGGCCAAAAAGCCGGTTAAAAACGTGGACCTGTGGAAAAGGCTCGATGAGCTCTGCCAGCGCCACCAGGTAACCTGGCACTGGGTTAAGGGGCATTCCGGCCACCCGGAAAACGAACGTTGTGATGACCTGGCCCGTGAGGCGGCAGAAAAGGATGCAAACCTCGAGGACGTCGGTTACTCGGCCTGATGATAAGCCATGCCCGGACGCAGCACCTGTGGCGCGGGTTTAAACTGGCGAATGGGCGTTAACGGGTAACGACGTTTGCGCGCCATAATAATGTAAACGGCAGACAGTGACGGGCAATAGTGCGGATACACCCGGCGTCGCCACTGCCCACCCATCGACAGCTCAAACAGGCTGCTAAAGCCAAAATAGTCACGATTGATCACCTCGAACCCCAGCAGCTTTAACCAGTCTTCCAGCCGCCCTGGCGACACCATGTGCTGCCAGCGAGGGAGCTGGCGGGACACCTTGGGCAGCAGGCTGGCCAGGCCCGCACTGCTGTAGGGGTTAAAGCCGGCAATAATCAGCCAGCCATCGTCACGCAACACCCCCTCCACCTCGCGCAGGATGGCATGAGGGTGCTCGCTGAAGTCCAGCACATGTGCCAACAGGCAGGCATCCAGGCTGCCGGGAGCAAAGGGCATGGCGGTGGCCTCCCCAACCAGATCTGCGTTGGTTGCGGCTTGCTCCAGCGCTTCACTCTGGCTCAAATATACCGAATGCAGCAGCCGACTGCCGTCCAGTGACAAGGCCGCACTCAGGGCATCGACTTTCAGCAAGTTAAAGCCAAACAGTGCGGGTGCCCATTCATCCAGACGCCGCTGTAGTTGTTCGGCAAGGTACGGCCCTCGCAGCAACTGTTGCCAGTGGGTAGGCGTACCGGCAGATTTCATCAATATTTATGCCTCTGGTAAGCTAGGGTCTATCGCTATTCGGGCCCCTAATCCCCTACATCAACATTAAGGACAGAAATATGGTTAACATTAGTCCCATTCCTGCATTTCAAGACAACTATATCTGGCTGATAACGAATAACAAGCAAGCGGTGGTGGTTGATCCGGGCCAGGCCGCTCCGGTTGAACAGGTCCTGGCCGAGCGGGAGCTGACACTCACCGGCATCTTGATTACCCATCATCATCATGATCATACCGGGGGAGTTGAGGCGCTGCTGGATAACTGGCCGCAAGCCAGGGTCTATGCCCCGGCCAGCGAACCCCTGCCCGCCCAGGGCGCCATTGCCGTGAGTGATGGCGATCACGTCACCCTGCCCGAGCTGGGCCTGGAGTTCGAGATCATGGCGGTTCCGGGTCATACCCTGGGGCACATCGCCTATTACGAAGCTAACGGCGTGGCCGGTGAGCCGCTGCTGTTTTGTGGTGACACCCTGTTTTCCGGGGGCTGTGGTCGCCTGTTTGAAGGCACGGCAGAGCAGATGCACCATTCGTTAACACGCTTTGCCGCCCTGCCCGACCCCACTCGTGTGTATTGCACCCACGAATACACACAAGCCAACCTGGCGTTTTGTCATGCCGTTGAGCCCAACAACGTCGAGCTGCAAAAATACCTCCAAAAAGTCGCCAAATTACGCCAGCAAGGCATACCTACTTTGCCCAGTTCAATCGGCCAGGAAAAAGCCATTAATGTCTTTCTGCGACCGCACCTGGAGGGTGTCAAGGCATCGGCTCAAGCTCATGAAGGCGCAGAGCTAAACGAGAACATTAAGGTGTTCGCCGCACTTCGCCGCTGGAAGGACGCTTTTTAACGAACTTGATTAAATTGCTCACAATGCATACACTGGCCGCCGTTTTTTAGAGAATGCGAACACCATGAGAAGACTCTGTATCTTATCCAGCGCCTTGCTTCTGGCTGGCTGCCAGGGATTGAATTCCTCTGACGGCCAGGACAGCACAAGTAAAAAATCGGCCGATGGCCAGCTGTATCATACGACCTCGGCTTACTCGTCGTTGCAAATTCACGAGCACACTTCCGAACTGGGCCGCGCCTACAGCAAGGTGCCCCACTCCTCCTCCAACCGGCAACAACGCCTGGCCGCAGAGGTGAAAGAAGTAAAGCAGCCCGATCTGTGGCTCGATCTGGCCGACAAGATGCAGCTGGACATGCCGCTGGATCACCCCAGGGTCGTCGCCCAGCGTCAGTGGTACCTTAAACACCCAGGCTATATGCGCTCTGTATCAGAACGCGCCAGACCGTTTCTCTATCTCATCAAGGAAGAGATAGAGAAACGGAACATGCCAATGGAGCTGGTTTTATTGCCGGTTGTTGAGAGTACCTTTGACCCCAAGGCTTATTCTCATGGTCATGCCGCCGGCCTGTGGCAAATGCTGAAAGGTACCGGCAAGCACTTTGGCCTGCATTACGATAACTGGTACGACGGCCGATACGATGTGATGGCGTCTACCCGGGCGGCGCTCGATTATCTGGAATACCTGAACGGGTTCTTTGATGGTGACTGGGTGCTGGCACTGGCGGCGTACAACTCGGGCGAAGGCCGGGTGCAGCGGGCAATGAAAGCCAACCGTCGCCAGGGCAAGCCGACCGATTACTGGTCCTTGTCGTTGCCCAAAGAAACGCAAAACTACGTGCCCAAGCTGTTGGCCCTGGCCGACATCCTCAAGCACGAGACCCATTACGGCATGGACATCCCCCCCATGCCTAATCGGCCGCAGTTAGCCGTGGTGGAAGTGGAAGGCCAGGTAGACCTGAACATGGCGGCCGATCTGGCCGGCATGAATCGCGGGCAGCTTAAAGCGCTTAATCCGGCCTTTAGACGCACCGCAACCTCTCCGGTTCGCCCTGCGGAAATTCTGGTACCGGTTGCCCATGCCCAGAGTTTTGAAATTGCCATGGCCGACCTGCCAGAGCAAGAGCGCAAGTCGTTTCGGCACTATCAGGTGAAAAGCGGCGACAGCCTGGGCAGAATTGCCCAGCGTAATGGCACCAGCATACAGGCGATTCGCCAGGCCAATAACTTAAGCGGCTCTCGCATTCGAATAGGACAGACCCTGATGCTGCCTACGGCCTATAGTGCCGCAGCAGCAACGCCTGCCGGTGGTGTCTACAAGGTGAAGCCCGGCGATTCTTTGTCCGCCATTGCCAGCCGCTTCAGTGTCAGTATCAATGAGCTGCTGCGCTGGAACCGGTTAGCCGATCAGCACACCCTGCGTGCCGGGCAAAGCCTGGTGGTGGCCGCCAATGCGGGCTGATTTAAAGCGCTAAGCTGGAAGAAAAAAAAGCCGAACCCCTGGGTTCGGTTTTTTTGTTTGCCGGGCTATCGTCAGGATGACGGCTTAAGAAAAGCCAATGGTCGGGTTCATGTTGTCGCCGTCATCTCCGCGAAGGCGGAGATCCAGTGCCTTTGCAGACGCCCCAGAGGCGACCAAGTGCCCTCTGCCTGACAAGCCACACCAATAACAACAAATATTTGTGACTAAGAGACAGGCTAACGGCCTGTCTCTTAGTCACAAATCAGTGAATTAATGCCCAGAGGCAACCGGGTAGCCTCCTCCGACACGCTAAACCGCATCCCTGCGACGCTCAGCACATGACGTCCTGTCATGTGATGGTCGGCTGAGGCTATCCCAGTCGCCTCTTTTTAGGCCCCGAGTCGTCGGCGAGCACCACTGACCGACGGCACCGGTGTCAATGGGAAGGCAGAGGGTGTCTGCTCAACCGACCATCCGCGCCAGGGATGGCGCGGTTTGAGCCCCCATGGATGGGTTCACGGCGAGTCGGAGGAGTAGTGCCCTCTGCCTGACAAGCCACACTAATAACAACAAGTATTTGTGACTAAGAGACAGGCTAACGGCAGATAGCTGATAGTTTGTTTTCCCTTCACTTCTCACCGCTTGCCGTCTGCGGCAATACCCTAAACCGTACTTGCAGGGCGCTGTGATCCGAGGCGCTGGACGCCATGCTGCGGGCCTGCTCAAGAGTCAGCCCGCGATAGAAGACGGCGTCCAGCGGATACCCCAGAAACCGGGTCCGCACATCCGGCCTGGGCAGGGCTTCGGTTAACCCCTCTTTGGCCACCCAACGATCCAGAAAGGCATTTCGCCGTCCGTTCCAGCGGTTAAAGTCGCCGGCCACTATCACGGGGCCGGCATAATCACCGATAGCCTCGCTAATGATGTCCAGCTGGGCGTTATAAGTGCGCCCACGCAGCGAAAAGTTGACGGCATGCAAGTTGACCACCAGCAATTGCTGCTCGGAGCCTTCCACTGAGTAATAGCTGAATAATAACGACTTGGGGATACGGGTAATCGGCTCTAAAAGCCGCCTGCCACAGACTTCTGTAGACTGCCCTTTGGCCGCCGTCAGCACGCCATTGCTCATGCCTTGCCAGTTAAAGGCCGCCACCTGAAACCAGTGATAGTCTTGCTGGTGCATCCATCGATGCAGCTCGTCACTGGCCCTGGCTTCCTGTAACAATAACAGCTCACTGTTGTTCAGCCACCGGTCAAGTTCGGGTTGCCAGTCCCCTTGCTGCTTGTAAATATTCCAGGTGAGCAGTGAAAAGCTCGACGGCAGCACCTGGGTGCTACTCGCCGACGGGCGAATGCATTCACCAGCAATGGAAGGGACACCGTCACTTAACAGCTTGTTATCGGGCACTTCTATGCAGCCGCTTAGCAACAGGGTTACCGCTAACGCCGTGGTGAGCCGCTGCATCTTAAGCGATCGCCTGCACGGCGCGCGGGCGACCATTCTCATCTATGGCCACATACACAAACTGGGCCTGCGCCACCTGATAGCGCGGCCCGCCCTCGGGCACCAATACCGGCTTGACCCACACTTCTACCCGTACCGTAATTGAAGTGCGCCCTACTTTTACCAGCTCACCATAGGTGCACACCACATCACCCACTTTAACCGGCCGCGAGAAATTCATTTCGCTCACCGCAACGGTGCCTACTCGTCCCAAAGCCACTTCATTCGCCAACAAGCTACCACCCAAATCCATTTGCGACATGATCCAGCCGCCAAAAATATCACCATTGGCATTGGTGTCAGCGGGCATTGCCATGGTGCGCATCAATAGGTCACCCCTGGGCTCTGCTTGGTCATTCATTGCACTGTTCTCTCTTTTTGAGTGTAAAAAGTGGCATAATTATACGCCGGCCGGTCGGCAGTCACTAGTTAGGAAAAAGTATGATGAAAGTGGTTATAGCGTCACTGAACCCCGCTAAAATTGACGCGGCGCGTTTGGCATTGGCACAGGTTTTTCCGGATCAAGACTGTGATATCTCCGGCATTTCGGTGCCTTCTGGCGTGGCCGCGCAACCCATGAGTGACGGCGAAACCTGTCAAGGCGCCCGCCAGCGAGCCCTGGCGGCCAAGGCTGCCCTGCCCGATGCCGATCTCTGGATTGGGATGGAGGGTGGCATAGAGCATACCCCCCAACACAGCATGACCTTTGCCTGGATCCAGGTGCTGGGTCCCGGACTGGATAATGCCAGCCGCAGTGCCAGCCTGACGTTACCGCCGTTTGTCGCTCGGGCGGTGCTCGCCGGAGAAGAGCTGGGGCACGCCATGGACCGCCTGTTCAGCTTGAGCAACTGCAAGCAACAGGGCGGGGCCATTGGCGTATTAACCGGAAATTTACTCGACAGACGCCGGGTGTATTGCGACACCCTGATTCTGGCGCTGGCGCCCTTGCTTAACCCCGAACCGTACCGAGCGTGAAGGGGAACTTGCCTCCTTCACTTCACTCCTCACTCCTCACTCCTCACTCCTCACTCCTCACATTGTGTTGCGCTCTAACAACCAGGAAAACCAGTCCGTTACCTGATAGTCCAGCCCCAGCCAACGGCTAAGGGCGCTACCATCTATGCTTTTACCCTGGCCGCCGCCGCTAAACCGTGGCTCCGGCAGGTTTTGCAACTGTGCCGCCCGACCATAAAACTCGCGTCGGCTGGGGTGATGAGGGGCGCTGACATTGAGCGTTTCAGGCCAGTTGCTTTTGGCCAGAATGGCCGGAATAAAGCGTAGCAAGTCTTCTTGTGCCACCAGATTAACCGGCTCGTCGCCCCCTTCGAAGCTGCGGCCGGCCAAAAAGCGTCCCGGCTCCCGGTTGCCTCCTACCAGACCCGACAACCGCAAGCACAGCACGTCGGCAACGCCACTGCTGCGCACCGCCTGCTCGGCGGCCCACATGCGCTCGCCCCGCTCCGAGTCGGGCTCTGCATCGGCTTCTGTTTTCAGGCCCAGCCCGCCATATACGGAGGTGGCACTGGTAAACAACAAGCGTTGTACGCCCCCTTTGGCGGCCAGGCGGGCAACACCGCCAACCGTGGCTGCATAATCCCTCACCTTGCCGGGGGGCACGCACAGCACCACAGTGTCTGCCGCCAGGGCCGACGGCCAGTCGGCCGGCAGCGGGCTGTTAATATCCCACACCTGCGTCTTGATGCCGGCCTTCGCCAGTCGCTCGGCCTTGTCGGGGGTCGTGGTGCTGCCGGCGACAGCATAACCCAGCTTCAGCAGGTGCAGCGCCAGTGGCTCACCCAGCCAGCCCAGCCCCACTATGGCCACCCCGGGCCGGGCCGTCATGCCGCCGTGAGTCGATATCGCGTTATCAGTAGACATAATTCAGCTCCGCCGGCGTAATAAAGGTGTGTTTCTGCCCTAGAAAATCCTGGTAGATCACCGAAAATGCCAGCACGTTCTGCACATAACCACGGGTTTCTCGGTAGGGGATGTTTTCTACCCACACATCCAGTGGCCGGCTGCCGCTGTCGCGTAACCAGCGGTCGATACGGCTTGGCCCCGCATTGTAGGCGGCAATGGCGGCAATCCGGTTGTTGCCGTACCGGTCCAGCATTTCTCTAAAGTAACTGGAGCCCAGCTGGACGTTGACCTCAGGAATATACACATCCGAATCTCGCTTGAAGCCACTGATGTTAAACTTTTTGGCGGTCGCCCTGGCGGTGGCAGGCATCAGTTGCATCAGGCCGCCCGCCCCCACGGGCGAACGCGCCTGCTCGTAAAAGGCACTTTCCTGGCGGGCGATGGCAAACAGGGTCGCTTCATTCACGCGTAAATGCCTGGCCTGGCGCTGAAATATATCGCGGTAGACGATGGGAAAACGCAAGTCCAGATGATCCCAGGCCTTGATTCGAATACTGGCCTGAATGGATTTATCGTGCCAGCCCTGTCTTAACGCCAGGCTACCCAGCGCCAGCCCGTCGGCCTCATTCACCTTGCCCAACAGGTGATACCATTCGCTGCGGGCCGCGGTTTTATTACCCAGCGCCAGCCACTCTTCTACCCGGGCTACCGCCGGCCATTGCTTGCGCGCCAGGCTCAGGCTGGGTGCCGGCACCAGAGGTTTCTTTTGCAATGAGAAGGGACGCTTGCTCTGTTGCGCGGCAAAAAATCCATAATAGTCGCGATTATTCGCGGCGTGCTGCCAGGCTTTATCGCCTTCGGCATGGCGATTCTGTGCCTTTAGCGCCCGACCGCGCCAATACTGCCAACGGCTGTCTTGCTGGGCTCTGACCGATAACCGGTCAATCCAGCCAGGCAAGCTGCGCCAGTCTTGCTCCCAGATTGCCAGGCGCGCGCGCAATTCAAACAAGTCTTCATTGCCCATTACGGGCAAACGACTATCCAGCCAGCTGCGATACTCTCGAGTCCGGTTGAACATAAGACGACGAGCCAGTTGTTGTTCTATTCCTGCTACCTGCTGCTGACTCAGCCCCGCCTGGCGCTGATATTTGGGGTAGAGGCTCATGATCTGCTGGGGCTCGGTATTGGCCAGCTTTTCCAATGCCAGGGACAGGGCCGCTGTTTGGCGTTTGCCACTGACCGGCACCAGGCTGCCCCTGATGAGCTGTTTGGGATCCTTGCCGAGGGACTGCAGAAAATCGCCCGCCGGCTTTGCCGAGGAGCTTAACTGGCGCCCCAAAAACGTCACCAGGCCGTCTTCTCCGCTCTGGTAGGCCAGCAGCATACGTTGCCAGATATCTTCGTCGGTGCGACCACCGGCTTGCTGCCAGTTGGCAAACAAGGGATCGCAGCTATCGGGCCGGGAGTGACCATACAACCAGAGATGTTTGGCGCCGGCCATGGCCGTGGCCCTGTCACCCGTGGCCCACTTGGCCCGGTAATGGGCGCACTGCAAGGCAATGCTGTTGGGCAGTTTGGGATAGAAGGTTAAAAATTCCTTCCAGCGCTGTTCTCGCGCCAGGCGATACAGGTAACGCCCTTCTAACCGCTCGGCCAATAGCGAGTCGGGATGCTGCCTCATGAACCGGGTGACCTGAGACGTACTCAGGCTGGAGAGGCGATCGGCAAGATATTGAAAGTCCAGATAAACCGTTAGGGGGTAATCGTCCAGCCCCTTGCGCAACTGATGAAAGCGCGCTTCATCATTTTTTTTCAGCGCTTGCTCGGCCTGACGGTATTGTTCACGCAACGACGATGCCTGAACACTGACACTCAAGCCCAACAGCAACAGCCCCACTCCTAACCAGACTCTCACGGCGCACCCCTTTCCAGCGAATAGAGAGCTATCCTAAGTAATAGCGTCGACACTGCCAATGGGGTACAGAAAATAATCTCTTTTCACGAGACAATATGGGATCTGCTGCTAAGGTAAACACAGGGCGGAGCAATTTATCCGTTCGAGTCTGACTGGTTTCAGGCTGTACTGACAAGCGCTAAATAGCGGTAGCGGCGACTGAGTCACAGTTTTAGGCCCTATTGGCGCCAGGGCCATAAAAAGTTGATTCAGATCACATTATTAAGCCGCGGTCAGGGTAGTCTGAAGCTGTACATAAACAAAGGAACACCCAGGGGGTATTTTATGTCCATCACTATTACCAGTACCGTTATCGACATTTCTCCCGCCATCCGTGAACGGATTGAGAGTCGCTTCGAAAAACTCACTCGGCGCCAGGTTGCGCTGATCACCCCTCACGTCATTATTCAAAAAGAAGGCCAGAACTACCTAGTGGAAGCGACCGCTGGTATACCAAACGATACCCTATTTGCGCAGGCAGAAAACGAGAACCTGTACGCCGCCATTAAAGATTTGGGCCAGAAACTGGAACGCCAGCTGAATCGTTATGCCGACAAGCCGCTGGCACAGCGCGCCCATGCCGGTCAGGCTGTCACCTCGGGCGATGTAGACGACCTGGGTGATGATGACGAAGAACAGGAATACCGTCCCGCGTAGCACTAAGCCGTTAGCTACCAAACACAGTCACAAGATATCAGGCCGAATTTATTCGGCCTTTTTCATACTGTGCTCCTCGTCGCCCTTAACTCGTCCCCCTTACCGTTTCCCGCCTGACGCGGCATTTTTCGGTTAATTGGGGCTGTTTTGCTCTAATTCCCCAAAAAGACTTGCCAGTGCTGCCGTTTTTCAGTAATTGTAGGGCGGTGTGTATCAAGGTTGAGAACCATCATGACTGTTAAGCTGTTTTTCTCTCACTGCTTTTTTGCGGCTTTCTTTTTTGCATCCTAGTCTAGGAGGCATCTGGTCTGGCAAGAAACAAGCGAAAGACGAACAGACAAGCCTCCCTCGGGAGGCTTTTTTTTTAGGTGACACTTTTTAGGTACAAGGGAAGCCCTATTCATGAATCTGGATGAGATTAGAATCCATATCAGCAGCCTGGACAAAGAGCTGTTGACCCTGCTGGCCAAGCGCAAGGCCCTGAGTCTGGACGTGGCGCGCAGCAAGTTGCAAAACCCCCGCCCCATTCGAGATCAGGAACGAGAGCAGGCCCTGCTGGAGACCCTGATCAATCAGGGGCGCACCCTGGGCCTGGATGCGCATTATGTGACGCAAATTTATCACACCATTATTGAAGACTCGGTGCTGTCGCAACAGGCTCTGCTGCAAGACCTGCTGAACCCGCAAGATGATACCCCCGCCATCAGCGTGGCGTTTCTCGGGCTGCGCGGCTCCTACTCCAATATGGCGGCCCGCAAATACCTGACTCGCTTCAAGGCCAACCTGGTTGAGCACAACTGCGACACCTTTCAGCAAATTTTTGACACCGTTGAGTCGGGCCAGGCCCAGTACGGTATTTTGCCGATAGAAAACACCAGCTCCGGCGCCATTAACGATGTGTTCGATCTCATGCAGCACACCAGCCTGTCCATTGTGGGCGAGCTGACGCAACCCATAGAGCATTGCCTGCTGGTGGCAGTAGACACGGATGTCAGCAAGCTGAAAACCCTCTACACCCACCCTCAGGTGTATCAACAGTGCTCCCAGTATTTAAAGACACTGCCTCAGGTTAATGTAGAGTTTTGTGCCGCCACCTCCAACGCCATGGAGCTGGTGGCCAATCAGCAGCGCGACGACATTGGTGCCATGGGCAGTGCCGACGGCGGTGCCCTGCACGGTCTCAAACCTCTGGTTACCGGGCTGGCCAACCAAAAGCAGAACATGACCCGCTTTATTGTAGTGGCGCGCAAGCCGGTGGAAGTTGCCGCCCAAATTCCGGCCAAAACCAGCTTTATCATGTCGACCGGTCAGCAAAGTGGTGCCCTGGTAGAAACCCTGCTGGTGCTGCGCAACCATGACATCACCATGACCAAGCTGGAATCTCGCCCCATTATCGGCAATCCATGGGAAGAAATGTTCTATGTGGATGTGGCGGCCAACGTGAACAGTGCGCACATGCAATCGGCCCTGGCCGAGCTGAAAGACATAGTACGCTTCATTAAAATTCTGGGTTGCTACCCCAGTGCCGAAGTGGCGCCCACGCGCATTCCGTCCAGGGTATTGAGCCGGAGCAAAGATCAGCATCAAGCCTTAACCCCTGCGCCTGTGAGTGTGCCGTACGACAATACCGCTATGCTGTCGTTGCAGCTGGGTCGCTTTCACATGAGTCAGCAAGAGCCCGTATTAATTGCGCAACTGGACAGCTGGCCCGAATATGGCGCCTTGCAAGAAACGGCACGTCGCCTAAAAGAACAGGGTGGCCAGATTCTGGCTGCTCCCTGCTTTGCACAGGGTGACCTGCAGCAAGAGCAGGAGCGCCTGCAGCAGTTGCGTGAAGTGGCCGCCCAGTTTGATCTGGCCGCCCTGACACCCGTGCATACCCCAGAGCAGCTAAATCGCGCGGCCGAGTCACTGGATGCCTTGTTACTGCAACCTATCGATGGTCGCCGGAGCGAGCTGCTGGCCGCCGCCGGTCGCTGCACGCGCCCGGTGTTATTGCCACTGGCCGACAGCGAGGAACAAACCCTGGCCGAAGCAGAGCAGGTACTGGCAGAAGGCAACCAGCAGCTGGCCCTGCTGGATACCCAGGGCCGTTCCCTGGCCACCCTGCTGCGCTTGCAGCAACACAGCCGGCTACCACTGCTCAGTCAGCTTGCGGGACAGGACAGCCTGCTACCCAAGCTGGGGCAGGCACTCAAAAACGCCGGTGTGCAGGGTTTTTACCTGGAAATCACCACAGAAGACGACCTGCAGCCCCTGCAGCAACTGGCACAGCGGTTATATCAGGATTAAGTAATATCTCATAACCGATGTGGATACTGGGGCTGATTGCTTTTAAAGACCAAAGACTTCTTCGCCACGGAATCCACAGAACCCACGGAAAAATTAAGATAAGTAATCACTTATAACTGATGTGATTTTTGGTGCTGGTTTGCCTTTATCGTCATCCTCGCGAAGGCGGGGATCCAGTGTCTTTGCAGGAGAAGCGCAGGCTGACAGAGCTGCGCCACTGGCCCTGGATTCCCACCTTCGTGGGAATGACAAGAGAGGAAGCGGGATCTTTCTCGCCACGACTCTTTACTACGAGAAGCACAGAACCCACGGAAAAATACCAAGAAAGAAAAGCAGATAATTAATGGGTAAGGTTTTACAAATAATATGCTCTTGTCGCTTTTGGTCCCTAGATCTGCTTCCGTGGGGTCAGTGGATTCCGTGGCAAAAAAGCACTTAAAGGAGATAGAAGCTCTCTTACTACAGCACTCCCAGCACAATCAAAAACACCGAACCTATTGGATTCGGTGTTTTTTTATCTAGCAGTGGTGCCGAGCGTGGTTAGCTTATGCGGCTGTCGTTGGCCTGGGCTAACAGGTTGCGGCTTTCTTTGAGGAAGATGTCGGCATAATCGCCAAAAAACTCACTCACGGTAGCAAACTGCTCGACGAAGGCCTCGCGTTTGCCCTGCTCTAACTGAGTCAACAACTCGCCAAAATGCGTGTGATAGCGGCGGATCATCTCGAGGTTGCGGGGTGACGACAAGATAATGTCGGCATACAGCACAGGATCCTGTGCGAACAGTCGGCCCACCATGGCCAGCTCCAATCGGTAAATCGGTGAACTTAGCCGCAACAGCTGCGACAAGTCTGCCTGCTCGGCACACAAATGAGCGCCGTAGGCAAAGCTGGTAAAGTGGCGCAGGGCCTGCACAAGACTCATGGCCTGGTCGTGCTCTTCGGCATTCACCACCTGCAAACGGGCACCCCAGATGCGCATTTGCGCCAGCAGCCATTCATACTGTTCGCTACCACGGCCTTCGCTGTAAATAATCACCTGCTTGGCCAGGCTGGACACATCTGGGCCAAACATGGGGTGCAACCCCAACACCGGGCCTTGGTGCGCCTTGAGCATGGCCGCCAGGGGCTCGGCCTTGATACTGGTCAGGTCGACCAGAATGCACCGCTCATCCAGTGTGGGCAGGCGCTCTATCACGGCTACCGTTTGATCGATGGGCACGGCCACCACCACCAGGCCGGCGCCACTGAGCAGTGCCTCGGCCTGATCCCAGCCGTCTTTTTCCAATATCTCGACTGTATAGCCGGATAAGGTCAGCAGCTGAGCAAACAGGCCCCCCAGCTGCCCGGCTCCGCCCACGACCACGACTTTGCCCAGTGTCGGCTGCATGCATTTGAAGCCGGTCTCTTTTTCACTGGCATACGACTCGCGCATGGCGCGGCGCAATACGTCCTCGATAAGATCCGGGGGCACGCCCTGCGCTTCGGCGTCGGCCCGGCGTTTGGCCAGCATGGCGGCTTCGCGGTCGGGAGCATAAATAGGCACCCCCTGACGGCTTTTCACCTCGCCCACGCCCGCCACCAGTTTGAGGCGCTTGGCAAACAGGGCAACCAGCTGCTGATCCACTTCGTCTATCTGGTCCCTCAGGACTGCTAATTCATCTACCATTGGTCCATCCCAATTACAAAAGCACCGGCCCATCCCGGACACGGTGCTCCATTATGCCTGTGAACAAACAGCGACAACAATTGCCCCGGGTCGTCAGGCACATCATTTTGTTACATAAGCATTATTCTAAATAACTCACTCAGCGAATACGAGCCTTTAACGGAGCGCTTAACTGTTCATGACAACGCTGCAATAAGTCGGCGGTGGTGTCCCAGTCTATGCAGGCATCGGTAATGGATACCCCATAGCGCATTTCGCTGCGAGGCTGCTCGCTCGACTGGTTGCCTTCAAACAGGTGCGATTCCAGCATGATCCCCAGAATGGACTGGTTACCTTCCTGAATTTGATGCACCACGTTTTCGGTGACCAGTGGCTGCAGGCTGTAGTCTTTGTTCGAGTTACCGTGGCTGCAATCCACCACCAGGTTGGGCGTCAGGCCGGCACCGGACATGGCTTTTTCGGCCAGCGAAATGCTCACTGAGTCATAGTTGGGCTGTTTGCCGCCCCGCAAGATCACATGGCCGTCCGGATTGCCCTGGGTGACCAGTAGTGCCACCTGTCCCTGCTGATTGATGCCCATAAAGGCGTGTGACTCGGACGCCGCCTTGAGCGCATTGATGGCCGTGCCTAAATTGCCGTCCGTGCCATTTTTAAAGCCAACCGGCATCGACAGGCCCGAGGCCATTTCACGGTGGGTTTGCGACTCTGTGGTACGCGCACCTATGGCAGACCAGGAAAACAGCTCGGCCAGATACTGCGGACTAATGGGATCCAGCGCCTCTGTGGCCAGGGGCAGCTCCAGTTCGGCCAGCCAGACCAGCAGCTCACGCGCCTTGTGCAGGCCCTGTTCGATATCAAAGCTGCCATCCAGGTGAGGATCGTTGATAAAGCCTTTCCAACCGACTGTGGTGCGCGGCTTTTCAAAATACACGCGCATTACGATATAAAGGCTATCACTATATTCATCATGCAGTTTTTTGAGGCGGGTTGCGTACTCTTTGGCTGCGTCTACGTCATGAATGGAGCAAGGACCACAGATCACCATCAGGCGGTGATCTTTGCGCTGAATAATATTAGACAGGGTCTGGCGAGCCTGGCCGATGAAGTCGAGCGCAGGTTGAGAGATCGGCAACTTGGCTTTCAGCTCGGCGGGGGTAATCATTACCTTTTCGGAATGAATACGAATATTATTCAGTGTGTCTTTCTGCATGATGACATCCTCACATGTAAACAAAACTTTACGAATAGATAAAAACAAATATCGCCTCTTGTTTGACATCTGGCTATTTGTTTTTTACGCAACCACATTTACCTTATCAAGGCCGGGCCACCTTGCAAAGCTTGTTTGTCAGTAAAAACCGCTTATTTCACGCGGTTTAGCCCAAGTGAGTATAAAAGCAGCGAGAACACCCGGTGTGGCACGGCCAACGCGGTGCCACAGCACAAGTGACTGACCGCCTGCCCGGGTTGCTACCGTCAACTTATGGCTAAGGCCCGGCTTTAAACACTGTTATTAAACGCGGGATCTGCCATGATGCCGCTTCTGTTGATTGGAGCTTATCATGCAACGCCTTTTACGGTTTTTCTTTCAGGGTCTGTTGATCCTGCTGCCGTTCGTACTCACTGTGTATCTGGTTTATCTGATTTTTACCGTACTCAACGAAACGCTTTTTTCCGCCATCGGCTCATTGTTGCTCCTGGTGGTGCCCGCCCTGGAAGCCGGTTGGCTGGCCGATCTGGCCGGAGGCTTGATTACCCTGAGCGTGATCATTCTGACCGGCATGTTTGCTTCGTTTTACTTCGGTCAGTTCTTTCTGTCGCTGTTCGACAAGGTATTAACACGCATCCCGCTGGTCAAGCTGGTGTATCACTCGCTGCAAGACTTGTTCAACGCCCTGCTGGGACAGAACAAACGTTTGAACCAACCGGTCGCGGTCAGCCTGATGAATGGCGAGGTGCAAGTGCTGGGCTTTATCACCCGGCAAGACATGGCGGAGTTTGGCCTGCCCGGCAAGGTGGCCGTGTACCTGCCCCAGTCGTATAACTTTGCCGGCAACCTGCTGGTGGTCGATAAAGACAAAGTCCAGCTGCTGGACGTCGCCGCCAGCAAGATGACCACCTTTATTGTCAGCGGTGGTATTACCGGGAAAAGCTAGGCCGTGAAGGGTGAGGAGTGAGGAGTGACCCAAGTTTGGCCTCACACCTTGGTTACGTCAGGATGACGGCTAAAACAAAACACCCCGCCCTATTTGAATCAGGTGCGGGGTGTTTAGGTTTTCTTCCAGCTCCAAGCTGATCGCTTAACGCTTTCCGTTAGCCGTCTATTTCGTCCATGAAGGCATCGAGCTCTTCGCTGGAGGCAGGCTCGAACTCCTTGCCTATCTTGGTATCCTGATACTGCAGATAGAGGTCTTTGGTCAGACCATAAGGATCGAGTGCGTTGTCGATAATGGGCTCTCGCTCTATCAGCTCGCTGCGCTGATAGAGGCCATCAAGCGCCCACTTTCCGGTACGCATGGCGAAGCTCATCACGTCGTACGGAAAATAGAGGCTGTCGACCATGTCGCCAGAAAGCTGTCGCAGCGTGGTGGGTCCCAGCACGGGAACCATCAGGTAGGGCCCGTCACCTATGCCCAGTTGCCCCAGTACCTGACTGAAATCCTTGGAACGGCGCGGCAATGACATTTTTTCTGCCACATCAAAGTAGCCCAGCACTCCTACGGTACTGTTGACACCAAAACGCGCCAGGTTGGTTCCGGCCCCCGGTATATCACCGGTGATCAGATGGTTAACAAAGCTGGCCGGCTCTTCAAGGTTAAGTACCACGTTCTGCAGGCCGTCTCTGACCGGCTCGGCCACATAGTCGGCATAGGCATGAGCCGCCGGACGCACCACATAAGGCTCGAGGACGTCATAGTTAATGACCCAGGCGCCACGGTTGACCGGCTCGAAAGGGTCCCGAGGATCGTCGGCGGTTGCTCTGCCGAAATCGGCGGGTACCTGACTCGAGAAGGGATCATTACTGGGAGGGACATCCACCCCCTGATGGGCGGAACACCCCGTCAAGGCAACCCCGGCCGCTACTATTAATACTCGCCACATAATATTAAGCCTTATCGCTTTTGTTATTATCTTATTATTGTGTAAAACCGGTCTTGTTGACCGGTTTTATTGCTCACTGCATATTACTCACGCATATGTCTTAGCGTAGAGCACTTATCGTAAATTATAAGGGAGTATCAATAAAGATAGACAACTGGCTGTCTTTGTTGGTACTCAATACGCTACTGCGCCCTTCCCAGGCATCTGTGGTGTCGGTCACATTACCGCTGGGGGCGATGCGTGCCTTGACAATCACGGCGTCACGGCCATTCATATTGATATTCGGGCGCATGGCATCCGCGTTAGACAGGGTAATGGTCAGCGGAAAGGACGGATTTTCGATGCGTTGCGCGACCAATGGCACGTCACCGCCTTTGGCATCAATCGCATACACGAACAACACAGCACCCGGATGATAGGGAATGGCACTGGCGGTATTCACTTCCACTTCATAACGTGGGCCCGTTACCGGAGCATGATTTCCCTCAGCCAGGCGCTGTTCCGCGAAGGCAACCGAGCGTTCAATCATGGCATAGCGCGGATTATCCGGCGACATGCGATGTAAAATCTGCTGCCAGCGCGCAATGGCCGCCGCCAGATCTTCTTGCTGCATGGCCATAAAGGCAAACACCGACCAGGCTTCCAGATTATCGGGATTTCTGGCCAGCAACTGCTTGATGATGTTTTCGGCTCGCAACGCCTCACCTGTCATGCTCAGGGCCTCGGCATACGGCACCATCACCTGCTCGGGTTTGTCGGTCAGGGTCATGGCCTTTTCCAGCGCATCACGCGCGGTGGCACCGTCACGCATTTCCAGCGCTAGCCGTCCCAGCAGCAACCAGCCACGAAAATCATCGCCGTCTACATGCAGCTTGGTGCGCAGCGACTGGATCAGATCTATCATGTCCTGCTCGGTCACGTCACCATCGGGTTCAAGCAATACCTGGCGCGTCAGCTCACTCAGGCGCCCCGCATTGTTTTGCCACTGTGCAACCTGGTTGTAGGCGCCCAACTGCCAATAACCCCCATAGGCCACCACCAGTACGACTAACATGGCGGGCAACCATAACCAGCTGCCAGCACGATATTGCTTCGGCTGCTCGACCACCACGTCGTCGAGCAGGCTCTTCTGCAGCTCTTGAGTAGCCTGCTCGCCCTCTTCCAGCAAGCCCTGCTCTTTATCCTGCTCCAGCTCCTGCAAGCGCTGCTTATAGAGCTCGGTGTTCAGCTGATTGCGACTCTGGCTCGATTCGGCCCGTCCCCGGGTCAGGGGCAGTATGATGACCAGCGCCAATAACAGCGTCAGCAGGACACTGACAATCCAAAATAACGTCATATCAATTCTCTTTGTCTTTGTTCAGCAACTCGTGCAGGCGCTGTTGTTCTTCGGCACTCAAGGCTTGTTCGGCATTCTTGCGCGGCTTTTTGCGCGTTCGGACAACCACGATCAGCCCCCCCAGCAACATGACGATCACAGGGCCAAACCACAAGATCATGGTCGAGGCCATAAAGGGCGGCTTGTAGAGAATAAAGTTGCCGTAGCGCGCCACCATATAATCGATGACTTCCTGCTTGCTGCTGCCCTCTTGCAACATCACATAGGTTTTGTCGCGCAAGTCTTTGGCCAGCTCGGCGTCCGAATCGGCGATATCCTGATTCTGACACTTGGGGCAACGCAGTTCGCGGGTGAGTTCGCGAAAGGTTTCTTCCTGCTGGGCGGAGTCAAACTCATACACCCCAAAGGCAGCCATGGCCGGGGCTCCCCAGAGACTCGCCAGCAAGATCAGCACAGAGCATACACGCATGGCTTTACTCCATTTGCTCAAAAATAGGTTTCAGGGTTTGCTGCCAGACCGTCTCGTTGACATCCCCCACATGGCGATAGCGAATAATGCCCCGGCTGTCGATCAAGAAGGTCTCAGGTGCACCATAGACCCCCAGATCCAGCCCCAGCTTGCCGTCGGGATCGTACAGGTCGATGGCATAGGGATTACCGAGGTTTTTCAGCCAGCGCAGCGCCTTGGTCCTTTCATCCTTGTAGTTCATGCCCACAATATGGATCCCTTCTCGTGCCTTGAGCTCGTTCAGGTATTCATGTTCGGCATAACAGGTGGGGCACCAGGTGGCCCACACGTTCAACAACATGGGTTGCTTGGTGAAAATATCCCGGCTGAATTCTTTATCCGGATTTTGCAGCGAGGTCAGCGCAAACTCCGGCACCGGCTGATCCAGCAATACCGACTCCAGTTTGCGGGGGTCCGAATACAGACCTCGATACAAAAATATGCAGCCCAGCAAGAAAATGACCAGCGGGATGGACAAAATCAAGACACGACGATTCATAGCGCCTCCGATACTTTTTTACTGCCAAAGCGATAGCGTTTGTCCAGCATGGCAATCACACCGCCAATGGCCATCAGCAAGGTGCCAAACCATATCCAGCGGATAAAGGGCTTGTAGTACAGACGTACCGCCCAGGAGCCGTCGTCCAGCTCTTCGCCCAGGGCCGCGTACAGGTCGCGGGTAAAGCCGGCGCTAATGGCCGCTTCGGTCATGGGCATGCGCTGTACCAGGTACAAACGTTTTTCTGCCTTGAGCTTGGGCAGTGCCTTGCCATCCTTGCTGACGGCAATCACGCCTTTAAAGCCTTCGTAGTTGGGGCCGTTTGCCTCCCGGGTGCCTTCAAAGGTAAAGGTATAGCTCGAGAAGGTGATGCTGTCACCCGCCGCCATGCGCACGTCTTTTTCGATGCTGTACAACTGGGTACAGCTGATACCGATAAGGGTAACCGCCATACCAATATGCCCGAGGAACATGGCCCAGTGGCTGTTGCCCAACTTGCGAATGCCGGTGGCAAAGCCATGGCGATGGGTGGCGCGCACCCAGGTTTCCTGCACGCTGGTGATCACGATAAAGGCGCCCAGACTCAGGCCGATGGCCGCCCAGATTTCAAAGTGATCGGAAAAATACCAGGGCAGAGCCGTCCCAATGGCCCCACCGGCCACCAGGGCGAATAACAGCTTGCCGTTGATTTCGCTCATTTTCTGGCGACGCCAGCGGAATAACGGGCCGGCGCCCATTAGCAAGCCAAAGGGAATAATCAACCAGGCATAGAGGCTGTTAAAGAAAGGCGCACCAATCGAAATGCTGCCCAGCCCCAGCTCTTTGTGTACCAGGGGCAAGATAGTACCAATCAGCACCACCACCAGGCCGGCCATCAGCATGATGTTGTTGCCCAGCAACAGGCTTTCCCGGCTGGCCAGCTCGTGCTTGCCGTGGCTTTTTACCTCGGCGCCCTTGATGGCGTACAGCAGCAAAGAGCTACCCACCACCAGCATGAAGAAGATCAGGATAAACAAGCCACGAGTGGGGTCGGAGGCAAAGGCATGCACCGACACCAGGACCCCGGAACGCACCAGAAAGGTGCCCAGCAAGCTCAGTGAAAAGGCCATGATCGCCAGCAACACTGTCCAGGATTTAAAGGTAGAGCGCTTTTCACTGACCGCCAGCGAATGGATCAAGGCGGTGGCCGCCAGCCAGGGCATGAAGGAAGCGTTTTCTACCGGGTCCCAGAACCACCAGCCACCCCAGCCCAACTCGTAATAGGCCCACCAGGAGCCCAGTGCGATACCCAGCGTCAGAAAAATCCAGGCGGCCATGGTCCAGGGACGAGACCAGCGTGCCCAGGCGGCATCCAGCTTGCCCGTCATCAGCGAGGCGATGGCAAACGCAAAGGCCACCGACAAGCCCACATAGCCCATATACAACATGGGGGGATGAAAAATCAGCCCCGGATCCTGCAGCAGCGGGTTCAGGTCGCGGCCGTCAATCGGGAAGAACGGCAAGGTACGCTCAAAGGGGTTGGAGGTGACTATGACGAACAGCAGGAAGCCCACGCCAATCATGCCCATCACGCTGAGCACCCGCGCCACCGCATCCAGCGGCAGGGTGCGGCTAAAGCGTGCCACGGCGGCGGCCCACCCGGCTAGAATCAACACCCATAACAGCAGTGAGCCTTCGTGAGCGCCCCATACCGCAGAAATACGATATTCCAGCGGCAACAAGCTGTTGGAGTTGGAGGCGACGTATAACACGGTAAAGTCGTGGTCGATAAAGGCCCAGGTCAGGCAGGCAAACGACACCAGCAGAAAGCCAAACATGGCGTAGGCCAGAGGACGCGCCAGCAGCATCATGCCGGTGTTGCCACGAAAGGCCCCTATCAGGGGATAAATACTCAGTATCACACTGGCCGCCAGGGCAAGAATAAGACTGAACTGTCCTATCTCCGGAATGACGCCAAGGGTCTGGCTCACCGAATCGATTGCAGAACTCATGACCGACTTCCTTCAAGCTGCGCGGGTGTGTATTCGGGTTTAACGTGCTCGATTCCCTTCAGCGCTTCTGCCACTTCCGGTGGCATGTATTCTTCATCGTGCTTGGCCAAGACTTCAAAGGCGGTAATGGTGCGGGCATCGGCCAGATGCCCCTGGGCGACTATGCCCTGCCCCTCACGAAACAGGTCCGGTAAAATGCCGTTGAAGGTCACGGTAATCTCTTCGCCGCCTGCATCCACCAGATCGAAGCTGACTTTAAGGCTTTCCTGATCCCGGCTCACCGACCCCGGCACCACCATGCCGCCAATGCGCAGCCGCTGGCCCACTTCAGGCTTGATTTGCTCTTTCCCCTTGCCCTGTACCAACTCGGTGGGGGTATAGAACAAGTCGATATTCTGCTGCAGTGCATAGAGCACCAATCCGGTCATCACCGACAGTCCGAGTACCACTGCCAGCAGCAGGGCCATGCGTTTTTTACGTCTGGGATTCATAGTGTATTCTCCAACTTCCGGGCTGCCTTGCGGCGTTGGGCCCGAGCCTGTTTCTGTTTTACTGCGCGCAGCAGGCTTTTTTTGGTCGCCATGGAAGAGATAACAATTCCCACCAGGGCCACCAGGGTGAAACCAAAAGACAGCCACACATAAAAGCCATAACCGCCCATGGCCCAAAATTCAGACCAGGTATCAAACTTCATGCTGTTCCTCCGCCAACTTCAGCACCCAGGGTCGGTGCGATTCACGCCGAATCAACTCATTACGCAGTCGCAGCAGGGTAACGGCGCCCAAAAAGCAGCTGAAGGCCACTATCATGATCAACAGCGGCCACAACATGTCGTTGGAAATGGAAGGCCGGGCAAACTTGGTGATGCTGGCCCCCTGATGCAGGGTATTCCACCACTCCACCGAGTAATGAATAATGGGCAGATTGATCACGCCCACCAGTGCCAGGATACCGGCGGCCCGGCCTGCCAGCACCTTGTCGGAAATCGCGTTATACAGGGCAATCACGCCTAAATAGAGAAACAGCAGGATCAGTTCGGAGGTCAGCCGGGCATCCCATACCCACCAGGCACCCCACATGGGTTTGCCCCAGGCGGCACCGGTAAACAGTGCAATCGCCGTAAAGACCGCCCCTACCGGCGCGATGGCGGCCACCGCCATGTCGGAGGTTTTTATCTGCCACACCAGACCGATAAAGGCGGCGATGGCCATGGAGGAATAGGCTCCCATCGACAAAATGGCCGAAGGCACATGAATATAGATAATGCGAAACGCATCGCCCTGCTGATAATCAGCCGGGGCAAACGCCAGCCCCCACACCAGGCCGATGGCAAACGACACCACACTGAACGCGGCAAACCAGGGTAGCCAAAGCCCCGCCAGCCGATAGGCTTGCTCTGGTTTGGCGTAAGGATGTAACCATTTCCACATATTGCTCACAGACCTTTTTTATAATGAACATGGGTTAAGCTCGCCGGCTTAAGATAACGTAAATCTGCCGTTTAAAATACCCTGCTATCAGCTAGTTAACGCTTACTCGCAATGCAGAGGCGATGGCAAATGGCGCCAGCGTGATACTGCCTGCCAACATGGCGGCCAGTATCGCCAGCTGGCCATTGTAGGCCACCCCCAGGGTGGCGGCGTCGATGGCCGAGGTGGCAAAAATCAGTACCGGAATATACAGCGGCAAGGTGAGCAGGCTGAGCAGGACACCGCCCTTGCCGATGCCCACGGTCAGGGCCACGCCAATGGCCCCCAGCAGACTCAAAATGGGGGTGCCCAGCAGCAGGGTCCAGAACACGGCCTTAAAGGCGACCATGTCCAGGCTGAGCAGCACCGCCACCAGAGGCGACAGCAAGAGCAGCGGCAAGCCGGTCAGCAACCAGTGGGCAAGCACCTTGGCCAGCACCAGCACCCCTAAAGGACAGGGCATAAGCATTAATTGTTCCAGGGTGCCGTCAATAAAATCGTCCCTGAACAAGCGCTCCAGTGCCAATAACGACGACAGCAAGGCGGCCACCCACACAATGCCGGGGGCGATGCGCGCCAGTTGCGCGGGATCCGGACCTATGCCCAGAGGGAAAAGCGTAATCACGATAATAAAAAACCACAGCGGGTTTAAAATATCTCCCCGCCGGCGCAGGGCCGAGATCAGCTCGCGACGCAGTACCCCGCTAAACATGGCTCTCATGCCAACTCCTCTTGATGGGGGGTTAACTGCAAGGTACGTGCACGGCCGGCACTCAGTGACAGGTCTTGATGTGTGGTAATCAGCACCATGCCACCGGCATCGGTATGGTCCAGCAGCAACTGCTCCAGCACCTTGACGCCGTGTTTGTCGATGGCGGTAAAGGGCTCATCCAGAATCCACAGTCGGGGGCCTCCCAGCCATAACCGGGCCAGTGCCACCCGGCGCTTTTGCCCCGCCGACAACTGGCCTGCGGTTTGGTCTTCCAGACCCGCCAGCCCAACCTGGGCCAGCACATCCCACAAGTTGGCCTGACTTTGGGCATGATGCATACGGCGAAAGAAAGCGAGGTTTTCCAGGGCGGTGAGTTCGTGCTTGATGCCGGCCTGATGGCCCAGGTAGAGTAAGTCCTGATGATATTCGTCACGGTGACTTTCTATGTTGTCACCCTGCCAGCACACTTCCCCGCCATAGGGGCGGGACAGGCCGGCCAATAACCGCAATAAACTGGTTTTGCCCACGCCATTAGGCCCAGCCACCTGCACCAGATCGCCTGGCGCCACCGTCAGCGACAGCTCGCTGAATAAGGTGTGCTCTTCACGGACACAAGTTAAGGATCTGGCTTCTAACATAATCGGGAACGTAGACCATTAAAAAATGGCCGCCAGTTTAGCACAGGCCACCCCGTTGTGCAGAAAGAAACAAGCGAAAGCGTGAGGCGTGAGGCGTGAGGCGTGAGGCGTGAGGCGTGAGGCGTGAGGCGTGAGGCGTGAGGCGTGAGGCGTGAGGCGTGCAGTTTAAAACAGATAGCAGATGCCGGGGCAAGCCCGGCATGAGTTCATTGTTTGTTCTTACCGCTGACCGCTGTATTCAACCTATTTGCGATGCAAGGTGATCAGCAGCTCGGCTTCGGCTCTGGGTACTTCGCACTCGGCCATGATCTCGTCGATGTCGGCGCCCAGTTGCACCATGCGGGTGGCACGGCTATAGAGTTTGCCCTGGGGATCTTTCAGCGCCAGCTCTTGCTGCTGCTCGGTCAGCTTGTCGTGCTGAAGATACAGCTCATCCACTTTGTTACCCAGGCCTACGTTGGCCGCCTGGATTTCTTCTATCTGCTTGCGGTAGCTGTCTCGACTGCGCGCCAGATCCCGCATCAGCCGACTCATGGCCTCCAGCTTGCGCTGGCTTTGGCGCCACATAGACCAGGCCACAAACAGGGCCACCATCCCCAGAAACAGCGCCAGCGACGCCAGAATAAAGGCAGGCTCAAACCACATTACCATGACTGCGGCCCCCACTTGTTCCCGGGCTGGCTCAGACTGCGGCTGGCCCACTGCAACGCCGTCCCTTCGGCAAGAGGGCCTGTGCTATTACGATGACTGTTCATGGATTATCCCTTCTGCTCCAACATGTTATTCTTCTTGAGTCTTGTATTGTTACCCCGCTCCTGCAGCCCTATCAAGGCATCGGCCTGCAGCCGGGCGATTATTATTTTGTCAGGTTCGGCGTCATCCGTACAAGGCGTCAGTGTTCCGTGGCGATACGAATGCCGCCACCGGGCAAGTCATACACCCGCAGCTCCGGGTGGCTTTCGGTACCGAGCGGCCGGGACGGCAAGGCCGCGGGGTCCTGCCACTGATGCCTGGATATGGCAATGTCGACACGCCGGTTGCGGGCTCGTCCTGCTGCCCCCGGTTGCGTATTCAGGGGGCGAAACTCGCCATAGGCTTCCAGCGCCAGCCTGGGACCCTGAATGCCCTCACGCAGCAGCCATTCCAGCACCGCCCTGGCTCGTTCGGCAGACAGCTGCCAGTTGCTGGCATATAGCTCGTTACTCACGGGTAAATGATCTGCGTAGCCACGCACGCGAATAAAATGCGTACCCGGTGTTAATACCGGCATCAGCCGGCCGAGTACCGGCTTGGTATTGCCCCCCAGCAAGGCGCTGCCACTGGCAAATAACAGCTGGCCGTCAAAGCTCAGGGTCAGCCAGTCACCCTCCAGCTCCAGCTCGACCACTTGCCGCTCCAGCAAAGGCGACAAGTGCAACTCCAGCTGTGCCTTCAGCTCCGCCAGGCCCGGATCGGACTCATTTGACTGTACGCCATTGCCTGCCGGCACCTTGTCGCTCCGGGTTTCCACCATGGCCGTTGCCGTTTGGTCCGACTGGGCTTCACCGCTCAGTCGGACCAATGCCTGATCGATGCCATCGAGCATAGGTTGCTGCAGCTCGGTTTTAGTGGCCTGAATGGCATAAAGCACCACAAACAGGGCAAACACCAATGTCATGTAATCGGCATAAGACACCAGCCAGCGCTCCAGTCCCGCCGTATTATTGACGCCCTGGGTACGCATGGCCAGCGAGCGGCGCCTCATTGACGCTGCCCCTGATACTGGGCCAGCTGTCGGCTCACCGACAGACTGCTGTCGCCGCGGGCAATGGCCAACAGACCGATGGCCGTCAGCTCCCGATAACGCAGTTCGAGCCGATACATGGCCCTCAGCCGGTTGGCCAGCGGCAACAGCAACAGGTTGGCCAGCCCGACCCCGTAAAGGGTGGCCACAAAGGCCGCGGCTATGCCCGCTCCCAACTGGGAAGGATCATCCAGATTCGACATCGCCTGAACCAGGCCCAGCACGGCACCTATAATGCCGATGGTAGGGCTATAGCCGCCCATGGCTTCGAAGACCTGGGCTTCCAGCTCTTTTTGTTCTTCCAGCCGGTTAAGCTCGTTGTCGAGCAGTTGCTCCAGAGAAGCCACCTCGGTGCCGTCGACCAGCCATTGCAAGCCCTGGCGAGTAAAGCCGTCCAGTGACCTATGCCCTATTTGGGATTCAAGGGCCAAAAACCCAGCTTGCCGGGCCCGGTGCGACCACTGCAACAAGCGCGATGCCTGATCGTTGAAGGGCCAGGGAGACTGGCCAAACAAGGTGGTGAGTGACTTTAATGCCGCCTTGCATTGCCGCCAGGGCGTTTGCAGCAGTACGGCCCCCAGGGTGCCACCCAATACAATCAATAGCGCAGGCCCGTCCAGCAAGCCCCACATGCTACCCCCGTGCCACCATTGCGCCAGCATGATGCACGTCAGCCCCAGTATCAGCCCGATCAACGCCATATCAGCTACTCATCTCGTTCACTCTGCCCTCACCCCTCTTTCTCTTTACTCTTCGCGCCTCACCTGGTCTTTACGCTTTCCACTCGGTTAATTTGGCGCGCAATCGGTGCATGGCCTGGCTGTGGATCTGGCTCACCCGTGACTCGCTTACCTCCAGGATCTGGCCAATTTCCTTCAGGTTCAGCTCTTCGTCATAGTACAGCGACAGCACCAGCGCTTCGCGCTCGGGCAAGGTCTTGATGTGCTGCGACAGCACCCGTTGAAAACGCAGCTTGGCCATGTCTTCAAACGGGTTGTTTGCATGTTGGCTCTGTTCGACATGGCCATCAATACCGGTTTCAAACTCATCCATATCGAGAATTTTTCCATTACTGGTATCGCGCAACATGGCGTAATAGGCATCCATGCTCACATCCAGTTGTTCGGCCACTTCTCTATCGGTCGGGTTGCGCCCCTCCCGGGCCTGCACCGCCGCAATGGCGCCAGAAACCTGGCGGCTGTGCTTATGTACCGAGCGAGGCACCCAGTCACCCCGGCGAATTTCATCCAGCATGGCACCGCGAATACGGATCCCGGCAAAGGTTTCAAAACTGGCCCCCTTGCTGGCGTCAAAGTTACGCGCCGCTTCCAGCAACCCCACCATGCCCGACTGAATCAAGTCATCCAGCAAGACACTGTCGGGCAGGCGAGCCAGCAAATGATGGGCAATTCGCCGTACCAGGCCCGCATGACGCTCAACCAGTTGCGAGCTTTGCTGTCTGGCGTACACCAGTGCTTTATTGGCTCCGGTCATCTGTTTCCACCACTGACGGACTCAATAATTTTTCAATAAAAAACTGCAGATGGCCACCGGCCCGCTCGGGGGCCGGCCAGCTTAATGCCTTGCTGGCCAGCATTTTGATGGCCAGGGCCGACGGCGAATGGGGGTACTGGTTGACCACCAGCGTTTGCCGACGTACCGCCAATCGCAAGTTGCCATCAAAGGGCACACAGGCGACCAGCTCGAGGGCGGCATCGAGAAAACGGTCGGTTACCCGGGTCAGTTTGGTAAACAGCTCCTGGCCTTCGCGCTGGCTGCGCACCATATTGGCCACGATTTTAAAGCGAAACACGCCATAATCACGGGACAGGATCTTGATCAGCGCATAGGCATCGGTAATGGAGGTCGGCTCATCACAGACCACCACCATCACTTCTTGTGCCGCCCGCGAAAAGCTCAGCACCATATCGGAAATGCCCGCTGCAGTATCCACCAGCAGAATATCAATCGGCGTTTTCATTTCACTGAAAGCGCGGATCAAACTGACGTGCTCGAGTGGCGACAGATCGGTCATCGACTGATTACCCGAGGTCGCCGGAATGATCTTCATTCCCTGAGGGCCGTCTACCAGTATCTCATCCAGGCTGCACTCGCCGCGCAACACATGAGACAGGTTGCGGGCCACCCGAATGCCCAGCAAGACATCGACATTGGCCAGCCCCAAGTCGGCGTCCAGCACCATGACTCGTTTTCCCTGAGCCGCCATGGCCGATGCCATGTTCAGCGTAATGTTGGTTTTGCCTACACCACCCTTGCCACCCGTGACCGAAATAACCTGTACCTTGCTTGTTTTTTGCATAAGTCGCAGCCCACTCGCCTGGTCCTGAAACACTCTATTCATAAAAACGCGCATCCGCCTGTTCAGACTCGGAAGTTCCCCAGTAATAGGGATCTTCCCGACGCTGCTCTATATTCCCCAATGCCTGTTTGACCAACTCCGGGCCATCAGCCAATCGTAAATCTTCCGGCACCCGCTGCCCGTTCGTGATGTAACTGATCGGCAGCCGGTTCTGAATGCTGATGTCCAGTACATCTCCCAGGGTCAGGCTTTCATCCAGTTTGGTTAAAATGCAGCCTGCCAGCGGGATACGGCAAAAATGATCCACCGCCTCCTGCAACACCCGGCGCTGGCCCGTGGCGGGCAGCACCAGATAGTTGCGGATCTGAATTTGCTTATCACCCACCAGGGTGTCCAGCTGCTCATTCAACCGCAAGTCTCGCTGCCCCATGCCGGCGGTATCAATTAATACCAGACGACGATGACGCAGCTGATATAACGCCTGTGCCAGTTCTTGATAGGTGTGGGCCTGCTTGACCACCACGCCCATGATACGGCCGTAGGTCTGCAGCTGCTCATGGGCGCCAATACGATAATGATCGGTGGTAATAAGCGCGAGCTGCTCGGCCCCGTGGCGCGCCGCAAATCGTGCCGCCAGTTTGGCAATGGTGGTGGTTTTGCCCACCCCCGTGGGTCCCAGCAGTGCCACGGCACCGCCCTGGCGTAATATTTCATCTTCGCCAGTCAGTAATTGTTCATTGAGTGCTGCTTGAACCTGGTTCCAGGCTTCATGAGTCCGCGCACGTTCGGGAATCTGCATCGCCAGCTGATCGGCCAGCACCTTGCTGAACCCCAGCTCGTTCAAGTGATTGATCACCAGGGCCCGAACCGGCTCACGTCGTTCTACTTCCTGCCACATCAGCCCCGACACCTGGTGTTCCAGCAAACGGCGAATGCTGGCAATCTCCTGACGCATGCTGCTCAACTCTTTGTCTTTGGCACTTTCTTTGCGCTTGTTATCGCGTCTGTCATGCAAGGGCAAGGTTTCGGCCGACGGGTTCGGCACCAGGGTGGGTTCTTTACGCTCGGCGCTGCCCGCCTCGGGCGCCAACCGGGGATCGCGACTGCCGGATTGCTCTGCCAGCGTTTGCGGCGAAGCCTGCTGCCTGCCCCGCATCAGCAGCGACTGCAAGGTTTCTGTCTGCTGCTGGTCAGTCATGGGGGTAACATATTGACGCGCCTGCGACGATATTTTGACGTCATCGTCACGCAAAGGACGCGCGGCGGAAGTGACCGGGATTTCGTCTTCGTCGACCGCTGCCACCAGTTCGATGCCGCCAGAGACTTTTTTACTCGACATGATCACCGCATCGGCACCCAGCGCTTCTTTCACCTCTGCCAGGGCCGCTCGCATGTCTTTCGCAAAAAATCGTTTAATCTTCATTAGTTAACTACCGCCCTGCTACTGCTGGCCAACCGATGCCACTATGCGAATTTGACGGTCATCAGGCACTTCCTGATACGACAGCACCCGCAAACTGGGAATCGTGTGTTTTACAAAGCGCGCCAAGGTGGTGCGCAACATACCGGAGGTCAACAAAATGGCTGGTTGCCCTTCCATTTCTTGATTGGCCGCTGCCTGAGACAGCGATTGCTGCATCCGCTCTGCCAGGCCGGGCTCTATGCCACTGCCCTGAGCGCCACCTGCCTGCAAAGAGTTCTGCAATATCTGTTCCAACTCTGGCGCCAGAGTAATGACGGGCAGTTCGCGCTCGGTGCCGGCGATTTCCTGCACCATGAACCGACGCAGCGCAATGCGGCAGGCCGCGGTGAGCACCTCCGGATCCTGACTCTTGGTCGAGTACTCGGTCAGGGTTTCTAGAATGGTACGCATGTCTCGAATGGTCACCCCTTCGTGCAGCAGGCTTTGCAGCACCTTGGTCACCAGCGCCAGACTCATGGTATTGGGGACCAGGCCTTCCACCAGCTTGGGCTGGCTGCGCCCTACCTGGTCGATCAGGCTTTGCACTTCTTCGTGGCCCAGCAACACAGACGCATGGTTGGTGAGCAACTGGCTCAGGTGCGTGGCCACCACGGTGGCGGCATCCACCACCGTATACCCCAGGCTCTGGGCCTGCTCTATTTGATCCTTGGCAATCCAGGTGGCTTCCAAATCGAAGGCCGGGTCCCGGGTATCTATGCCCGCTATGGGGCCGAATACCTGGCCCGGGTTGATCGCCAGCTCGCGTTCGGGGTAAATTTCCGCGGTGCCCGAGCTCACGCCCATCATGGTAATTTGATACTGGTTGGGCCCCAGCTCCAGGTTGTCGCGAATATGGACCGCGGGGATCAAAAAGCCCAGTTCCTGGGAGAGCTTTTTGCGCACCCCCTTAATGCGGCTCAACAACTCGCCTCCCTGAGTCTGATCCACCAGGCTGATCAGCCGGTACCCGACCTCCAGACCAATGGTATCCACCTGTACCACGTCATCCCAGCCCAGCTCTTTCACTTCATTGCTGGCCGCGGCGGGGGCCTGGGCCTGTTCGACCACCTCCTGTGCCACTCGCTTGTTGCGCTGCATGGTCCACCAGGCGGCAAAGGCCGCCAGCCCACCCAGTAGCAGAAAGGCGAAATGGGGCATGCCGGGAACCAGCCCCATGGTAATCAAGATACCGGCGGCAATGGACAAGGACTTGGGATTATCGAACAGCTGGCCCAGCATGGCCTCGCCCATGTCTTCGCTGGTATTCTGGCGGGTAACAATAATGGCGGCGGCAATCGACAACAGCAGCGACGGAATTTGCGCCACCAGGCCGTCACCTATGGTGAGCAGGGTATAAATTTCTGCGGCTTCACCAAAGGGCAGCCCGTGCTGGGCCATGCCGATGATGAAACCGCCAATAATGTTGATAAACAGTATCATGATGCCGGCAATGGCATCGCCTTTTACAAACTTGGAGGCACCGTCCATGGAGCCATAAAAGTCGGCTTCCTGAGTGACTTCGGCCCGTCGCAGCCGCGCCTCATCCTGATTGATCAGCCCGGCGTTCAAGTCCGCATCTATGGCCATCTGCTTGCCCGGCATGGCATCCAGGGTAAAACGGGCACTCACTTCCGAAATTCGGCCGGCCCCCTTGGTAACCACGGCAAAGTTGATGATCATCAAAATCAGAAACACGATCAGCCCCACCGCATAGTTGCCGCCAATCACCACAGAGCCAAAGGCTTCAATGACGTTACCGGCCGCATTGCCCCCCTGGTGTCCTTCCAGCAACACCACCCGGGTAGAGGCCACGTTGAGTGCCAGGCGCAACAAGGTGGCGACCAGCAGCACGGTAGGAAAAGCCGCAAAATCCAGCGGTCGCTTGCTGTATACCGCCACCAGCAGGATCACCAGCGCCAGCGAAATATTGAACGAGAACAGCACATCGAGCAGCAGTGCAGGTATGGGCAACACCACCATACCCAGCGCCGCCAGCACCAACAGAGGCGTACCCAGCCCCTTGCTGAACCACGAGGACCAGGGCCCCAACCGTTGTAAGTATTTATCCTTGAATGCCATGACCACTAGATTGCCGCAAAGATTGATGAACAGTCATCATGCAAAAAGCGAGCCAAATGGTTTTGTCGTGAAGGGTGAAGAGTAAGGCGTGAAGGGGAAAACGCTCGTCCTGAAACCTTTGTCCCCCCCCTCACCACTCACCCCTCACCCCTCACCCCTCACAAGATTACACCTTGTATTCATCGGGTATCGGCAGGTCTTCTTTAAGGGGGATCGGCTTGTTGCCCTGACCCTTGCGCCAGTTGTTTAACTGAAACACGTATGCCAGCACCTGTGCCACGGCCACAAACAGGCCGTCGGGGATCTCGCTGTCCAGCTTGGTCGAGAAGTAAATGGCACGGGTTAAAGCCGGAGACGAGATCACCGGCACTTCATATTCCCGGGCAATTTCGCGGATTTTCAACGCCACTTCATCCAGCCCCTTGGCGACCACCTTGGGGGCCGCGCCGGGGGTGTCCTTGTCGTAACGCAGGGCAACCGAGAAATGGGTAGGGTTGACCACCACCACATCGGCGTCGGGGACCTCGCCCATCATGCGGCGGTTGGCTATTTCCTGCTGCAAACGCCGAATGCGCCCTTTGACCTCGGGCTTGCCCTCGGTATTTTTATACTCGTCCTTGATTTCCTGCAGCGTCATTTTCAGCTGCCGGGTGTGGTTCCAGATTTGAAACGGCACATCAATGGCCACTATGGGCAACAACGCCATGCACAACAACAGCCCCATGTACAACACCAGCTCGATGGCCTCCACCATGGCGGTGGGCAGGGTTTCGTGACTCAAGCGCAAAATATTATCGAACTGGCCCCACAGTATCGACATGGACAGGGTCGCGATAAACACCACCTTGGCCACGGACTTTAACAGCTCCACCATGGCCTGTACGCCAAACATCCGCTTGAAGCCTTTGACCGGGCTCATTTTATTCAGTTTGGGCATCATGGCCTGGCTGCTGAAGTTCACGCCCCCCAACAGGCTGTTTCCTACCAGGGCGGCCACCAGCACGATGGCAAACAGGCCCAGCAAAGGCCACATCAAGCCCAGAAGCGAGTCGCCCAAGGCCGGCAGCATGGTCTCGGGATCGAACAAGGCTGCGCGGTCGATGCTGAAGCTGCGCATAAAGACCTGTGACATGGCCTGGCCCAGGGCATCCCCCACCATGATCAGGCCGAAGGCACCACTGAGTAGCACCGCCGCCGTGCCCAATTCCTTGGAGCGGGGGATCTGGCCTTTTTCTCGCGCCTGGCGAAGGCGTTGTTCCGTGGGTTGTTCTGTTTTTTCCTGACCGTCCGACTCTGCCACCTAGCCTCCTTCGCAGGTCAGTTGCAGGGTGTCACACATCACCTGTTGCAACCGCAGCCACTGATTTTCAAAGTGCCCCAAAAATCCGCCCAGGGTCAGCCACAAGATAAACAGGCCACACACCATGCTCACGGCAAAGCCGATGCTGAAAATATTCAACTGCGGGGCCGCCCGGGTCAGTATGCCGAAGGTCAGGTTGATCAAGAGCATGGCGACAATCGCCGACAACGACATGGCCAGGGCCGCATAAAACAGCATGCTCAACAGGCCGGCCAGATTTTGCCAGCTGGACACCGAAATGCCGTTCATGGACACCGGCAGGGTTTCAAAGCTCAGCACTATGGCTTCAATCATGACCAGGTGGCCGTTCAGGGCTAAAAACAGCAAGGTGCCCAGCATTAAATATAATTGGCCGACGACCGGCGTCGACTGACCATTCAGCGGATCCACCATGGAGGCAAATCCCAGACTGGTTTGCATGGCGATGACTTGCCCGGCGGTCACAAAGGTTTGCAGTAAAAACTGTGACAGCAGGCCAATCACGGCACCAATGAGCACCTGTTGCCCCGTGATCAAAAAGCCGCCTACCGAGAACAGGGCCACATCGGGCATGGCGGGCAATACCGGTGCCACCGCCAGGGTGGTGGCCACCGCCAGCAACAGGCGGTTATACATGGGCGTCAGGTTGGCACCAAACATCACCATGGTCATCATCATGCCGGCAATACGGCACAGCGGCCAGACGTAACTGGCCAGCCAAAGCAGAATCTGGTCGGTGCTAAAGTTCACCCTGCCCCTCCCGAAAACAAAGCGGTAAGCCTAAACATCGTTGTACGTCTTACGCTGTACGCCTTACGTCTCACGCCTTTCCTTGGCTGACAGCTTCCGGCTGTGCATTAACCTATTACCTGGGGGATTTGAAAAACCAGCTCGTAAAAAAAGTCCATCAGCATGCTGAATCCCCAGTGGGCGCCGACCGCCAGCGCCCCCAGGGTCACCAGCAAGCGGGGTAAAAAGCTCAGGGTCTGTTCGTTAATGGAGGTGGCCGCCTGAAACACCGCCACCACCAACCCAATGGCCAGGCTTGGCAAAATCACCGCCGACACCAGCAGGGTTACCAACCACAGGGCACTGCGAAAGATGTCGACGAAGGTTTCTGGACTCATTTATCCGGCTCCCAAACCAAAGCTGTTGGCCAGCGTCCCCATGATCAGGTTCCAGCCGTCCACCAGGACAAACAGCATCAACTTGAAGGGTAACGAAATAAGCATGGGCGACAGCATCATCATCCCCATGGCCATCAGAATACTGGCCACCACCAGGTCAATAACCAGAAAAGGCAAAAACAGCATAAAGCCGATTTGAAAGGCGGTTTTCAGCTCGCTGGTCACAAAGGCCGGGATCAGCACTCGTAACGGCACTTCGGCTTCGCTGTCCACCTGTACATCGGCAATATTGAGAAAGGTGTCCAGATCCTTGACCCGGGTTTGCGCCAGCATAAAGTCGCGTATCGGCAGCTCGGCCCGCGCCAGCGCTTCTTTCGAGCCGATTTCTTCTGCCAGGTAAGGCTGCAAGGCATGGTTATTCACCCGATCCAGCACCGGCGACATAATAAAAAACGATAAAAACAGGCTGATGCCGATCAGCACCTGGTTATTGGGGCTTTGCTGCAGCCCCATGGCCTGCCGTAAAATTGACAGCACTATGATGATGCGGGTGAACGAGGTCATCATAATGACCATGGCGGGTAAAAACGACAGTGCCGTCATTAATGCCAGCACTTGCAGCGTCAAGCTGTATTCCTGGCTGCCGTCGGCATTGGTGGTCACGGTAACCGCCGACATGCCCTGCTGCGCCATGGCCGGCGCCGTCAGCAGCAACAGCGTCGTCATCAACAGCAGCAGCGGCAACAGCCGCCTGGAGATTAACGCTCTATTTCCCCTGTTCGCGGGATCAGGACGGATCATGAACGGGCCCTTTACTGCGCTGACTCAGCAGGCTTTTAGCCTGTTCGGGCGGCAGGGGGTGCTCCAGCTTGCCCAGCCCGGATATCTGCTGGGCGGTAACTCCCAGCAGCCATTGTTCTTCCCCCACCTGTACCACCACCAGCCGCTCCCGCTGGCCCAGAGCCAGCGAGGCCACTATGTTAAGCTGACGGCTGCCGCCCAGCAGGGCGGCCCCACGCAGGCGGCGCAGCAACCAGCCCAGCACCAGAATCACCCCTATTACCAGCAGCGATGACAGTGCCCACGAGTCCCAACGGACTTCCGGCCCCTGGGCCAGCACCGGGTGGGGCAATAGCAGCAATATGAATAACAGAGGCATTATTTTAACTTTTTAATCCGTTCGCCCTGGCTGATCACATCCGTCAGCCGAATACCAAACTTGTCGTTGACCACCACCACTTCGCCATGGGCTATCAGGGTGCCATTGACCATGACGTCCAGCGGCTCACCGGCCATACGATCCAGTTCCACCACAGATCCCTGATTGAGCTGCAAGAGGTTGCGAATGCTGATCTGCTTTCCTCCTACTTCCACCGACATGGTGACCGGAATATCCAGTATGGCGTCAAGTTTGCGTCGTTCATCGCCCGATAACGGCTGGCTGCTGTCCTCGTTAAAGTCATCCAGCTCCACGCGCCTGGCTTCTTGCTCTCGCTCGGCGCCGGATTCGATTTCAGTGTCATTTTGCACATCAGCTATTTCGTTTGCTTCATCACTCATGATGCATCCTCAATGGTTCTTTCCAATGCTTCCAGCTCGACGTCACTACCAATGCGTCTGCCGCGTCGAGTCAACTGTTCAAGCTCGTTTTTAACGGGTTTGGGCTGTTTAATTCTTTCGGTGATACGCACCGCCATCTTGTCGCCGGTCTGGCCCAGCTGACCACGGAAGCTTGGCATTTCCTCTACCGAGACCAACAGGTGCTCCGGCAGATCCACCGGTATGATATCCCCGGCTTCCATCTCCATGATATTGCGCAAGGTCAGCGGCTTTTCCAGCAGCTTCACCGACATATCCACTTCTACATCGAGGACTTCGTCGCGCAGTGCCCGGCTCCAGTGCACGTCGCTCTCGCCCTGATCGCTTTGCACGCCCGCCTCAAGCAACTCGCGAATCGGCTCCAGCATGGCGTAAGGCAAGGCCACATGCAGCTCGCCCCCTCCCCCTTCCAGTTCGATGTGAAACGAATTCACCACCACCAACTCTGTGGAGCTGACGATGTTGGCCATGGTGGGGTTCACCTCCGAGTCCAGGTATTCGAAGCCCACATCCAGGATCGGCGACCAGGCTTCCTGGTAATCTTCAAATATCAGCTTCAGTAACAGCTGGGTCACGCGCCGTTCGGTGGGGGTAAATTCGCGCCCCTCCATTTTGGCCTCACGACCATCCCCCCCAAAGAAGTTGTCGACCAGCAAAAACACCAGCCGGGCTTCCAGGGTGATCAGCCCCACCCCTTTCAAGGGTCTGAAGCGCACCATGTTCAAACTGGTGGGCAAGAACAGCGAATGCACATATTCGCCAAACTTGATCACTTTTACCCCGTTGACCGAGACTTCGGTGCCGCGACGCATCATATTGGACAAGCTGCTGCGCATGTAACGGGCAAAGTGGGTATTCACCACCTCCAGTGCCGGCATGTGGCCACGCACCATGCGTTCCTGAGAAGAAAAGTCAAACATGGTCACGTCGTCGCCGGCGTTGCCTTCCGCCCCGCCAGCCGACTCTTCTTCTATGTCTTCCAGCCCGTGCAACAGGGCATCTATTTCATCCTGAGATAACAGATCGCTCACGCTTCACCTATTGTATGACGATACCGGTAAACAGCACTTTTTCGATTAATGGCCTGCCCAACTCGTTGGTGAGCACCGTGTTCAATTCACTGATCGCCTCTTGTCGTATCGCCTGCTTGCCCTCGGCTGTCCGATAACGATCGGCACCTTGTCGACTGAAAACGTCAAGCAAGGCGCTTTCCATCAAAGGCAAGTGACGCTGGGCCTGGTCCCGATTTTTATCGCCACGCACCATCAGCTGTACTTCTACCTGCACCAGGCGTTCACGCTGGCCCGCGGCCACCGCAAACGTGAAGGGGCGCGACAACCCCACATACAGTGCCTTGGTATCTTCAACGGGCGCCTGCTCTGCAACGTCAGCCGAAGAGTTCATAAACCAGGCTGCCCCGCCCCCCGCGCCGAGCAACAGCACAGTGATTATGATTAAAACCAGCTTACGTTTGTACCATGCCACCTTGGCCGTGGCTGGGGTCGCTTCATCTGCCATCTGTTATTCCTTAGTCAGGTCTCGTAGTTTACCCAGTTACATTATGCAAAAAAATCTATCCTGCCCGCATCAAGCCGGGCTGGCCGGGCAAGGGCGCCGTCCGCCAGCGTAACAGTGCCACCCTGGGTGACCGAATAACCCTGTTCGCTTTCGCTGGCCACTTCACCGCCTTGCTGCCGTGGCTGTTGCTCTTGCGACGCGGCTTGATTCGGGTTTTGTTGTTGCCCCGACAACAGACTCTGTTCCTGTTGCTGCCCCTGCTGCTGGCCCTGTTGCCCCTGGCCCTGGCCCTGCCCCAGGTTCATGCCTTGCTGGTTCAGCATTTCTCTTAACCGCGGCATGGCTTGCTCGATCAATTCTCTGGCCTGGGGATTGCTGGCCACAAATTGCACCTGCACCTCACCTCGCTCCATTTTTATCTGTATTTTCAGCCCCCCAAGCTCGGAAGGGTTAAGCCGAATATCCGCCTCTTGCAGATTCTGGTTCACCACCACCTGCGCCTGCTGCGCCAGTTGCTTGGCATTTTGCTCTGGCGAGCCGTGCAGGGTCAGGGCACGGTCGAGCAAGGGCGCTCGCTCCGGCGTTGCCATCAACGGAGCGGACTCTCGCGCCGCCATCACCACACCGGCCTCCGGCGTCGCAGTCTGGCTGCCGGTGGCGGTATCTGTGGTGACAGTCTCCGCGGTGACGGCTGCGGCCAACTGGCTTGCCGACTGGCTCACTGCTTGGGTTGCCGTCGTGGTGCTTGCTGCTTCTTGCTGAGCTACCGATAACCGGCGAGCATCCTTGTTCTCTGCTGCACTTTTTTCCGGCGATAGGGGCTCACCCTCCGCACCCGGCTGGGTTGGCTCGCCAGCACCGGAAGCAGGTGACTGGGCCCAGCGACGACCGTGTTCAATTTGTGCCAGCCAGTCGGGCGCACGCATCGCCGTTGAGCCGCTGCCGGTATTGACGTCTACCGGCGTCTTGCCTGGTGCTGGTTCGGCATCATTGGCGCCATCACTCATGGTCACGTGCACCGGCTCGGCCAGCATCTGCGCTGCCTGGTGGGGGCTGGCACCTGGGTTAGCAGCTTGGTTAACGGCTGAGTTAACGGTTGGGTTAACAGCTTGAGTAACGATTTGGCTAGCCGCCTGCTGAGTCGTCCCCATAGTAGCCTGCGCCAACTGGGTAGTTTGGGCTCCGGCAGCAAGCCGGCCCTGGCCATCATGGTTTGCCGTGCGGGTTTGGCGTTGGGGTGAGCCGGGCGCTGACGCCGTGTTTCTCTCCTCCAGCAAAGTCGGCGGGGCCTGTTTGCCTGCACCCTCGGATAGACGGTGTCGGCTTGCACCGTCGGCGGTGGCATCACTCTCGCCTTTCTCTGACGTTGCCTTGTCGGCTGTAATTTGGCCGGCAGTTGCCTGACTGGTCGTTATCTGGCGGCTAGCCAGCAGATCAGAGCCGGTGCTATCCGTTAGCGGCAAGGTGCTGCCGCCTTGCCACCGACTGGCGGCAGCGGTATTCCCGGGGTCGGCAGCTTCTTCAGGGTGAGCGGCCGGATCCGTCTGTGCAGTGGCTGTGGCTTGCTCTTCGCAAGCTTGCTGCCCGGCCTCAACAGCGGCAGGCTCAACGGGTTGGGCAGCAGCCTGTTGCGATGTCGTTTCCTGGGTAAACAGCTCGGCAAACATAGCGGCCTCGCCGTGATTGGCGGTATCCATTATTTTCCCGCCGGTTTCCTGGCCAGCCTGAGCCCGTACAGTCATGATGTTCATGGTCATGATGATCCCCGTCAATTCTGCGGCTGAGCCGTCAACCAAAATAGCAACCCAACCATCACTGCAAGATTCTAATGCAAGAATCAAACCAGAAATCAATAAAGCGATAAACTGAAAGCTGTGGTTAACGTTTGGACTTGTTGTAAAACCGGTAGATGGCCATGTTATCCATCATTTTTTGCTCCTGGCGATGCTGTTCGATCTGCTTGCGCTCGGCTTCGCGTTCCAACAGTTTCTCTATCGCCTGTTTGCGGGTGCGTACCGCCATCCAGGCGGCGCGGCTTTGCTCAAGCTGCTGACGGGCTTGCATCAGGCCACCTTGCTGCTGTTCTTGCGCCAACTCCAGCTTCTTGATAAAGCCCTGAAAATGCCCGAACTGGTGGGCACTTAACCCCTCGCGGCCGCGATCTTGAAACTGTTGGCTGTAGTTGCGCTGATACTGGCTCAGGGTTTGCTGCTGTTGCTCCAATTGTTGCAGCTGCAGCTGGGCGGCCCCGGACTCTGCCGCCGCCTTGCGCTCTTGATTATCCAGCTGCTCCAGCAGCAGGTGTAATGCTTTGCTCATCGATCAGCCCTTATGAAGCGGTAATGAGTGGGATGTGAGGAGTGAGGGGTAAAGCGTCAAGTGTGAGCATCCCACCCGCGCCTTACGCCTCACTTCTCACGCCTTAATCCCCCCCTTTTCGTCCATCAGTTCGCTCGCAACAGAGGCTGACTGATCACCTCCAGCTCGGCCAGACAGGCCGGCATGGCAATCGCGTCTGTCATACCCTGGGTTAAAAAGTGATCCAGCCGCGGACGGATTTGTATCGCCATATCCAGCCGCGGGTCGGCGCCCGACTGGTAGGCCCCCAGGTTAATCAAGTCGTGGTTTTGCTGATAAAGCGCATAGGCCTGCTTAACGGCGCGGGCCTGTTGCTGGTGCGCTTCTGTGGTCACCGAGGTCATGACCCGGCTGATCGATTTCTCTATATCGATGGCCGGGTAATGACCGCTGTCAGCCAGTTGACGCGAGAGCACTATGTGACCGTCCAGAATGGCACGCGAGGCATCGGCAATGGGGTCTTGCAGATCGTCCCCTTCGGTCAGCACGGTAAAAAACGCCGTTATGCCCCCCTGGCCGGCGTTTTCGTTGCCGTTACCCGCTCGTTCCACCAACGCGGGCAGACGCGCAAACACCGAGGGCGGGTAGCCCTTGCTGGCGGGGGGCTCACCCACTGCCAGGGCAATTTCTCGCTGGGCCTGGGCGTAACGCGTTAACGAGTCCATCAGCAGCAATACCTTGAGCCCCTGATCCCGAAAGTACTCGGCCAGGGTCAAGGCGGTTTCACAGCCCTTTAAACGCATTAATGGCGAGGAGTCGGCCGGTGCGGCTACCACTACGGAACGGGCTCGACCTTCATCCCCCAGTATTTCATCGATAAATTCTTTTACTTCCCGGCCCCGTTCACCAATCAGGCCCACTATGACCACATCGGCCTTGGCGCCGCGGGTCATCATGCCCAGCAGCACACTTTTACCCACCCCAGAGCCGGCAAACAGCCCCATGCGCTGTCCCTGGCCAACGGTAATCAGCGCATTGATGGCCCGCACTCCCACATCCATCGGCTCTCTGATGGGCTTGCGGGACATGGGGTTAATGCGCTGTGCCGTAAAGTCGGCATTTTGACGGGTGACGATGGGCCCCAGGCCGTCCAGGGGCTGGCCCATGCCGTCTATGACGCGGCCCAGCAACTCCATGCCCACCGGCACGCCCTCCCCCTGGCCAATGGGAGTGACCCGGGCCCCCGGGATTACCCCTTTCAGCGATTCGCTGGGCATTAAAAACAGCTTGTCGTCGGAAAAGCCCACCACCTCGGCGTCCATGTCGCCAAACTGGGTCTGAATTTTACACAGGCTGCCCACGGCGGCCGTACAGCCCTCGGCCTCCAGGGTCAGACCCACCACCCGGGTCAATCTGCCACTGGCCGACATGGCTGGCATCAGCCCTCGGGTTTGATAAGCCTCCAGCCGCTTAACCAGCGTCATGGAAGCGTGCCCAGTTGGCTTTGATGAAGTTGGCCATCAGCTCGTCTATGCGCCGTGCCAGGCTGACATCCAGCTCCGACATGGCGGTTTTTACCCGCACGTCGCCCCGCGCCTGACTCGGCTCACTCAGTAATTGCCAATGGCGCTGCTGGCGGCTTTTTTCATCGAAGTGCTGTTCGATAATGGCCAGATCCTCGGGGTGTAAATACAGGGTAATGTCACTATTGGTATCAGGCAGCGCCGACATGGCTTCCTGCACCGTGGCCAGCAACAACTGGGGAGAGGTGGTGGCTTCGGTTTTCAATAAGTTACGCGCCAGCTCCTGTGCCAGGGTCACCAGGCTTTGCTCTACCACTTTGTCTACCTGGGCCAGAGGCGTCTGCAGCTGTTCGATCAGCTGTTGCCACTGCCGGCTTTGCTGCTCGGCCTTTTCTCTCCCTTCGGCCAGGCCCTGTTCCAGCCCTTGCTCCAGGCCCGCCTCGTGCCCTTGCTGCAAACCGGTCAAACGACCTTCTTCCCGCCCTGCCGTTATGCCTTCCTGCTTGCCTTGCTCGAAGCCTTCTTCATAGGCGGCCTGACGAATGGCTTCCAGCGATACCGCGGTCAGCGGCTCGGGATCGGCGGTAAAATGTTCGGGATCGGATTCGGGCTGCTCGGCTGGCGGCTTGATCTTGAGCGCCCGCTCTGGCGACTTTGCTTTGGTTTGCAGCATGTCGGGCCAGGCCCAATGTTCGGTATCCGGCTCGCTCTCACGCTTGGGCCGCGTGGGCTTGGCGCCGTAAGGATGACGACTCATACAAACTCTTCTCCGCCGCCTTTAGAGAGCATCAGCTCGCCACTCTCGGCCAGGCGTCGTGCAACCGCCACAATTTCTTTCTGGGCCTGCTCCACATCGCTGACCCGTACCGGCCCCATGACGTCCAGATCGTCTTGCAGCAGTTCCGCTGCCCGCTTCGACATATTGCTCAGGAACTTGGTTTTTAGCTGATCGTCGGCGCCTTTCAGTGCCTTTTGCAACAATTCGCTGTTCACGTCTCGCAGCAACATCTGTATGCCACGGTCGTCCACGTCGTTCAGGTTTTCGAACACGAACATCATGTCCTGGATCTTCATGCTCATTTCTTCATCTTCATCACGAATGGCATCCATCAGGGCCCCTTCTACCGAGGTTTCCAGGTAGTTCATGATGTTGGCAGCCGCCTTCAGGCCACCCATCTTGGCCGCCTTGGTGCTGCTTTGGCCGACAAACTGTTTTTCCATAATATCGTTAAGCTCTTGCAGTGCCGCCGGTTGCACTTCTTCCAGCTCGGCGATGCGCATCACCAGATCCAGGCGCACCGGCTCGGCAAACTGCTGCAAAATCTCTGCGGCCTGCTCCGGGTCCAGATAAGACAGCACTATGGCCTTAATTTGCGGATGTTCGTCCAGAATAACGCTTGCCACCTGGCGCGGGTCCATCCACTTCAGCGAGTCCAGCCCCCGGGAGCCCACACCGGCAGATATTTGATCCACCAGACGCCCGGCTTTTTCTTCCCCCAGGGCCGCAACCAGGGCATTGCGCACAAAGTCCTGGCTGCCCACGCCAATTTTGGTAAACCGCTGAATATCTTCAATAAAAAAACGATGAACCGCGCCAACACCGTCTGGGGAGATTTCCTCCAGCGTCGACATCTTCATGCCCAGCCGCTGCACGTGTTTGGGTTCCAGGTGGCGAAATATCTGCGCGGCGTCTTCTTCGCGCAGGCTTAACATCAGCAACGCCGCCTTTTCGGTGCCGGACATTTTATCCAGCAGCTTGCGCTGCTCGTCGCTCACTATCTGCTGTTCGTTGTCACTCATCGGCTTTCACCCAATCTCTGATGACCTGCGCTGCCAGATCCGGTTCGTTGGCGACCAAAGTTCTGATGGCCGACAGCACATCTTCATCCTTGTTCAAGTCCGGCAGCTGCAAGCGCCCTTCACGAATACCAAACATGCTCTCGTCCCGTTCGGCCTGCTGGGCCAGCAGGGCAAGATCGTCACTGCCCTGCAAGGCATTCTGTCCGTCCGGAGCTGCCCCGTCCGCCTGCGTGTCGCTCCCCAGCAATCGCTTGACCATGGGCCGCACCAGGGTCAGCAGCAGCACTATAAGTACCGCCACCGCGCCCAGAATCCGCATCAGGTGTAAAAACCAGGTTTTCTCGTAAAAGGGCACGCCGGCAAAGGCTTCGAGCACGGGGCGATTAAAGGGCACCGAGACCACTTCAATGGCATCGCCGCGGCTCACATCGAACCCCAGGCCACCGCGCAGCAAGCGGTCGATACGGCTTAGTTCTTCCTGAGTCAGCGCCACCCGCTCTGTGGTGCCGTCTTCCCGGGTCAGGGTTTTATGATCCACCGCCACCGAGACGGTCAGGCGGCTGATATCGCCGGCACCGTTTTGACTGTGGCTAATGGTGGTGTCGAGCTCAAAATTGCGGGTGGCTTCTTTACGGAACCGTTCGTTACGGCGCTGCTCCTGGGCCACCCCCGCTGCCTCTTCGGGGATCTCCGCCGCCACCGGTGGCTGATTGGTCAAGGCGCCCGGAATACCCAGCGCCCCCAGGCCCGAGGTGTTGTCTTCCATCACCATTTCCGATCTCACGGCGGGCAAGTCGGGATTATAGGTTTTGACGGTTTGTTCCTTGCGGGTAAAGTCGAGCCGCACGTCCACTTCGGCGGTGTAGTTACCCAGGCCCAGCACCGGGCTTAAAATAGAGTCAATTTTTTGTCGGTATTCCCGCTCCAGCTTTTGCTGGTGTTCAAATTCCCGACGGGTGCGGGCCGACAGGGGATCCTGGGAGCCGGAATTAAGCAAGCGACCGTTCTGATCGGTGACCGTGACTTTGTCGGGGGTCATTTCCGGCACCGCAGACGCCACCGTATCCACGATGGCGTCTACTTCTTCCTGACGCAAGGTGCTGTTGCGACGCAGGTTTAACAATACGGTGGCGCTGGGCTGGCGCTTGTCGCGAACGAAGACGTTTTCCCGGGGAATGGCCAGCAAGACCTGAGCCTGAGTCACGCTGTTATATTGCTCGATAACGCGGGCCAGCTGTCGCTCGCGACTCAGGTTAAGGCGCTCGCGCTCCAGGCGCTGGCTAATGCCAAAGCCGGGGTCGGATAACAAAATAGCGTCGCCTTGCGCCGGAGACTGCTCCAGCCCCGACCGGCGCAGGGTTAACTGAATGTCGGAAAACTGATCTGCACGCACCAGTACGGTACTGCCATCGATTTTATAATTGATTTTTTGCGCGTCTAAAAAGTCCAGCGTTTCTATGAGTTCCTGATTGTTGTATACGCCCAACGGGCGCATTTCGGGCTCTTTGCCCCACAAAAACAGGAACACCGCCAGCGCCAGACAGATGGCCAGCGCCAGCACAAGTATGACCTGACGCAATATGTCGGTATCGCCCAACAAGGCAAGAGGCGTGCTTTTTTGCTTTTTTGCCTCCGGTGAGTTGGCCTCGCGGGTGGCAAGTGCAGATTGGTCGGTATTCACCAACGGATTATCAGCCACCAATTACATCCTCATACTGGCATATTCATAATGGTTTTATAGGCTTCCACTACCTTGTTACGCACCTGAACCGTGGCGTCGAAGGCAATGCTCGACTTTTGCGAGGCGATCATCACTTGTTCCAGGCTAACGGCCTGATCACCCAGCTCGAAGCGGGTACGCAGCGAGTCGGTGCTTTGCTGCAGCCCGTTAACGCTGTTTACCGCCTGAGACAACAAGGTGGAGAAGTCCTGTTGCGGCGCAATATTGTTGGCCGGCGCCAGCGGTTGCAGCTCGCCTTTTATCGCCTGCATTTCTGATAATAAGGCCGTGGCGTTAATATCCATCGTCTGAGGCTCCCGAATTAAAGATGATAAAATGTTAATGCAAACAACGAGCCAGTATATATACAAGCAGTAAGAAAACACAGACAAGAGCAAGCCGTAAGCGGTTCGATTACAGCTGAAAGAAACGGCCAACCGGCGTTGGCGCCGAGTTTCATGTCATGCATATTCGTTCAAGCCCTAGCTTGGCATTAAAGCACTCGAATGAATACTATCCTAACCCATTCTGCCCTATCAGCCCTGTATTTTTCTTCCCGCAATCGGCTTCAAGTCTCCTTTCGCCGTCATTCTGAGCACTCACGCGGAGGCTACTGGGGCATCAACCTCCAAGAGCGCGCGAATAAATATGCGCCTACAGAACGGCGCTTTTTGTAGTCCGTCCGCCTCTTTGGTAAAGAGGACTTCGGCGGGATGTGATTAAAAACCATCATGCTAACGCAGGACCTGCAGCTAAAGCGCAAGGCTACAGCTGTGTTTACACTTCCATCCCGGCTTCGCGCATGCGGGCCAGCTTGTAGCGGAGGGTGCGCGGGCTGATGCCCAGCTTTTCTGCGACTTGCTGACGACTGCCGGCGTGGCGTTGCAGCGCCTGCAAAATAATTTGCTGCTCCTGGCTCACCAGCTCGCGGCCCAGGTCCATCTTTTTAGGGAGCGGGCCCGGATGCGAAGCGCCCTGAGCGAAGGCATTCGGCGCAGATGGAATAGGCTGGCCAGACTCGGCCTGCCCCGGCAGGGGGACCTGCTCATCCAGCAGAATATCGGTCGCTGCAATTTCGTGCCCCTGGGCCAAAATAAGGGCGCGTTGCATCACGTTGCCCAGCTCACGCACATTGCCCGGCCAGTGCCAGGCTTGCAATCGGGCCTTGGCCGGCTCGCTTAACCGCATGTGGCCACGGTTTAACTCCCGGGTATGGCGCTGCAGCAGATATTCCGCCAGCGGTATGATGTCGCCGGGGCGCTCGGCCAGCGCCGGCCAATGCAGCGGAAACACATTCAGGCGATAAAACAGGTCTTCTCTAAAACGCCCCTCGCGCACCGCCTGGTGCAGGTCGCGGTTGCTGGTGGCCAATACCCGTACATCCAGGGATATGGTTTTGCGGCTCCCCAGGCGCTCCACTTCGCGCTCTTGCAATACCCGCAGCAACTTGGCCTGCAGATTCAAGTCCATCTCGGTAATTTCATCCAGCAGCAAGGTGCCGCCGTTGGCCTGCTCGAACTTGCCGGGGTTGGCCTGTACCGCACCGGTAAAGGCACCCTTTTCGTAACCAAACAAGGTGGCTTCCAGCATGCTCTCGGGAATGGCGGCGCAGTTAATGGCGACAAAGGCGGCTGTGGCACGGTCGGACTTTTGATGAATAAAACGCGCCAGTACCTCTTTGCCGGTGCCGCTGGGGCCGCTGATCATCACACTGGCCCCCGACTCGGCCACCCGCGTCGCCAACTGTAATAGCTGTATGCTGCTGGCATCCCCCACTATGGGATCGTCACTGGTCTCGGTAGACTGCATCAAATAACGCGACACCACCGTCAATAACGCATCGGGCGTAAAAGGCTTGGCCAGATAATCCACGGCACCGGCCCGAATGGCCTCTACCGCCCCCGATACCTGGGCATAGGCGGTGATCACCAGCACCGGCAAGCCGGGAATGCGCCGGTTAACCCACTCCAGCAACCCCAGGCCACTCATGCCCGCCATTTGTACGTCGGTAATCACCAGCCTGGCGGCGCTCTGCTGCAACCCATCACGTTGAAACCCATCACGTTGAAACCCATCACCTTGAAACCAAAGTATGGCCGCCTCGGCACTGTCGACCACCGCACACGAAAAGCCCGCCAGCAACAGCGTATCCTGCAGCGCCTGCTGCAAGCCGGCATCGTCTTCGACAATAAGAATATCAACCACATCAGGCTGTACATCATGAGCCATGAACACGCCTCCTTGTTTTTGTAAGGGGTTAGGAGTGAGGAGTAAAGTGGACGACACAACCAAAACCCTAAACCAAACCTATTTTTGCCACGGAATCCACGGAACCCACGGACGAAAAACGACAAGACAAAACCATCCAGGCGAGAAAGCTTTTCTTGTAAGGTCTTACCAAATAAAAATTTATTCAGGTCTTGAGCTTGGTCTTAATTTTTCCGTGGGTTCCGTGGATTCCGTGGCAAAGAAGTCTCTAGTCTTTAAGGTCTTGTCACTCTTTACCCACAACCAGGCAACCACAGGCTGAAACAACTGCCCTGCTCCGGTACCGACTGCACCGTCACCCGACCTTGATGTGCCCGCATGACCGCCATGACTGCCGCCAGCCCCAGGCCGGTACCCTGGCTTCGGGTCGTAAAAAAGGGCGTGAATATCTGGCTAAGCAGCGCCTTACTCATGCCCTTGCCGTTATCCTGCACCCTGATTTCAATTTCATTGTCTGGGGTGTCTGCCAACATCAGATCCAGCTCGCTTGCCCCCGCTTCGGCGGCGTTTTCCAGCAGGTTAAGCACTATGCCTTTGAGGGCATGGGCATTGCCCAACACCCGCGCCGGGCCGGCCAGCGCATTCGTCAAGGTTAACCGAACGCCTTTGGCGGCCATTATGGGGCTAGCCGCCTCAATGCATTCCGGCAATAACTCACTCAGATCCAGCTTGTCCGCCAGCGGCGCCTGCTCGGGGCGGGCAAACAGCAGAATGTCACTTATTTGACGCTCAATATCGTTGAGCCTGGCCAGCAGGCGCTGCTGAAACTGCTCGCGCTGCTGGCTGGTAAGCTGGGGAGCCGCCAAGTTGGCGCCATAGAGCATGGCTGACGATAAAGGGGTGCGAATTTGGTGCGCCAGGGTGGCCGCCATTTGCCCGAGTGCCGCCAGACGTTGCGCATGGCTTTGCTGCTCCACCCAGGCGCGGGTGGGCGTCATATCGGTCAGTTGAATCAGCTGGCCCGGCTGGCCTTCTACATGTGAAATAGCCAGCTGAATACGCCGACCATCTTTAAGGGACACCTGCAAACCATCATCCGGTTGCGGAGCAAACACCCGCTCAATAACCGCCGACCAGGCCATCCCCTGCAATGGCTCGCCCAACATGCTTTGCGCCACCGGGTTAACCAGGGCCACCCGGCCTCTGCCATCCAGCCACACCACACCACTGGGCATGGCATGCACCAGGGCACTCATGCTCGGCTGCGCATGAGTATCTTGTGGGTGAGGAGAATGAGAAACAGAGTCAGGCATAAACAAAACACCAAGGGGCTATAACCTGCTTATTCATTCAATAAGCATGCCAGCCCCGACTAAGGGTGAAGCGTAATGGGTAAAGAGGACGACATAACACCCAACCTAAACATTTATTTGCCACGGAATCCACGGCCCCCACGGACGTAGAGACAGGGAAAAAGCGAAAAGAGCTTATTTATTGTAAGGTCTACCCAAAGCGGCACTATAAAATCAGTATCTGCTTTAGCTGATAGCTTACCGCAGCTTCCAGCGCTTTCTCTTACCAATAAGGCCCTTTGGTACTTTTCGCTTTTATCCCATCTTGATTTTTCCGTGGGTTCCGTGGATTCCGTGGCGAAAGATCTTTAGTTATTAGCTTTAGCTCGGTGTTGGGCATTATCACTTGGTAATGCCGTATTTCTTCATTTTTTCGACCAGGGTGGTGCGGCGCATGCCCAGGTGTTCTGCGGCTCGGGCGACTATGCCTTCGTTGGCCTCCAGAGACTGGGCAATCATGTCCATCTCGATACTGGCCAGCATTTCCTTCAAGTTCACCCCCTCGGCAGACAACACAGGCGCCATAAATTCGGCCTCCTCTTCTTCATCGGCATCGTCCAGGGTTTGAAAATCAAAGAAGTCGGCTTCACTTTCCGCCTCCGGCTCCTCAGCCGTCATAAACATGGCCGACAGCGCATCGCGTTCATCCAGCTCGTTAAGAGAGTGCACCTGCAGCTGCTCGTCGGTGAGTGCCCGATACTTGACGGGCAAGTCCGCCAACTGCACGCACTGGTTGGGGCACAAGATAAACATGCGCTCCACCAGATTGGAAAGCTCGCGCACGTTACCCGGCCAGTGCCACTGTTGCAACGACGCAATCGCCTCTGGCGAGAAGGCCAACTCGGCATTGTGAGTGAGCCGGTGCCGGGCAATCAGCTCGTTCAGTAACAGCGGAATATCTCCCTGTCGCTGGCGCAGCGCCGGGGCTTCTATCGGGAATACGTTCAGGCGGTAATACAGGTCTTCGCGAAAGCGCTGCTCATAAATCATCTGCTCCAGATCACGGTGGGTGGCCGCAATTACCCGCACCTTGGCCACCACCGGTCGCGTGCCGCCGACCCGCTCGAAGGTACGCTCTTGCAGCACCCGCAACAGTTTTACCTGCATGGGCAAGGGCATGTCGCCAATTTCGTCTAAAAACAGCGTGCCGCCTTCGGCCAGCTCGAAGCGGCCCTTGCGCGTGGAGATGGCACCGGTAAAAGCCCCCTTTTCATGGCCAAACAGCTCGCTTTCCAGCAATTCGGCCGGAATGGCGCCACAGTTAATGGGCACAAAGGGCCCCTTGGCCTGCAGCGATAGTTCGTGAATGCCGCGGGCAATCACTTCCTTACCGGTACCCGACTCCCCCAGCAACAAGACGTTGGCCGGCTTGCTGGCCACCTGGCGGATCAGGTTTTTTACCTCCTGCATGGCAACACTGTCGCCAATCAGCAATTCATGCAGGCGGCAGTCGTGATCCTCGGGCTCCGCCACTGGCTGCCAGTTTTGCGCCTGCAGCAACAGAGCGGTCAGCTCATCGTACGTTAGCCGGGCCAGGGTGCCCAGCAAGTTACCCGCCTGGCAACTGGTTTCAATCAGGCTGATAAAAGCATGATGGGGAAAGGTATTCAGCAACGCGCTCAAGGGGACATCCGTATCCCCGGCCAACACCGTCAGATTATGTGGCTGATTTTGCAGCCAGGCCTGATCTTCGGCCCGGCTACCACTACGCCACTCCACCTGCATAAAAGACAATATTGCTTCAAGCTTCGCGCGTCGCTCCTGGTTGTGATCCATGATCAAGACACAGCCGTTAAAGCTCATAGGAATTATATCCTTACAATTCTGTTAATTATTTGGCGTTGTAGGTCGTTATATACACTATTTTTATCTTTTTTCGTTGTCAGCATAACATCACAAAGGGGGAAAAATACAAGTAACTGCCGTAATTCTGACACATGCGTCAAAATAACTCGACCGACAGGACGCAGCAAAGCCGCCAAGAATTGATTTGGATCAAGTTATCGAGCGCCACAGGGAATGAATGCTCAAAAATACCGCACATTACAGATACTTATCAACCACCTGGCATCCTTGTGACGGCACACGACACGACGCTGAAAATGGTAAACAAAGCGAAATAGTAAAATAACGGCGGGAAGCAGAATAATAAACCAGCAGCCATTAGCGTTCGGCTACAAAACGATCAATATTTAAAGACGAAGCGAAAGAGCATTTTTGCCACGGAATCCACAGAATCCACGGACGAAGAGCAATAAGGGATTTGGGGATTTGGGGATTTGGGAATTAGGGATTAGGTCGTTCTCATCACCCTTTTCCCTTCACTCTTTACCAGTGAATTATTTTTCGGGGCAAATTTTTCAATAAAAAAGGGCTAACGGCAATGCTGCCGTTAGCCCTTTTTATTTCGTGGTGCGGTATTGTCAGGCGGGGACTTGCTGCTGGTCGGCGGGAATGGCATCCCAGCTTTCTTTTATGTCACGCAACAGGCCGCTGACGCCTTCTAGCCGTTCGCTGCTGTTTTCACTGTTGGCCAACATCAGCTCGCGCACCATAAAGTCGTACAGGCTTTCCAGGTTGGCAGACACCTCGCCACCGGCTTCCATGTCCAGTGAGGACTGCAGCTGCTGAATAATGGTAATGGTCTTGCCAATCAGCTCGCCGCGCTGGCTGATGTTTTGCTGCTCTATGGCCAGCCGTGCCTTGGCCAGTCGCTCCAGCGCACCCGCCAATAACATTTGTACTACGCGATAGGGGCTGGCGGTGTCTCGCTGGCTGTCTACCGCTACCGATCTATAGGCTTTAAGGGAGCCGCGCATGGTGTTCTCCTGAATTAATTTTTTTTAATATTTTGATAGGCCTGCACCGAGCGCCGGCCTTTTTGCAAATTGGCCAGCTTGTCCGCCAGCAGGGTCCGGCTGTGCTCCGCCTCCTGGGTCAGGTGCCGCGAGCGCTCGATCAGCTCGTTTACCTGCTCGGCGTCGAGCATTTCCGTGTCCATAAGAATCTGCAATAATCGGGCCCGTTCCGCCAGCCGCGAGCCAATGGTCTCGGGCTGCAGCTGCTCCGGGTCGGCAAACTCCGCCAGTAGGCCGTTATCCAGCTGGCGTAACTGTTCGATCAGGCTCATTTCTTGCTACTGCCGAAGCTGGGCATATTCTCGAAGGCGCTGATCACCGAGCTGAGCTGCTGGTTCATTTGCGCCACCGCCATGTCCATGGCCGAAAACTGCTTATAAGTACGCTGCTCAAAATTCACCATATATTCGGAAAAGTCGTCGGCTTCTTGTTCCAGCTTTCTCATCTGTTCGTTCAGCGACTCGTTCTTGCTGGTCAGTATGCCTTCTTTGCCGACAAATTCTTCCATCAGCTGATCCAGCTTGTTGCTGACCCCTTTTTCTGTTGAAAACAGCAGCCCGATTCTTTCGAAATTGTCGGCCACCTGTGTCTTCAGCAAGTCGTTATCCAGCTCTATGGTGCCGTCTTGCTTGGTGGTAATGCCCAGGTCGGTCAGGCTCTTGACCGGGGCCACCGCCCCTTCTACCGATTCGCTCAGTAGCTGGCGTATTTTCGAGTTTAAATTACGGGCCGTACCGTCGCCATTGAGGGGGCCGGCGCGTTCGGTTTCGGGGTTGTAGGCACTCAGCTGCTGTATGGTCTTCACCACCTTGTTGAACGACTCGACAAAGCCTTTTAAGTTGCTTTCTACCGCGCCCTTGTCGTAACCAATGGTGAGGGTCAGGCTTTTTCTGCCTTGGGTGTGATCGCTACTGTCTTCCCACTCACTCATCTTTTTGACGTCCAGCGTGACACCGGCAATGGCGTCTTTTATCTCGTTACTCTGGCTGGTGACTTTGGCGCCGTCTATGGTGATGATCGCGTCTTGGGCCGCCTGAATATCGGTTACCGTACCTAACGAGGCCAGACTGGCGCCGCCCTCACCATCGGCATTGCCGGTAGCCGATATCGTGATCTGGTTGTCGGTACCGGTTTTGTCGGCAAAAAACACCAGGCGAGAGCCGCTGTCGTCGGTGACCACTGTGGCGCGTACGCCCTTGTTGTCTTCCGCGTTGTTTACCGCCGTGGCCACCTCGGCCAGGGTGCTCTTGTCTTTATCGATATTCACACTGAATGACTCATCAGCGCCTATATTCAGGGTCAGGGTGCCCGAGCCCAGCGTCTTGTCTGCATCGGCCTTGTCAATGTAACCGGTGCCTACCTTGTGCGCCTCGGCCAGCTGTTCTACCTGCAGGCTATAGCTGCCGGCCACGGCATTTTTGTCGGCCTTGGCGGTCACAAAGCCGCTTTCACTCAAACGCGCCGAGCGCTTTTGAAAGGCTTCTTCTTCACCCAGGGTTTTCAGCGAGCTTTTAAACTCGTCCAGTACCCCTTTCAGGCCGCCATAGGCCGACAGCTGCACTTCTATGTCGTTGGCCCGGCGCGCCAGTTGCTGCTCTTTGGGGGCACGCTCGGCCTGCACCGTAATATCGACGAAATTCTGGATCGGAAAACCCGAGCCGACGCCGGGTAATTTAAGGTCGCCCATAACGCTGTCTCCTATGCCTTGGTATTCAGCAGGCCGCCGCTGGCCTCATTGAGGCGCGCGATCACATCGAGCAGCTCTTCACTGGGTATCTGGCGGATCACGTCGCCGGTGTCACTATCCAGCACAGTGACCACGTTACGGCCCGAATCTTCATCGACCCGGAACTGCAGGCTGCGATTGAGGCTACCCACAAACTCCTGCATTTCTGCGGCCATCTGTTCCAGCTGCTCGGGCGACAGTTCCGGCGCTTTGGCCTGCTCGGCCGCCTGCACCGCCTGTGCGGTTTGCGTGGCTTCAACCTTGGCCGAAGCAACCGGCGCCGGTGCTTTGGCTGTGCCCTGCTCGCCGGGCGTAAGCCCTGGCCGAGGGGCAGTTGCGGGTATGTCCATGATATGGCTCCTTGTTAAGCGCGCCGAGTGCGCGCACAGACCACAAAGCAAAAAAGTCAGGGGTGAAGCGTAAGGGGTTAGAAGTAAAGAGAGCTATCAGCGTTAAGCCAGTAGCTGTCGGTTAAAGATAAACACGGCACCGTGCGCCAGCTTTACCCTTCACGCTTTACTCCTCACCCTTCACCGTGTTCACACCCAATGCTTTGCTTTGTAACCTGATTAGATAGCACAAAAGGGGCGTTGCCGCCCCTTGTTTACCTTAACGGCTTGTTTCAATTGCCGGTTAACCCAGCAGCGACAGTGCCGCCTGTGGGATTTGCTTGGCCTGGGCCAGAATGGAAGTACCGGCCTGCTGCAGAATCTGCTGCTTGGTCAGGTTCACAGTTTCCTGGGCGAAGTCCACATCTTGGATACGACTCAGACCGGCGGCGGAATTCTCGCGAATATTAGCCAGGTTGTTGATGGTGCTATTCATCCGATTCTGAAAGGCACCGAGATCGGTACGCTGAGAGTCGATCATGCCGATGGCGCCATCGAGAATACCAATGGCTTTCTGGGCTCCTGCTTGTGTAGATAAATCAACAGTAGACACTGCAGCCAACTCTGAGTAGTCAGTACCTACTGCCGCATGAGTAGTGTCTGCGCTGGTGAAGGAGAACGACTGATTGGAGTCAAATTGAATAGATCCAGCCACAGTCAACGAGTTAGTCGCACCACTTGCATCAATAGTGCCAGTATCTACAGTAACTCCTTCAATATCCTTTGCGGTAAATGTCAAATTACCACCAGTAAGGCTTTTTAATTTAATATCTTTACCATCGTCTGTGGTCAAAGTCAGCTTGCCACCATCGACCGTAGCTTTCACACCGCTTTCTGTCGCCTTATCATTGATGGCATCAGCAAGAGCGGAAAGATCAGATGCGCTTTCAACATTGGCAGAGACCGAAGTATTATTAAGATCAAAGCTGATAGTGCCTGTTGCCGTCAGCGCGGAAAGTTCAACCTCTGTTTTAGCCTCGGCTGTAACTCCGGTTTTATAAGACTCCGCATTGATTTTGCTAACAGCGACATCCGCCCCCTTGTTCGCATCAATAGCTATAGTAGCTGAGGCTTTACCATTGATAACAAGGTTGGCACTTGCAACTCCATTATCAACAGGTGTATCGGCAACAGTAGACAACTGACCTGTACCAAAACCTCCGGTTGCAGTCGATACTAGCTTTTCACGATGTGTACCTATAGCGTTAGCAGACACATCTTTTAAAGATAAGTTGATGGTCTCGTTCGAGTTAGAACCTATTTGCAGACTCCGACTACCAAAGCTGCCATCAATCAGGTTCTGACCACCAAAAGATGTGGTTTCGGCAATACGGGTCAGTTCGCTCTGCAGGGCGCTCACTTCTTTCTGGATGGCCTCGCGGTCAGCGGTAGAGTTGGTACCGTTGGCCGACTGCAAAGACAGATCCCGCATCCGCTGCAAAATAGAGGTGGACTCCTGCATGGCGCCTTCGGCGGTTTGTGCTATCGAGATGCCGTCGTTGGCATTTTTCATCGCCACGCCCAGGCCGCGCACTTGAGAGTTCAGCCGGTTGGAAATTTGCAGGCCAGCGGCATCGTCCTTGGCGGAGTTGATACGGTTACCGGTAGACAAACGCTCCATGGAGGTCGCCAGGGCATTGCTGGAATTGGCCAGGTTGCGCTGGGCGCCCATGGCCGAGATATTGGTGTTGACTGTAATCGCCATAATAAAACTCTCCGTTGAGGTTTGTTCCGGCGCCATGCCGGTATGCTGTGTTGTTATTACTCAAGTTATCGGCAAGCAGTTCAGGAACTTTACGTTTTTTTGTGCTTTGTTTTTAAGCAGTGGTAACTTGCTTGCCCGTTAACAAAGTTATCGGCGACGAGAAAGAAAGCTTTAATTAAAAGTCAGCGCCCGGCGACCAGCACGGCCTAAAACCCTATTTGCCGCGACTCTTTACAATGAGAAGCACGGCACCCACGGACGAAAAGCAATAAGGGATTAGGGAAGATAACGCAGAGTGCAGGGCTACAGAGAGCATCGAATTTCTAAAAGACGCGCGAATAAATATGCGCCTACAGAACAGGCACCTTTTGTCGTCCGCCCGTCTCTTTGGTAAAGAGGACTTCGGCGCGCCAGCGTAGCGGGATGTCCAGCCTAGTTAAGCCATTGTTAATGAAGTATTTTTTTCAGATTTAATCGCTATTTTTCCGTGGGTTCCGTGGATTCCGTGGCAAAAAATCTTTAGATCTTTGTGTGGCGGTGCTTTGGGGTAGACGGCTCAACACCCGTCTCTTGTAGCCCTGCGCTTTAGCTGCAGGTCCTGCGTTAGCAGGATGGTGTTAATAACATCCCGATGAGACGGGAGTGCCGAATAAATTGGCACCCTACAACCCCGAAGTACTGTCATGCCGGTACTGAATCAAGTTCAGCATGACGTAGCCCCAGTATCTTGTTTAGTCTTATTCATAATCCTAAAGCGAGATCCTGACGTGCGTCAGGAAGACGGCGAAAACAGTACCCAATCAACAGTTTTGGGTCTTGCCCCCTTCCCTCTTCACCCTTTCCCCCTCACAAACCAAAAAACACCGCCCTTTGTGGGGGCGGTGTTTTTTGGTTTAGCTGGCCGCCGGGCGCTTGGCGCTCTTTCGCTTCACTCTTTACGCTTCACCCTTCACGGGCGTAGCCCTATATGTAATTAAACAAACTCATGCCTTGTAGCTTGCCGAATACGCTTTGGGTGGCTTGCAGGGCGACCATGGTCTGGTTGAGTTCGCCGACGGCTTGAGCGAAGTCCAGATCTTCCATGCCGCCGCGTACCTTGTCGACCGTGAGCGTCATGTCGGCGTGGGTTTCCCTTTGGTTATCCAGCCGCTGCAGGCGAATGCCGGTGTCGGCACGAATGCGGGTAAAGTGGCCGCCGACGGCGTCCAGCTCGTCGAGAATATCCGCATATTCACTTTGCTCGCTGGCCGTGTTGCCCTCACCGGACAGCCAGTCTTTGGCGCGGTTTAAAATTTCAAACACACCACGCTCACCCGTATCACCGGTATCGTTAGCGTTCAGAATTATCTTGTCTTTGTCTTTAGCCTCGCCGGTCAGGGTGATGCTAAGGCCACCGGCCTCGATGCTTTCGCCAGGTTGATAAGGCTGAGCCGTCAGTGGGTCGCCGTTCTTGTCTAGCAAGGCATTACCTTCACCGTCGGTAACTAGCACTTTAACTTCTCCAGCACTACCGCTAAACGTCAGGGTATAGGGCTGGGCAGTCGCTACATTAGTGGCATCGTTAATTACCGCCTGCTCAACCATTACCCCTTGTTCTCGCACCCCGCCCTCGAGTCCACTGTAATCAACCGTAAAATCCCCTTTGGGGTTGGGCACCTGGCCAAATACCAGCTGGCCATCGTGATTCAGCCCGACTTTTACGTTATCGCTAATGGCCAGCTCGCGCTGGCCAGCGTCGCCCTGGTAGCTGACGCTGCCGTTTGAATCGCGAACGAAGGGCTCGATATCGGTTTGAAAGCCGGCAAAGATATAATCGCCAAACTCATCCCGGCTGTTGGCCAAATCCAGCAGCTCGTCGATTCGGCTGTTCAGCTCGTCGGCCAGGGCCGCTTTTTCCTGAGGGGTGTAGGCGCCGTTATTGGCCTTCAGCATCAGCTCTTTGGCTTGCTGGCTGATGTTTTCGGCGCTGGTGAGAATACTTTCTTCGCGGCGCAGACGATTTTCGCCCAGGTTGATGTTGTTTTGATAGCGGGCGATCTTATTCAGCTCTTGCTTGTAATTGAGTATGCTGTTGGCCGCCACCGGATCGTCGGCGGCGGTTTGCACCCGCACCCCGGACGATAATTTGTCGAGCTGCTGACTGGCCTGGCCGCTTTTATTGGTAATGTGATTCAGGTTGTTTTGATAAAACTGTGAAGTCGATAAACGCACAGCCTCTCCTTAGCGAATTTGCAGCAGTGAGTTAAACAATTCATTGGCCACACTGACGACTCGGCTGGACGCCATATACGCCTGTTGAAAACGCAACAGGTTGGCGGCTTCTTCATCCAGGTTAACACCCGAGATCGACTGCATGCGGTTTTGCGACTGCGTGAGAGCGGCCGTGGCAGACTCGGCTTTTATTTTTTGGCTGTGGGTTTTGCCCCCCACGTTTACCAAAGTCTGATTCAGGCTGCCTTCCAGGGTGTCTTTGCCATCGTTAAGCCATTTCTTTTGCTTGATGTCACCAAAAGCCTGGGCATTGACGTTGTTGCCGGCACCGCTGACGGCGGCAATTTCAAATTGATCCAACTCCTCGGCGTTACCGCTGAATGTGAGTTCCAGATCCTTAAAGGTGAACTTGCCATCGGCATCGGGGACCACCGGCGAGAGTAAGTCGCCGCCTTTGTTATACAGGTTATATTCCAACTCCCCGCTTGTCGCGTTATGTTCCACCTTGAGACGGAGTGGATAATCAGCCTTGCCTACCTCTGTTGCTGCATCGTTATTCAATGTGGTGTTCAACCGGGCGGTGCCGGTGTTGTCCTTGTTGGCCGTGGTCATCAGCTGACTGGAGGCGGCCAGCCCTTCCGGATTTTTCAGGCTCACGGCGAGATCCGCCGCCCCATTACGTGTAGGGCGGATAATCATGTTATCGTTTTTGTTAACTGTGCCGCTTATGCTGATGGAAAAGCCATCAATATTCAGATTACCATCGTCATCGGGTGTCAGCTCACTGCGCTCTCCCGAGTCCAGATTGGTAATGAAGTAATTACTGCCTGTGTAATCCAACCGATATTCGCTGCCGGTTAACTGGCCGGTATCGGTAATGGTCACTTCGCCACTAACGCCGGTATTGGTACTGAAAAACCGACCGGTTTTAGCCTCGGGGGCGTTGATGTCGTTAAAGAGGTTCTCTCCCACTTTGCCGCCAAGATCCACACCCTGATTCTGCACCTTATTAAAGGCATCGGCCAAGCCGATGGCTGTGCGCCCCATGTCGCTCATGGTGGGTGCCAGTACAGTGTCTCTGAACTTGACGGTGGCCCCCAGTTTGCCGCCCAGGTCGCTGGCATTCAGCCTGGTAGAGATTTCAGGCTGATCCGGTGCGCTGATATGCAGTTCGGTTTGTTGCGGATCCGGGTTGCCGGGTTTGGCCTGCAGGCTAAAAGCGCGGCTGCCACTGACCAGGGTATCGCGCCCGGCCAGCATCACGGAGACCACGCCATTGGGCTCGTTAATGGTGGTGATGCCGACTTCTTGCCCCAGCTCGCTAATCAGCTTGTCGCGCCTGTCTAACAAGTCATTGGGCGAGCCATTGGGCCCGGTGTTCATAATGTCCTGGTTGAGTGCCGCTATGCCCGCGGCCAGCTCGGTGACGTGATTGGCGCGGCTGGCGATGTCTTCACTGTTGATCGAGTATTGCTGGTTCAGGTTGCTGTGCATGGCATTAAAGCTGCTGGCCACGTCTTGTGCGTAACCCAGCAGCAACTGACGGTTGCCCAGGTCTGCCGGGTTATCGGTCAGCGTATCGATGGACTGATACAAGGAGTCAAGATTTTGACTGAGTGCCTTGCCCAGGTCGTTCACGCTGCCGTTAAGGAGGTTGAGCTGCTCATACAGGGTGGTGGCACCGGCTTGCTCGGTGCTGTTGGTCAGCACATCTCTAAAGGCGTACTGTTGATAGATACGGGTAACATCACTCACGCGGGTGCCGCTGCCATAAAACTGACCGCCCAGGTTCAGGCCGCCTTCGGTCATTTGCTCTACCCGTTGCCGGTGATAGCCTTCGGTATTCACGTTGGCAATGTTATGACCGGTGGTCGCCAATTGGCTTTGTGCGGCCATTAAACCACTGACACCGGTTTGATACATATCAACAGCCATGTTGCGTCCTTATGCTTGTGCTGCCAAGCGGGTAACAGTATTGAAAATGGAGTTTAATTTGTCGGCATATTTGGGGTCGGTGGCATAACCGGCCTCTTGTAATGCCTTGAAATATTGCCTGGGCGAATCGGTTTGCTGCAAGGCCTCGCCGTAGCGTGGGTTCTGATGCAAAAAGTCCACATAGTCGTTAAAGCTGTCGTTAAACGAAGGGTAAGCCCGAAACGGGGCTTTTACTTTAACGGCGATGCCCTGTTCATATTCCAGGGTATTCACCCATTTTTTTGCGTTGTTCCAACTGTTATCGGCCTTGATGCCAAAAAGATTATGGCTGGAGTCACTATTTTTTGGCCCGATGATCTTTTTACCCCAGCCGGTTTCCAGCGCGGCCTGCGCCAGCATGGCCTCGGGCGGCAAGCCCATGCGTTTTCCGGCAGCCACTGCGGCAGGCATTAAGCGGCGGACGAAGTCTTCTGGCGAGCGAAATGGCTCGCTGGCGTTGTAGGTAACAATGTCCTGGCTATTAGCGGCAGCCTGCAAAGGAGGCCGCGCCGCTTGCTCGGCGGCTTCGTCGTCTGCAGATGCAGTGTCTGCCGCCAACGGCCGCACCACTTTGCCCTGCACCCGGCGCACGTCGGTCAGGTCGAAGTGGCGTGCTTCGGGCTGTGCCACTGCGGCTTGTTCGCCCCCCAGTTGTTTAAACACCAGGTCGGCCAACCCCAGGCTGCCGCGCTTGCTTAATTCTGCCGACATCTGCTGGTCGTGCATGTCCTGGTAATATTCGGTGTAGCGGCTGTTCATGGGACTGTCGGCTTCAAATACCTTGTTGGCGGCACGCATCGACTTGAACAGCTGCTGGGTAAACAGGCTTTCAAACTGACGCGCCGCTTCGTCCAGAGCCTTGCCTCTGTCTTCGGCAAAGCCTTGCTGACGCAGCTTGTCCAGCCCTTGCAGATCGTTGACCAGCAGGCTGTTGTTGTATGAATCGACCGGTTTCATGGGCTACTCCTTTGCTCGTAAAGTGTAAAGAGTGAAGCGTGAGGGGAAAAACACCTTACCTTTCACTTTTCACATGCTTTGGTAGGCCGTGCCATGGTTTTTGGTCGAACACTTTTCACACCAAACATGGACCCTACCAAGCTCCTACCCAACACTAAAGCCGAGACCCTGACGTGCGTCAGGAAGACGGCAAACACCAAACATAAAGACTTTCTTGCCACGGAATCCACTGAACCCACGGAAAAATAGCGATCAAACCTGAAAAAACATTTCATTAGTAAGTAATGGCGCAGATCTGTCAGTCTGCTGGCGCCGGCAAAGACACTGGACCCCCGTCCCCGCCTACGCGAGGATGACGTTCCTTCGCGAGGGTGACGACAAAGGTAAAGCGAGGGTGACAGATCTGCGCCACAGGCCCTGGATTCCCGCCTTCGCGGGAATGACGACAGAGCCACACCTGTTATACGGGATTACTTAGCTGGGCGCCGGGCGCGCTCTTTTTCGCTTCACCCTTCACGTTTCACCCTTCACGCTTTACTCATCACCCTTCACTCATCACTCATCACCCTTCACTCACCATTAAATAACTACCAGTTCGCCTTGTATGGCGCCGGCCTGGCGTAGTGCTTCTAAAATGGCGACCAGGTCGCCGGGGGCGACGCCGACCTGGTTGATGGCGCGCACCAGTTGATCGAGCGTGGTGCCGGTGTCGAGTTTGAACATGCGGCCATCTTGTTGTTCGACGTTGATGTTGCTGTTGGGCACCACTACCGTTTCGCCGCCGGCCAGGGCGTTGGGCTGAGACACCTGCAGGTTTTCCGAAATGGTAATGCTGAGCCCACCGTGGGTGATGGCGGCGGGTTTTAACCGTACCTGCTGGCCAATGACCACGGTGCCGGTGCGTGAGTTGATGATGATTTTGGCGGCCTCGTCGGCGACATCAACCACCAGATTTTCCAGCGTCGACAAATAACTGACCCGCTGGCCGGGGTCGCGCGGTGCATACACCTGCACCGAGGTGGCATCGAGTGCCTGGGCGTTATTGGGGCCCACCAGATCGTTGATGACCTCGGCCATGCGCTTGGCGGTGGTAAAGTCGGAACGATGCAGGTTGAAAGTAATGGTGTCGCCACGGCCAAAGGAGCTTTGTACTTCGCGCTCTACCATGGCCCCGCCCGGAATGCGGCCCACGGTGGGAATGTTGATCATGATGGAAGAGCCATCGGCTCCTTCCGCACCCAGGCCGCCGACGATCAAACTGCCTTGTGCCAGGGCATATACGCGCCCGTCTACCCCTTTCAGAAAGGTTTGCAGCAAGGTGCCACCGCGCAGGCTTTTGGCTTCGCCAATGGCCGACACGGTGACATCTATGGTTTGCCCGGGCTTGGCAAAGGCCGGCAGCTCGGCATGCACCGCCACCGGCGCCACATCGTTCATTTTGGGCCGCAGGTTGTCTGGTACCGTAATACCAAAGTTGTTGAGCATGGTTCTAAAGGTTTGGGCGGCAAATGCGTTGTTACGCTCGCCGGTACCAGGCAAACCCACCACCAGGCCGTAGCCCACCAGCTGGTTGGCGCGCACTCCTGCCACCGAGCTAATGTCTTTAATACGCGCCGCCTGGGCGGGCATGAGTAAGCTCGGTAGTAACATCAGGCTGAGTATGACGGCCAAAAGCTGCTTCATTTATTTCTCCTGAACGAAAATTTGAACCCAAACCTGAAACCAGATCCTGACGTGCGTCAGGAAGACGGCAAAACCACAAACACCGTACCCTGTAGTCCTGCGCTTTAGCTGCAGGTCCTGCGTTAGCAGGATAGTTTTACATCCCGCTGAGGCGGGACTGCCAGCTAAAGCGGCAGACTACAAAACACACTGCCTTTTTAGGTGGCCGCTATTTCTTTCGCTTAGCTTCAAATTTTAAATCGGTCGAATAAATTCGACCCTACAAAGCGCGCCGTTAAAACGGCAGCCAGGGGCTGTTGAAAAATTTGGCCAGCCAGCCGCGGGTTTGGGTGTTGGCAAAGTCGCCGGTGCCGCCGTAATAAATGCGGGCGTTGGCCACTCGGTTGGACTCTACCCGGTTGTCGGATCCAATGTCTTGTGGCCGTATCATGCCGCTAATGCGCACGTATTCTTCGCCGGTATTGAGCATGATCCACTTTTCACCCTGCACCATCAGGTTACCGTTGGCCAACACCTGAGCCACGCTAACGGTAATGCTGCCTTGCAGGCTGTTGCTTTGGTTGGTGTTGGCCTGGCCGTCAAATTCGTTGCTGCTCGACAGCGCAGCCGTAAAGGGGTTACCTGCAATGCTGATGCCACGAGAGCCTATGGTGGGGGCGGCAATGTTCACGTTGGACTCTTTGCCCTGCTGGGTGGTCGCCCGCTTTTGTGCCCGGGTCGACTCGGCCAGATCCACGGTAATAATGTCGCCCACCCGATGGGCTTTAATGTCGGTATACAGGCTGTTGGCGTAATTATCCCGAAAAATGGAACCGTTGGGCTCTAGCTGTTGCTCGCTCATGCTCGGGATCACAGGCGCAAACGCCGGTTCGTCCGGTTTGGGGGTATAGGGGGTGCTGGTGCAGCCCGCCAGGCCGACGGCTGTTAGCACCACCCAAGCTGCTGCGGCCATAGTATTTCGCATCACGCTCATCCTGTTACCGGGTTACAGCTGCTGGTTCACGTAGGCCATCATGTCATCGACCGCCGAGATCACCTTGGAGTTCATCTCGTAAACCCGCTGCGCCTGGATCAGGTTAACCAGCTCTTCGGTGACGTTGACGTTGGAGGTTTCCAGCATGCCCTGTTTAATGGTGCCGTAACCGTCGGCACCGGCAATACCTTGCAGGGCGGCACCGCTGGATTGGGTTTCCAGATACAGGTTTTCGCCTTTGGGCTGCAGGCCGGCGGGGTTGGCAAAGTCGCTGACAATCAGCTGGCCAATAACCTGCGATTCGGCCTGACCGGCCAGTTGCACCGAGACTTCACCATTGGTGCCCACGCTAATGCTCTGGGCATTGTCCGGGATCTGCATTTCGGGCTGCAACGGATAGCCGTTACCCGGGGTCACGATAATGCCTTCTTCATTCAGGGCAAACTGGCCATTACGGGTGTAGCCGGTGGTGCCGTCGGGCAACAGCACCTCGAAAAAGCCACGGCCGTCTATCATCACGTCTAGCGCGTTATCTGTGGTTTGTACGCTGCCCTGGGTAAAGGTTTTTTGCGTGGCCACCACCTTGCTACCGGCACCCAGCATCAGGCCAGACGGCAGGTTGGTGTCGGCGGTGGCGCGGCCACCGGGCTGATGAATATTTTGATAGAGCAGGTCTTCAAAAATAGCGCGACCTTTTTTAAAGCCCACCGTGCTGGCGTTGGCCAGGTTGTTGGAGGTGACCGAAATATTGGTCTGCTGAGCATCCAGGCCGGTTTTACTAATCCATAATGCAGGGTTCATTGTAATCTCCTTTAAATGCGCAGCAGCTGGGCGTGGGCTTTGTCGTTTTCTTCCGCGTGGCTCATCATTTTCAGCTGGGTTTCAAAACGGCGCTGCAAATCAATTAAATGGGTCATTTCGGCAACGGGGTTCACGTTACTGCCTTCCAATGCGCCGGCCAGTAGTTGCACCTGGGCCGAAGGCGCTTCGGCCTGGCCGTCTTTACGACGAAACAGGCCGTCCGGCCCTTTTTCTATGTCGGCATTGTTGGGCAGTACGGTTTTAATGCGCTGCAGCTCGGCGCCGCCATTAACGGGTTCGCCCTCCAGCCTGGCAAAGATGGTGCCGTCTTTATTGATTTCCATTTTCTCCAACGGCAGTGGCAAGAAAATGGGGCCGCCACCGTCGTCCAGTACGTTCAGGCCATTGCTGGTTTGCAGCAAGCCTTCCGGGGACACTTGCAGGCTGCCAAATCGGGTGTAAGCCTCGCCGCCATCTTTGGCCTCTACCGCCAACCAGCCGTCACCGGCCACGGCAACGTCAAGATCCCGACCCGTGGTTTGTATGGGCCCGGAGGCAAAGCTTTGCGCCGGCCGCTCGGTGAGGGCAAACACCCGGGAGGGCAAGCCTTCGCCAAATGCCTGCATGGCCCGCGCCTGTTCCATGTCGGCTTTAAAGCCGGTGGTGTTGGCGTTGGCCAGGTTGTTGGCGCGTACGGCCACGCTGTGCATGTTTTCTTTGGCGCCAGACATGGCGATATAAAGCAGATGGTCCATTTCAGCTCCGTCGACCCGTTGTCGAATAAGTACTGATTAATGCCGACAAACCGGTACAGGTTCCGGAATTGCCTGCTAATTGCTTAAATACACTGCAAGATTAATGCCATTAAATGAGCGTAAGGGGTGAAGCGAAAAGAGTGAAGGGTAAAAACTAAAGAATGCCTGACGCTGGGCGCAGGGTGTGCTATTTCACAAACCAACTCACCGCTCTTTACGGGAGCGGTGTGCTGGTTTGGTGCCTGGTGTTGAAGTTACCCTTAACGCTTCACCCTTTACGATCTTGATTAGCGTATCTGCAAGATAGTCTGCTGCAGGGTGCTGTTCACTTCCAGTGCTCGGGAATTGGCCTGAAAGTTACGCTGGGCGGTGATCAGGTCCACCAGCTCTGTGGTCAGGTTGGTGTTGGACTGCTCCAACTTGGACGCATCAATTTTACCCAGGGTGCCGCTATTGGGCTGTCCGGCAACGGCTTCACCGGACAATAACGAGGCGCGCCATTGGGTATCGCTGACTTGCGTCAACCCCTGGTCGTTAGGGAAGCGCGCCAGGGCAATAATACCCAGCTTTTCATTGGTGCCATTACTGTAGGTCGCCACCACGTTACCGTCGGGCCCAACGTCTACTTTGGTCAAGCGGCCAACCGTGGCGCCGTCTTGCGATAAGCGGCTGACCTCAAACGGAGCTGCGAACTGGGTAATGTTGCTAAAATTAATTTTTATCGTTTGTTCTTTATCTGAGCCATTGTCAAAGCCTAAAGGCTCTGTTGTCGTAGTTGGCGATTCCCCTTCTATTAAGCCATTTTCATTAAAGTTAAAACCCAATGGCGTAGCCAAGGCATCTTTACCATCAACGTAGGCATGCATCTGCCATCGGTTAGCTATTATCTCACCGGTACCAGCATCAGTCGTATCGGGAATTTTAACGAAGTACTTGGTCAAGGTGTGCGGCTCACCCAGTGAGTCGTAAATGGTCACCGAGGTGGATGAACTATAGGTTGCGGAGTCAGTCGCATCAAACTGAGTGGGGTCGAGTGCCTTCGTTTTTGACGGCAGGTTCATATCACCACTGGTCGTATCGGTTTTTTTAGGCACGCCTGCCCGCTCTGGTATTTGCAGGGGGGTAGTGGCATTCAAAGACAGGGATATGGGGCTGCCGTCCTGGTTTACATCAAATTTTTGCAGGTAGTTACCCTGAGAGTTCACCACAAAGCCCTGGTCGTTCAAGCGAAAGGCGCCCGCCCGGGTAAAGGTTCTGTCCAGCGTTGCCGCCTCATTGGACATCACAAAAAAACCATTGCCGTTAATGGCCATATCCAGAGAGTTGTTGGTGGTTAAACGGCCACCCTGGTGAAACTGCTGGGCGACGGATGCCGTTTGCACCCCGTTACCCACCTGGGTTTTGGCATTGGCAAATATGGAGTTGGCGTATACATCGGCAAACTCGGCGCGCGATTCTTTAAAGCCAATGGTATTCACGTTGGCAATGTTGTTGGCGGTTACATCAAGATCTTTCTGGGCCGCATTCACACCGCTCAGGGCAATATTAAAAGACATTATTGTTCTCCTTACGCTGGTTTACGGCCAGCAATTTCAAGTACTTGACTTAAGGGTATCGCCCCGAGTCCAGCAAGGTTGACCAGGGTGGGGTTTTCTCCACTCCCCAGTGTCACGCTGTTTACCTGCGCAAACATTAACGGGTTCAAGTCTTCCCGTTTATTTCCCACTAACGCGTTAACTTTAAACTTGTATTTCCCGACTGGTGCCGGTTCCCCCTGAGCATTTAAACCATCCCAACTAAAAGGGGTGTTACCACGCTGAGGGCCATCCAGGGTGATCTCTCTGATTAACTGGCCTTTTTCATCTTCCACCCGCACCTTGACGTTTTGGGCGCCCTCGCCTACTGCAATTACGCCCGTTACCGCCTCGTTTTGATCCCAGTACGCCAGGTCACTGGGTAACAAGACGTCCTGCCCCACCAGGCTGGATGCCTGCAAGGCCTGGTTGGAGGTCATTACCGCGTTTAAACCAGAGAGTTGTTCACTCATTTGGTTAATGCCTTCAGAAGTGGCGAATGATGTCATTTGCGAGACCATTTGCGCATTATCTGCCGGTTTGAATGGATCCTGATAAGCCAGCTGCTGGGTTAATAAAGAGAAAAAGTCCTCTTGCTCTAACTTGGCTTTATTATTTTGCTCTGCTTTTTCTGCCGGGCTGACGTCGCCAGACCATTTGAGACCGTTTAAATAATCACCGTTTATTTGCATGGCTTGTTACCCCTTACCCAGGCGCAGTGTTTGCTGCAACATCTGCTTGGCGGCATCGGCGACCTGTACGTTGGTCTGGTAGTTGCGAGAGGCACTCAGCATGTCGGTCATTTCTTCCACCACATTCACGTTGGGCTTGTAAATAAAGCCGTCTTTATCTGCCATGGGGTGGTCGGGGTGAAATTCTTTTAACAGCGGCTTGTCGGTTTCGACTATGCCCATGACCTTGACGCCGACGCTTTCTTGACGATCCGACAGGGCCTGGCTTAAATCGGCGGCAAATACCGGCTTGCGCGCGCGGTAGGTTTCGTTAATGCTGGAGCTGACACTGTCGGCGTTGGCCAGGTTGCTGGCGGTGGTATTCAGCCGCACCGACTGAGCGCTCATGGCACTGCCGGAAATATCAAACACCTTAAATAGGCTCACATTGAATCTCCTTTAATTGCTTTTAGCAGCCCGCTGATTTTGCCATTTAAAAACTCCAGCGAAGCCTGGTACTGCAAGGCGTTTTCCATATAGCTGTTACGCTCGGTTTGTACATCGACCGTATTGCCATCTCCGGTATCGGGCTGGTTAGGCACCCGAAACTGCACGGTACCCGGGGGAGACAGATTAACGGCAAAATGCTGCTGATTGGTACGGCTGAGTGAAAAGCCCTGGCTGTTGTTTTGTGCCTGGCTTAATGCCGCCTGAAAATCCATGTCTTTGGCTTTGTATCCCGGCGTATCCGCATTGGCCAGGTTACTGGCCAGCACTTCGGCACGGCCAGAGCGAGTAACCAGGGCGTGTTGATGAATACCAAAGGCTTTGTCGAAAGAAATCGTCACCCAGCACCTCTTGCGTTATGTTGGCGCGATAGGAAGCAAGATGCCCTATCGCTATTGATGGCCGCAAACACCTGCCCGCCATGCAAAATTATCTGTTAAACCCATGCAGGTACTCATGCAAGGCTTATGCCAAACGCAAGACCGATACCAAACAGCACAAGGGCACCAGCCCCCTCACTCTTTATTCTCTCTCCTTTGCGAGCAGAGTAGCCTCCGGCTTTAGAAAATTACTCAGCACTGCTGCCGCATGCCGTTTGTTCTGCCGGGGCGGCAACCATTTGCCGCCCCGGCAAGGCTTCACACCGCCCTACCCTGCGACCAGATCGTTGATAAGTTCTGGCTTATGCCATATTAAAAGCCGTTTTATGGCATGCTTTATGCGTGTTTTTTGATAATGTGTGATGATGTGCGTTTTTGTGCCAGCTCGTGTTCTTTTGGGGTAGTCATGTTTAAGCTGTTTTTTGGGTTCTGTCGGTACAATCCGCCCTATCGCCGGTCGGCAAAGGGTGGCCGCGTTATTGTAGGGTTGTTGCTTTGCACCTTTTTAGGCTCGGCACAGGCACAAGATTACGGTCAAGTCTCGGTACATGACGAGATCCGGCGCTATGCCGAAGACTACGTGCGTGACCTGGTGCCGGTGCAGCCAAGCGATAAACTGGAGGTCAAGGCGGCCAGCATAGATACCCGCCTGGCCCTCACAGAATGTCTGGGCAAGCTGACGGCCGATATTCGTGGCGCCGGTGAAGTTAAACGCAACACGCACGTTTACTTGCAGTGCCACGAAAGCCCAGGCTGGGAGCTGTTTGTGCCGGTGCGGGTAAGAGTACTCAAGCCCGTGGTTACGGCCCGTGACCCCATTGCGCGCAACACCTTGCTGCAGGCTCAGCATTTAAGCGTTGATTACCAGGATGAAGTCTTGTTGCGGGGCGATATTTTCAGCAACCCCAGCGAGCTGGTAGGCTCACGCAGCAAACGCGACTTGCGCCCGGGACAACCGATACGCAGCAGTCAACTTTGCGTCGTGTGCAAAGGCGACAGGGTCAGTATTTTGGCGCAAAGCGGCGGACTCATGCTAAAAACCGATGGTATAGCCGAGGAAGATGGCGCCTTTAATGACAGCATTCAGGTCAGCAATCTTAACTCCGGCCGTAAAATCAGTGCGCGCATCGTGGCTGCCGGACAAGTGCGGGTGAAGTTGTAAATTCTGCTAAAGTTATTACGAACGAGGTCGATACCCCTTCTACGCAGCAGTAGAACAGGACTCTTACATTATGGCTATTGATAAATTACCCCCGGGTATAGGCAATAATGCGCCGCCTGCCCCCAATAAATACCAACAAAACGTGGCTTCCGACTCCGCAACCGGCGCCCGGCCCAGTGCCACATCGAACACCCAGGACTCGGTGACGCTGACGCCTCAGGCCCAGCGCCTTGGTCAGGTGCAGCAAACCCTGGTCAATTCGCCGGCCCCGGATAACAGTGCTCGCATAGAAGCATTGAAAAAAGCCATTAACGAAGGCAGTTATCAAGTAGACAGTGATAAGCTGGCGGCAAATATTGCCCGCTTCGAACAGGACCTGGAAGGCCTTTAAATGTCTATTGCTGCGCTGCTACACCAACAGAAATTACAACTTGAGCAATTGCTGGATCTTACCCGGCAGGAGCTTGAATTGATTGTAAAACGTAAAGCCCTTGAACTCCCCCCGCTGACCGAACACAAGCAAAGCCTGCTGACGCAGATTCAGACAACCGACGGCGAACTGGCCAGTCATCCCGAGCGAGAGCAGTTAAAGGGGGACTTTAAAGAGCAGGTCAGCCAGCTCCGTGACTTGGTAGATGAGTGCCAGCAGCAAAGTCAGGTGGCCGAACAGCTGCTGGAACAATCGCTGAACGGGGTTCGCCAGCTGACCAATATTTTGAGCAAGCTCCATGAACGCCAAACCATGACCTATGACCAGAAAGGTCACACCAAAGGCATCAACAAAGGCGTCGGCTTCAAGGTTTAATTTCAGCACACCAGATCCGGCGCTGCCGGATTTAGCTACTACATTCGCAATGTATGCGCTGCTGTACCAATATATTGCACGGATGTAGGCACTGCTTTAGCTGTGCAATGTGGCGTGGCCACATCCCAATGCTGATATATCATACGTCATCACATCCAACCAAAGTGCCTATTCAGCTTACGGGCATGAACCTGTGCATCAGATCCTGCTGCGCAGGATTTAGCAGCTAAAGCAGCTACTACATTCGTGCTGTATGTTGGCTAGGCGTTGCCGTAACGGTTATCTCCCGAGCCGCAGCTTTTCGTACAGCTTTAAATCCAGTTCCAGCTCGGTAATGTACATGTCTCCGTCGGGATAGCTGTTGACCACCCGGGCGCCACGCACGACGCCCCGGCTGCGGTTGCTGACGATACCGTCTTGCAGTATCTGGCTGTTCATGGTGCTTGAGCTAACGCTCAGTACGCCGCCCAGTTGTTCGGTCAACTCGCGATACGCATCCATTTTGGAGGCTCGCATGGCATGCAACAGCTTTTGTTGGTGGTCAAGAGGCTTTTGCAGGCTGATGGGGGCGTAGCCTACCGCATACAGATGATTTTTTGCCGCTTTCACGCCGCCCTGCTGGGTGCTGCAGCCTGCCAGAACCACTAGCAATAACAGCCAATATTTACTTCGCATAACGGCTCCTTTCTGCCGGGGTGATCACTCGTGTTTGTGGGACTTTGCCCTGCACCAGGCCGCCGACTAAATACTCGGGAATAAACTGCTGGGCGCTGGCAATCAGGCTGTTGTCTGCCTGAGTGACCAAACGGGCATTGACCAGGCGTCCGCCCGTGGTTTCACTGACGGTCCCCTGCAGTAAGTAACGGGCCCCAATACGCGAGTTCAGCTGGCGATAGTCCCGGCTGGTACTGATGTCGCCTTCGGGGGTGATGCGTATAAACGGCAAGGTTTTAAAGTCCACCACATTCAGGCCATACTGATTAAGCTGAAACATCATGGTTTCGGACAGCAAGCGGCCGAAGTCGTCTTGTGTTTGGTAATCTTGTTGATCGACAAAACCACTGACGGCGATGACCGACTGATTATTCAGATTATGGGCGCTGGCCACCAACTGGTATGCCAATGCCGACATATGCTGCTGTAGCAGGGTTTGGCCGCCCACCAGTGACGGGCCAGCCGGGGGCAGATACGCGCTGCGCGCGCCAGAGCTCATGCGCATTGGCACACCGTCCTGGCTATGCCGGGGCGAGGCTTCAGGCCGGGGCAAGGGACCCAGGGGCTGACGCTGGGGATAGTGGGATGCATGAGCATGGGGCAGATGGTGATGCTGAGCATCAAACTGCGGTTCTTCTGTCGCCGTGCAGGCACTCAGGCCCAGCACGGCTACCAGAAAAAAGGCTTTACTCATCATGACTCCCGTTAATGTAAAAGATATCCATTGGGTTATCGGCCCCTCTGCGGCAAACTTTACTCGCGGCCAATATCACGTGGTAAATATAACGCTCGGCGCCGTGTTTATCTTTAACTGACCGCTTCTGGCTTACTTTGGTGTTTATCAGGCAAGGTTTTTGCATAATCCTTGCCAAGACTTGACCGACACCGTGCCTTTTATTGCACGGCCGTCTCTACACAGGATACCCCAGTGTCAATAAAATCCCTTTTGCCTGCCTTGCTGTGTCTGTTACCCCTGACCCTGCCCTTAACGGCCCACGCCGACTGGTATCAAGCCGAAGGCTCGGCATCCTTAAGCCTGGGGACCGAATCTGCCCGCCAGCAAGCCCTGGAGCAGGCTCTAACCGATGCCTTGCTGCAGGCCGGGGCCTCGCTGACTACGGTGCAGTCGGTCACCAACGGCATGCTTTCTGGTCAGCATCTGGATGTGGCGGCTCAGGGTGAGCTGATGGATTATGTCATTGTGAAGGAGCATCAGGCTCAGGGCCGGCTGTGGCTTACCTTGAGGGCCGACATTTGGCCCAATGATCAACTACAACCTCAGTGTGCGGGCAGTTATCATCCCGGTATCGCCCTCAGCAGCTTTCCGCTGCAGCACCCCGAGCAGGCCCGGTTTGGACAGATTTTTGATTTGGGCACGGCCGTGACCGCCAAACTGGCACAACTTCTGACGCCCAACGTCAATTTGATGACGCAGCTGCCCTACCAGGTCACCACCGACAGCCAACTGCCCCGCAGCCCGGGGCTGCGCCAGGGTGGAGATGTGTTAGCCAGCCAGCAGCAGTCCAGACTGCTGCTAAGCGGTGTTATCAATGACATCAGCATGGAAGAAGGTAACTGGGTCAAGTGGCGCTTCAGCAATATGCCCCGCCAGTTCAGTGTGTTGGTGACGCTGGAAGACAGCTTTACCGGCGAGCGTCTGCTGCAACGGCATTACCAGACTGCCGCCCCCTGGTCTTACGGCAAGCGCGCCCGGGTAAAGGTACAAGAGCAGGATTTTTGGCTGTCGAGCTATGGCCAGTCGGCCAATCAGCTGCTGCAGCGTATTGCGCGCGATGTGGTTCATGCCCAGTCGTGCATGAAAGCCATCGGCCATATCTTGCAGCAATCCGATGAAGGCATCTTGATGGATCTGGGCCGCCAGGCCGGCATTAAACCGGGTGACCGCTTTACCCTCATTCATCGCCGCCAGCTGCAGCCCGGTTACTACAGCGAAACCTCCGCCAAGGCGCAGTTTGTGGTACAGCAAAGTCACACCGACTACAGCCTGCTCACGCCGGCAGACAGACAGGCCAGACAAGTCCGGATCACCCCCGGCGACATACTGACCGCCATACACTAAAAGCGGCCAGCTTTCTTTGCCGTCATCCTGACACACGTCAGGATCTCGGTGGGGGTTTATCTTTCTCTGGGCGCTTGGGGCCTGGCGCTGTTTTGTTCGGCTTTCTTTGCCAGCGGTGCACGCTATAGGTAAACTGTGATCATACTTGTTGTCTGGATTACTCTCATGAAGCAGCTCCTTGAATTTATCCCCCTGATTATCTTTTTCGCTGTCTATAAAACCGTCGATATCTACGCCGCTACCGCTGCCCTTATGGGGGCCACCTGTGTTCAAATGCTGTTTTTCTGGTTCAAGCATAAAAAGCTGGAAAAAATGCACCTGATCACCCTGGCGCTGGTGCTATTTTTTGGTGGCCTGACCATGTTCTTTCAAGACGATGCCTTCATTAAATGGAAAGTCACCGCCGTGAATGGCCTGTTTGCTCTCGGACTGCTGGTCAGCCGTTACGGCTTTCGCAAAAACCTGATCAAGCAGATGCTGGGCAAGGAAATGACCCTGCCCGACAGCATTTGGGATAAGGCCAATCTGGCCTGGGTGGGTTTCTTTGCGGTGTGTGGCGCACTCAATGTGTATGTGGCCTTCAGCCTGTCGCAAGAAGTGTGGGTCAACTTTAAGGTGTTTGGCCTGCTGGGCATGACACTCTTGTTCACCTTTGCTACCGCTATTTATCTGTATCGCCAGCAGCAGGCGCTGGAAAAGTAACACGGCCAGCAGCGTTCACAATTTCAATCGATTGCAGGCTGCCCACGCAGCCTGCTTTTATTTAAGCTCACCCCACAACAAGGAACAGAGAAAATGTGGTATGTCATTTTTGCTCAGGACAAGGCAAACAGCTTGCCGTTGCGTAAAGAGGCTCGCCCGGCTCATTTAGGCCGCTTGCAGGCCCTGGCCGACGAAGGTCGCTTGCTGGTAGCCGGCCCTACCCCGGCCATTGATGCCGAAGATCCGGGCGAAGCAGGCTTTAGCGGCAGCACCGTGATTGCCGAGTTCAGCTCCTTGGCTGCGGCTCAAGCCTGGGCCGATGCCGATCCTTATGTGGCTGCCGGCGTGTATGACTCGGTCATCGTCAAACCCTTTAAAAAAGTCCTGCCCTGAATATAACCGGCTACGGCCGGTTTTTTTATACCTCGTAAAATAGCAGCTGCCCCCTGCGCTGTTTATCTCTTTAATTCACCGTTTCTGGCTTAAAGCGGGCTGCTTTCTTTGCTCTTCCCCCATCACTCCTCACAATGAAAAGCTCGGTTTTTGTGCATAAATTGGCAATATCAGTACTTATGGTCAAGGCTTGGTAGTGTCCACTGGACAAAAAACGACCAAACCTTCATCAAGGAGTGATTAAATGACTAAAGCACTGCTATCCACTTTACTCGTTGCACTCGTGGCGGTATCGGCGCCTAGCATGGCTCAAGAAACAGAAGCACCCCCTGCACAGGACGCCGTTATTACCAGTATCAACATCAATAGTGCCAGCGCAGAGCAACTGGCCATGTTAACGGGCATTGGGTCGGCGAAAGCCCAGGCCATTGTTGAGTACAGAGAAGCCAACGGCGCTTTTGACGCGATAGATGATTTGGCAAAGGTCAGTGGAATTGGACCTGCCACCATAGAAAAAAACCGCCACTTGCTAACGGAATAAGCGGTTAAATTAAAAGGTCGCCAGGCCTTGGCCTTCCCAATATAGTCGGGAGGGCCACTATTGGTTATGATAAGCTATTCTTCTTTATTCTGATGACGATCATGCCTTCAACCAAATCTTCAAACCAGTCCGATATTCAGCCAGAACACACCGTCAAGCCCAAGCCATCCCAGTCGTTAATCCGTAAAGCCGTGATCCCGGTGGCTGGCTTGGGTACTCGTATGCTGCCCGCGACTAAAGCGATCCCCAAGGAAATGCTGCCCGTGGTCGACAAGCCGCTGATCCAGTATGTGGTTAACGAAGCGGTAAAAGCGGGAATAAAAGAAATCGTGCTGGTGACCCATGCCAGTAAGAACTCGATTGAAAACCATTTTGATACCAGCTTTGAACTGGAAGCCACGCTGGAAAAGCGGGTAAAGCGCCAGTTGCTGGAGGAAGTACAGCGTATTTGCCCACCAGACGTCACCATCATGCACGTGCGTCAAGGCGAAGCAAAGGGGCTGGGCCATGCCATCTTGTGTGCTCGCCCACTGGTTGGCGATGTGCCGTTTGCCATCTTGCTGCCCGATGTGCTCATTGACGATGCCAGCTGTAACCTGCACCAAGATAACCTGGCGGCCATGATCCGTGCCTTTGATGGCAGTGGCCACAGTCAAATACTGGTAGAGCCGGTAGCCGAAGAACAAGTCGACCAGTTTGGTATCGTCGATGTTGGCCCGCGCAGCCTGACACAGGGCGAGTCTGCCGCCATCAAGGACATGGTAGAAAAACCACAACGCGAAGAAGCGCCCTCCAATTTAGCGGTTGTGGGTCGTTATGTGTTGTCTGCCGATATCTGGCCGCTGTTAAGCAAAACCCCCCAGGGTAAAGGTGATGAAGTGCAGCTGACCGATACCATCGCCATGTTGATGGAACAGCAAGCGGTTGATGCCCATCACATCACCGGCAAAAGCCACGACTGCGGTAACAAGCTCGGGCTGATGATGGCCAATGTGGAGTTTGGCTTGCGACACTCGGAGCTGGGTGAAAATTTCCGTAGTTATTTAAAACAACTTAAATATTAACGGCTAACGAAGGGTGAAGGGTGAAGGGTGAAGGGTGAAGGGTGAAGGGTGAAGGGTGAAGGGTGAAGGGTGAAGCGAACCCTTTACTCTTTACCCTTTACAGCAAGTCCTTTTAATCCTTTTAGCGATAGCAGGCCGTGAGTTTGATTTTTCCGCCAAAACTGCCTTGCAGGGTGACATTGAAAGGAAAAGCACAAGGATAACTCAGCTGGTTGGCATTCAGGGCTTTCAGCCCAAGGGGGCCGGCATTGCACTGCGCCAGCCACGGGTTTCCCGTCATACCGCCATTGGCCAGCAACACCTTGTTGCTGTTGCCCTGCAGCCGAAACAACGCCAGGTTGATTCGACAATCGAACCCCGCATCCATAATCAACTGGTTGAGATACTCCAGGGTTTTTGCCGGATTATTAAGCATGGCATTGGGCTGGTTTTGGTATTGTCGTTGGGGTTCGTGCAGTAAAAAGGTCAGCAGGGTCATCACTATGGGCGTGTCTCTGCTCAGGGGGTCAAACTCCGCCAACAGCAACAACACATCCTGATCCAGCTTGATGTACTCGGCAAGCCACCAGGGAGAGCTTTGTCGACAGCTCAGCCTCCAGTCACCCAGCTTTTGTTCCGACAACTGGCGCCAGCTCTGACATAAACGGCTGGCGGCCATATCGTGTTTGCGAAAAAAATCCACATGCTCGTCAAGCTCGGCACACAGCAGCTGGGCATTGGGCTTGAGGCAAGCCGTGATCACCTCTTCTACCTGCCGCCAATGCCGTATGGGCTTGATTAAATAGTCCTGGGCACCGACGCGCAGGGCGTGCGCCACATCGGCCATTTTTTTCCGCCTCGACACGGCAATCACCGGCAAGCCCGGAAAGTGACGCTTGAATGCGCTCACTATGTCCGTCTCCCCGGGGACGGTCGCGCTCATGTCACTCAACACGACATCGGGCGCATGCAAGCCGGCCTGATACAGGCCTTCGGCTCCGTTATCCACTTCAATCACTCTCGCCCCCCACAGCTCAAGATAAGCCAACATCAGCCGCCGGAAGGCACTGTCTCTTTCTATCAACAGGATCAGTGGAGAGTCTTTAAACATCGGATTAGCTAGCAAGGTTATGAGGTATACTCTGATCCTAGTTTAATTTCGGCCTCACCGCCGAGTTTCGATTAGCCGATTATACGCCCTCGCCATCATGAGGGCATGCCACTCGGCTTTATCGGGAAAGGTTTTTTCATTGGGTAGTAATGGCATTATGACACCGGCAGAATATCAGGCACTGACTTCCCCCAAATTATCGCACCCGGCACGCAGCCTGTATCAACTCTACTTGCAGCATCAGGCGCGTGGTGATCGCACCCAGGCGCTGGACTACCCGGTGCTGGGCAAGGCATTGGCGGTACAGGGTGAAGGGGAATACCGTTATCGCGTAACGCCCGCCACCCTGACCCAGCTCGTGGACGAGTTGCTGGCTGCCGGCTTGTTGAGCCTGGTAGAAAATCCGCATCCCCAGCATTATCATGGCGCGGTATTTTCGCTCCCGCTGAAGCGGCTTCGCGGCCTGGCTCCGCTCCCTGCTCGCCAGTTTGCCATGCACCCGGAGTGGCGACCAGATGACCAGTTTGAGGGCCTGGCACGATTGTGCGGCTTGCTCGACACTCATATAGATGAAACCGAGCTCGGCGAATTTATTGCCTATTGGCTGGGCCGGCCCGAAGTCTTTGAAAACCAGCATCAGTGGATGCTGAAACTGGTCCGAAAACTGAAAAGTCAGCGCAGCATCAAGCGAGTGCCCGCCCCACAAGCCGAGGCAGGGTATCAGCAGCTGCCAACCAAGACCGAAACCGGCCCCAGCAAACGGGCTCAACAAATGATGGCGGAGGCCCAGCGCCTTAACGCCGATAACCAGGAAGACTGCGCATCTGATGAAAAAGACAGCTGAAGAAATTGCCGCCGACCTGAATGACATTGCTCGTCGCCGTCGTCGCCCCAAGCCACAAAAAGACACCACTCCGGCCGCCGCCAAGGGCGACGTCAAACAGGTGCTTAACCGGCTGCAACAACTGAGAGCCGGCGGCACACTGCCCGAGTACGACTACTTTGAGCTCAAGCGTCAATATGAGCAGCAAGCAAACCTAGACGTGCAAAAGGCCCAGGCCCAGGCTAAACAAAAACGCACCGAACGCCTGCTGGCACAAGCCGATCTGAATGCGGAGTGGGTATTCGACAATATGGACAGGGATGACCCCGCCTTGAGCCACCATATTGATACCGCTCATCACTTCATTAATGCCTTTGATCACTGGAAGGAAAAAGGCGGTGCCGCCATCCTGATTTACGGTGACTTTGGCACCGGCAAGTCGACGTTGGCCGGCGCCATTGCCCATGATCTTATTTATCAGCATCAAAAGTCGGTTATCTTTCAACAATGGGCTTCCGTGGTGGACCGGCTGTTTTTCGGGGTCATCGAAGATCAGGAAAGTCGCAACCAGTATCGCCGCGCACTGGAGGAAGTGGATTTATTGATCCTCGATGAAGTGGCCGCCAACCGCGCGCGACTGGCCGAGAGTCAGTCCAGCTTTCTGGGCCACTTGCTGCGCCGGCGCCGTAACCTGGCAAAAAGCGTGATTATTATCACCAACCATGATCCCCAGTCTTTGCACAGGGCGGTGGGTGACTTTTGCTTCGAAGCCATTAAGGCCTTTCACCCCGTTGATATTGCCCTGCACGGCCCGAGCCGCAGGCCCGATATTGGCGACTACCGAAGCTGACCACACCCCGGTCATGTGACTTTTAACACCCGCGGCTATGCTTAGCATTGATTGAACAGGATGATCATCATGCCGTGGGTTTATGCGCGTTTTAGTTTGCGGGTGTACATTACCTGCCTGTTTTCTGCTTTGGTTATATTGCTGGGCAGTGTGCTGATTTATGCCCAGCATCGCCATAACAGCGTCTATATCCTGGCCAACAGCCAGCAGCGTCTGGACGCGCTGGGCCACCGGCTCAGTCAACGGCTGGAGCACAGCCTGCAGAATATCAATACCGGCCTGACCCTGATGCAAAGCAATGGGGTCACCCTGGCCAGTGCCGAGTCAGATCCTGGCCGCTGGTGGCCGCTGCTGCATCCCTTGCTGCTGGCCAATCCCCACGTGGTTGCTTTTTATGTGGGCGAACCCGATGGTCGGGGGCTGTTCTTTCGCCGGGTATCGGATCACGCCAGGCGCACTGCGCTTGCTGCTCCTTTGGCAACCGAGTTGATATTAGAAATCCTGTCACCTCAAGCGGCTACCCGACGCTTCTATTTTGATCAACACCACCAGTTACTCGACCAGGGTGTGGTTGACGCCCCCGCCAATGCCGTGCCGTTCGATGTGCGAAGTCGGCCCTGGTTTATTCCAACCCTGGCTCAGCAGGGCTTGCACCTGACGGCTCCCTATCGCTTTCATGCCGCCAATAATGTCCTGGGGCTGACCCTATCCATTGGCGATACCGGCCAGCAAAGAGTATGGGCGGCCGATCTGTTGTTAACCGACTTGAATCATGCCCTTAAAGAAGGTTCTCCCCAGTCCCACACCTTGCTGCTGCAAGCTCCCGGGCTAGACATACTGGCCAGCAGCGAGCTCCTGCCCTCCCCTTCGCCTTCTGTTCAGGACCTGGGCGGTTTATCCGTGCTGGCGAGCCAGCCCGAGCTCACGAGCTGGCGTCATCAAGTTAATGGAGAAACCTGGCTGGGGCAGCAACAGCCCCTCAGCCTGGGCATCAACCCGCATCATTCTCTCGATTTGCGCCTGGTCACTCTGGTGCCCTACCAGACGCTCATGGCCAAGGCTTTGACCTTCAGTCGTGAGCAAGCCTGGCTGACCCTGTTGATCATCATCCTGAGCTTGCCACTGGTGATGATGGCGGCCCGGGCGATTTCCCGCCCTTTGACGCAAATGGCCGCAGACATGAAAGCCATTCAGGCCTTCGACTTTACCCACTTCAAGGCGCGCCGTTACTTCTATCAAGAGCTGGATGCCCAGGCGCAAGCCATGACCTTGATGAATAACACCCTGGCCGGTTTTATCAAGGAGCTGCATTCTTTATCACAGAGTGATGACTTTAATAACTTATTGCAGCGGGTCAGCACGGGCATCAAGCACCTGAGTGGCGGGCGCCGCTGCCTGGTTTATCGAGCCAAACAGCAGGATAACGAGCACAGTCTGGTGTTGCTGGACAAACATCGGCAACACCGCATTACCTTGCCCGAGCAGATGACGGGGGATGCCCTGTCCGCCTTTATGGTGCAGACTTTTTCCGATCAGGCGTTACGTTTCGAGCCCCCCTGGCTGTTGTATGATCGCTTCGGGCAACTCAACGGCGTGATCATGCTGGGGATGAGCCATGAGGCTGCCGCGCTTTCTGCCGGCAAGCGTCGCTTTATTGCACATTATTGTGACTTCGCCAACATAGCCCTCGAGGACTTGTCGCTGTTTGAGCAACAGCAACTGATGACAGAGTCGATGATCCGCGTGCTGGCCGCAGGCATAGATGCCAAGTCTCCTCACACCAGCAAGCATTGCCAGCGCGTGCCCGAACTCACCCTGATGCTGGCCCGGGCCGCCCAGGACAGCCAGACCGGCGACTATGCCGACTTTCAGTTAACGGAGCAGCAATGGGAAGCCCTTTACCTGTCCGCCTGGCTGCACGATTGCGGCAAGCTGGTCACCCCCGAGCACCTGCTGGATAAAGCCACCAAGCTGGAAACCCTGTACAACCGGTTGCATGAAATAAGAATGCGTTTCGAGGTGCTAAAGCGCGACGCGGATATTCGTTATTGGCAAGGGGTCGCGAGCGGTGAAGACGAGGCGGAACTGGCCGCCCGACGCCAGCAGCAACAACAGCAGCTTGATGAGGATTTCGCCTTTATTGCACAGTTGAATAAGGGCGATGCCAGAATAAATGCCGCCCAGCAAGCGCGCCTGGATAACATTGCCGCACAAAGCTGGATGCGTACTCTGGATAACAGGGTGGGATTATCCTGGGAAGAAGAGCTGCGCCTGGGCCGTAAAATACCACTGCCGGCTCGGGAGAGCCTGCTCGCCGACAAGCCCGAGCATCAGATCCCCTACCCGGAAAAAGAGCGCATCGCCCCCAATAATGACTGGCAGATTACCCTGCAACAACCCAGGCTCAAGCAACATTTGGGCGAGCGGTATAACCTGGCCATTCCTCACGGCACACTCACCACCGAAGAGCGCTACATCATCAATGCTCACGTGGTGCATACCCTGATCATGCTCAGCGAGCTGCACTATCCTGCCCATTTGAGTGACGTGCCAACCCTGGCGGCCAGCCATCATGAACGTATGGACGGCACCGGGTACCCGCGGGGCATCAAGGCGGCCGAGTTGCCGCTGCAGGCTCGCATGATGGCGCTGGCCGATATATTTGAAGCCTTGACCGCCTCCGATCGCCCCTATAAAGAGGCCAATGGCTTGCACAAGACGCTGTCGATCATGGCCGACATGGTGAAAAGACAGCACCTGGATCCGGTGCTGTTTCGCTTTTTTGTCGAGCAGGAAATTTATCTGCAATATGCCAAGCAGTACCTGGCGGCAGAGCAACTGGACCAGGTAAACAAGCAGCAGATACTGGCGGCAGCCGGTTTGCAACGGGAAGAATAAATCTGTTAAAAGCGCAGGTAGAGTACCGCCAGCAGGCCGGCCCCCAATAACAGCTTGTTTCTTAGTTTGCGCGGCATGTTGGCCAGTCGCCAGACCAAGCCGGCTTTGGGCAGCTGGCTGGCCAGCCCTAACAAGTCGGGGCCGGACTTTTCTTGCTGGCGGCGCATTTGATTGGACAACAACTTCAGCCGCAGCGCCTCGGCCTGTAGCTGTAACAGTTGCTGTTCTTCTTTTAATGACTTGTGCATGGGTTACTCCTTTAAAGACCAGTCGGCCATGGTCTTTTTGCCTTGCACATACGCCACGTCTTCTTGCAGTTCGTGCAGTGTTTTCGCCAAAAATCGTCGCTGCCCCATGAGGTTGCGGCTAATCGACCAAAATGCCCATATCATCAGCAGTAGCATGACCGCCGACAAGGCAAAAAATACCCATACTTTGGCTTCGGGTGACAACACCGCATTCAAACCAAACAACAGGCTGATGTAAGACATTAAAAACAGCATGACCGCCACAAATGCCAATATACCCAGCCGTACCATGCGCTCTTTTTGCGCAACAAATTCGATACGGGCCATTTTAAAGCGTACGAATAACAGCTCGGTAACGGTATGCAGCAACTCCTTCAACGAATTGATTTGGCCACTCATCAATAGACCGTCCTTTGCATTAAAGTGCGGTCGGGCATGGATATGACCGCAACCCGACAGAAAATAAAATATTGTTAAGCATAACAGGCAGGGCTGCTTAGCCACGCCCAGCGCGACGCATTATCTCGACGCGCTGGGCGCACTCGCGGTTAGCGGCCGCAACGGCTTAAGAATGCACCCAAAACCAGGCCCACCACGGCAGCAATACCGATCGCATGATAGGGTTTTTCATGCACCAGATCGTTGGTGCTGGCTGCAGCCTTGCGCGTGCGCTCCAGAACGGTGCCTTCCAGCTCCGCATATTGTTGCTGCGCCTTGCTCAACTGGGCTTTCAGCTTTTCCTTTAACGCTTTGCCTTCGGTGCTACCATCGTCAACCGCCGCCTTGTAGAGCGCCTCGGCATCTTTCAGTACCTGCTTTACGTCTTCCATTAATACCGCTCTTTCTGCTTCGTAGTTCAGGCTCATGTCGCCTCCTTGTCTCGTCAGAAATACACATCTTGTATTAAACAATTCAATGCGCAATGCCTGTTTACCATATCCACTAAGCCGCTAATTAGCCAGTCCGCAGCAATACTTTTGGTTGTTGCCGAGTCGTGCAACGACTGGAGATGACGGATGACGGCCATCGATTAGTCCGCCACCGTCAAGCGGTAGTCGGGGGTCGTATTCAACGGGCAGGAGTAAAGGTATTCGCCGGGTTCAAGCTCTATTTCATAATCCCGGCTCGTCCCCATGCTCAGGCCACCGCCGGAGACGCCAGGCAGCAGTGCCCGGTCCAGCAGACCGGCCCCCCGAAGCCAGAACCCCAGCTCGTAGGGCACATCCCTGTTGTGCACCCTGAAGATATAGCGACCGGGTTCAAGCTCCAGCGTGCGAGCTTGTGCCAGCCGCTCAACGGCGGTCTCGGCATTGATGCGATCACAATCGGCCTTGGCATGAGTGATATAGCCGTGATCCACCCCGTTCTCGCTTTCGATAAACTGACAGCCGGTCTGGGTCAGCTCTATGACCACCGGCTCTGCGGCCCGCAGGGTAAAAGGCAAGGCCAGTGCCAGGGTGCAAACACTGGTGCGAAAAAGCAGGGCAAGAAAAAAATTGTTCATGGTATTACCTCCATGTTATCCGGTTCATAAGCAATGCCGCATAACAGGTGTAGATCTGCCGTCATTCCCGCGAGGGTGACGATAAAGGCAAACCTAGCACCAAAATCCACATCTGTTATAAGAGAGCACTTACAGGACAGACCTCTCCGGGGCTCGGTCCCGGTATTCGAGAGCCTTGCTGAAGAGAGCCTTGCTGAAAATGACCGGCACAAGCGGCAAAAACATACCGCTTTTGAGGGCGCTAAGCTGAGGGGCGTTTTTCTCCGGTATTGTCTGCACATCGCTGATACCAAACTGAGTAAGTAACTGGTCTGTTTATCTGCTCAGTAAAGGCCGAACGAAGGGTCTACTCCACCGACACGCTGCAAGCACATCCCTGTGGCGCTCAAACACATGACATATATGGACACCTCGCTTACTGCAAGTGGGATTTTCGTTATTGTTGGTAGCCAGGATAAACTGCATACATATATACGGCCTATATTGGTGAGCATACTTGGTCTGCTCTGGCCCTAATGAGAACCGCACCCTTGCAGCATAATCATCCTTGCGGAATCCAGGTTCCGTGTCATGTTACAGCGTTGGCAAGGGTCGGTCTTACCTGTTACCACATTAACGTTACATCCTCGTGCAGTTCGTCGGGGTGATAGAACTCTTTTTTTATTGCTAAACCGTTCTTTTTTCTAATCTTGCTATCAATGATTAAGCCAGTCGGTAATCCGTTCCCTTAGACAACATTGCCCAGATAATGCGTGCTAACTTATTCGCGATAGCTATCGCAGTTCGTGCTTCACCACGGCGCTCAATCAACGTTTTGGCCCATAATGAAATCCGGTCTTCGGACTTATCTAGATGACGGATGATCGACCAAGCTCCCTGTACCAATAACCAGCGTAAGTAACCATTACCCCGCTTGGTAATGCTACCTAGCTTTTGTTTACCGCCACTAGAATGCTCTTTGGGAACTAAGCCCAAATTAGCGGAAAAGTGACGACCATTACGATAGTGGCGTGCATTGCCTGCGAAGGCGACCATCGCGGTAGCGGTAATATCACCGACGCCTTTGATTTCTTTCAGCCGACGACAGGCTTCATTATCACGACACTGGCGACGTATATCTGCCTCCAGTTGCTTTATCGACTCGTCGAGTGCTCTCCACTCGTCCAACAAGCCTTGAAAATACATTCTAGCCTGTGGCGTCAATTCGTTATCGGCTACTTCCAATATATCGGGCAGTGCTGCCTGAAATGAATCCTTCCCCCGTGGCTGAACAATACCGTACTCATTCAGCAGGCCACGTAATTGGCAAATGAGCCGAGTACGCTCCGATACGCGTCGTTCGCGGATACGGTGGACCAGGTTCATATCCGTTTGCTCCAAGGTTCTGGGGGTGACGGTTGTGATATTAGGTCGCTTCGCCGCCTCACAGATAGCGAACGCATCGTTACGGTCATTCTTGTTACCTTTGACGAATGGCTTCACATGCTGGGGTGGTAGTAACATGACGGTATAGCCAAGCTTCTGCAACGTTCTCCCCCAGTAGTTAGATCCGCTACAGGCTTCCATCGCAATAGTTGCATCAGGGTGCTGGAGCAGAAGCTTCAGTAAGTTGGGACGCCGAACCTGGCGGTTAAATATCGGCTTGCCTGCTTGATTCACGCCACAGACTTGAAACACATTCTTTGCCAAATCGATACCAATCAGCGTAATGTTCATAGTGGACACCTTTTGTGATGATATTTGAGTGCGTAACCCAAATATGGCGCGTAATGACGCCGGTTGCACAAGAGGTGTCCATCTCATCATCCTTGTCATGTGATGGTCGGTGGAGTAGATCCCTTCATCCGCCCCCAGCTGCGGAGTTGCCTGTAGGTGCTATCTACAGACAACTCGGTGCTTGTGGAGAGGCAACAGAGATCGGCTCCCACGACCGTGAAATGACAGGGATGTCATTTCCCGAGCCCCCAGGGATGGGTTTATGGCGTGTCGTGGGAGCTGACTCTGTTTCCTCTGGTACTCAGCTTTAAAATAGATCATGTTTTTACTTAGATTGGTATGACAAGATCACGCGTTTGAGGCGCTTCAGAATGTTCGAGACCCATCACCTCTTCAAACTCGCCTTCAAGCCTGTCTTGCACCCAACCTATGGCTGAGCAAAATTCCCCCCATAAAAAAAGCCCTGCTAACCAGCAGGGCTTTTTACATGGGTTTCCAACTTAATTGTCGGTTTCCAACTTGATGGTCACGGTTTCCAACTTAGCTGGCCGTGATCACCACAGGTCGCTTTACTCGTAAGCAGACATGGGCAGGCAGCTGCAGAACAGGTTCCGGTCGCCGTACACGTCGTCGATACGGTTCACTGTGGGCCAGAACTTGTTGCGACGCACGTCGGCTGACGGGAATACCGCCTGCTCGCGGCTGTAAGCCCGGTTCCATTCGCTGTCCATGACGTCATCCTGAGTATGCGGCGCATTGACCAGGGGGTTGTCTTCCAGGGTCCAGGTGCCGTTTTCTACCTGACGAATTTCTTCGCGGATCTGCTTCATGGCGAAGATGAAGCGATCGATCTCGGCCTTGGACTCGGACTCGGTCGGTTCGATCATCAAGGTACCAGCTACCGGGAAGCTCATGGTCGGCGCATGGAAACCGAAGTCGTTGAGGCGCTTGGCCACGTCCATTTCGCTGATACCGCTGGTTTCTTTCAACGGACGCAGATCCACGATGCACTCGTGGGCGACGCGATCGTTACGACCGGTATACAGGATAGGGTAATCCTCGGCCAGGTTCTTCATCAGGTAGTTGGCGTTAAGAATCGCCAGCTGAGTGGAACGCTTCAGACCTTCATCCCCCAGCAGCGCGGTATACATCCAGCTGATGGGCAGTATGCTGGCCGAACCGAACGGCGCGGCAGAGACGGCGCCGTTGTCACGACTTTCCTTATCGGTTTTAACGACTGCATGGCCGGCCACGAAGGGGGCCAGGTGTGCTTTCACGCCGATGGGACCCATGCCCGGGCCGCCGCCGCCGTGCGGAATGGCGAAGGTCTTGTGCAGGTTGAGGTGCGATACGTCGCCGCCGATGAAGCCGGGCGAGGTAATGCCCACCTGGGCGTTCATGTTGGCGCCATCCATGTACACCTGTCCGCCATAGCTGTGGATCACTTCACACACTTCGCGGATGTTCTCTTCGTACACACCGTGGGTAGACGGATAGGTCGCCATGATGCAGGACAGGTTCTCGCCGGCTTCAGCCGCCTTGGACTTGAGATCCGCCATGTCGATGTTGCCCTGCTTGTCGCAAGCTACCACTATCACCTTCATGTTGGCCATCTGGGCAGAGGCCGGGTTGGTACCGTGGGCCGAGCTCGGGATCAGGCAGATATCGCGGTGGCCCTCGTTACGGGACTCATGGTATTTCTTGATGGCCAGCAGACCGGCATATTCGCCCTGGGCGCCCGAGTTGGGCTGAATGCAGATGGCATCGTAACCGGTGATTTTTACCAGCCAGTCTTCCAGCTCGGCAATCATCTGCTGATAACCCTGGGTCTGATCCAGTGGCGCGAAGGGGTGGATCTTGGACAGTTCCGGCCAGCTGATCGGCACCATTTCGGCGGTGGCGTTGAGCTTCATGGTACAGGAGCCCAATGAAATCATGCTGTAGTTAAGCGCCAGATCTTTCATTTCCAGCTTGTGGATGTAGCGCAGCATCTCGGTTTCGGAGTGATACTTGTTGAACACTTCGTGAGTCAGGATGGCGTTGTCGCGCTTGAGCTCGGCCGGAATGGAATCGGTGCCGGCAGCGGCTTTGGTGTCCAGTGCTTCTACGTCCAGGCCATGGCCTTCGCCGAGGAAGATATCGAACAGCTCGGCCACATCGTCGCGAGTGGTGGTTTCCGACAGCGACACACCCAAAGCACCGTTCAGATCGGTACGCAGGTTAACGTCTTTGGCCAGCGCACGCTTGATGATGGCGTCTTTGTCTTCGCTGATCACGGTCAGGGTGTCGAACCAGGTATCGTGCTGGAGAGACACACCCTTGGACTTGAGGCCCAGAGCCAGAATGTCGGTCAGGCGGTGTACGCGGTTGGCGATGCGCTTAAGGCCTTCAGGGCCGTGGTAAACGGCGAAGAAGCTGGACATGTTGGCCAGCAGCACCTGAGCGGTACAGATGTTGGAGTTGGCCTTTTCGCGGCGGATATGCTGCTCGCGGGTCTGCATTGCCATGCGCAGTGCCGGCTTGCCACGGGTGTCCTTGGAGACACCGATGATACGGCCTGGCAGTGAACGCTTGTAAGCGTCGCGGGTGGCGAAGAAGGCAGCGTGCGGGCCACCGTAACCCATGGGCACGCCAAAGCGCTGGGCGTTGCCCAGTACCACGTCGGCGCCCAGTGCGCCCGGCGCCTTCAGCAGCACCAGCGACAGAATGTCGGCGGCCACACAGGCAATGCCTTTCTGGCTCTGTACCTTTTCGATCAGTCCCTTGATGTCGCGGATCTGACCGGTAGTGGATGGGTACTGGAACAGGGCACCGAATACCTCGTGCTCAACCACGGCGTCGGCCGGGGCAACCACGATTTCAAAACCGTAGTGCTCGGCACGCTCTTTAACCACGTCTTTGGTTTGTGGGTGAACATCATCGGCGATGAAGAAGGTATTGGCTTTCTTGTTCTTGCTGACGCGCTTGGCCAGAGCCATGGCTTCGGCGGCGGCGGTGGCTTCATCCAGCAGCGAGGCGCTGGCCAGATCCAGGCCGGTCAGATCCTGAGTCACTTGTTGGAAGTTGAGCAGAGCTTGCAGACGGCCCTGGGCAATCTCGGGCTGATAAGGGGTATAGGCGGTATACCAGCCCGGATTTTCCAGCACGTTACGCTGGATCACCAGAGGCACATGGGTATCGTGATAGCCCATGCCGATATAGCTCTTGCTGACCTTGTTTTTCTGGGCCAGGGATTTCAGGTACGCCAGGGCCTCAACCTCGGTGCGGCTGGCACCGATACCCAGCGGCTGGTCGTTGAAGATGTTGGCGGGTACCGTCTGCTGGATCAGATCGTCCAGCGACTCGGCGCCCACCACGGCCAGCATCTCGGCCACATCCTGGTCGGTCGGGCCGATATGGCGACCGATAAAGGCATTATTCTGCTCAAGTTCAAACAAAGACTGGGTCATTTATTCACTTCCTTAAATAGGCCAGCTGTGCGGATAAAAACACAGACAACCGGCCTCTGGGGGGTACTTGCCGGCAAGGTCTGGATATGTGATTGCAGGGTCGAATATAGTCGACCAAACACCACCTTGGAGCAGGGTTTGGTCGATGTATATGGCTCCTTAGAAAACCGAGGCGCAGGTTTTTCAAGGGTTTCCCCTTCTCTGCCATGGGTCTGGCCATTGAAATGGACGCTAAGGAGCAATATGAAGCCCCCAATCAGGGGGCCCGGGATTATTCTTCGTCGATGCTGCTTTCGTAACCTGCGGCATCCAGCAGCTCGTCCAGATCGGACTCGTCAGCCAGCTTGATGCGGAACAACCAGCCGTCACCGAAGGAGTCGGAGTTAACCAGCTCTGGGCTGTCTTCCAGCTCTTCGTTGATGGCAATGATTTCACCGCTGACCGGCGCATAAATATCGGAGGCGGCTTTTACCGACTCACAGACGGCGCAGTCTTCACCGGCATCGACGGTGCTACCTACTTCGGGCAGCTCAACAAACACCATATCACCCAACAGTTCCTGCGCGTGCTCGGTAATACCAACCACGGCTTCACCGTTACCTTCCAGACGTACCCATTCGTGGGAGCGGGCATACTTCAATTCACTGGGGATATTGCTCATTAAATTGTTCCTCTTGTTGATTCAACTTGATTCTTAAAATTCGGCAACCGCTTTGCCGAAGCGTACGAAGGTCGGCTTGACAACCGACACCGGCATCCATTTTTTACGCATTTCCACTTCAGCATTGGCTCCCACCGAACGCGGTACCCGCGCCAGGGCAATGCTGTGTCCCAGTGTAGGAGAGAAAGTACCGGAAGTGATAACGCCCTGTTGTTCCTGGCCCTGGTCGTCGGTAAAACGTACCGCAGTACCGGCGCGCAGCACGCCTTTTTCCTTCATGACCAGGCCAACCAGCTTGGGCTGATCGCCAGCGGCTTTCTGGGCTTCAAGTGCGGCGCGGCCGATAAAGTCACGCTCGGCCGGCTCCCAGGCGATGGTCCAGGCCATGTTGGCCGCCAGGGGAGACACGGTTTCGTCCATGTCCTGACCATAGAGGTTCATGCCCGCTTCCAGACGCAGGGTATCGCGAGAACCCAGGCCACAAGGACGCACGCCGGCGGCCTGCAGGGCATTCCACAGCTCGACAGCCTGGTCGACTGGCATCACGATTTCGTAGCCGTCTTCACCGGTATAGCCGGTGGAAGCGATAAAGAGATCGCCGGACTGCACACCGAAGAAGGGTTGCATGCCTGCCACGGCGGCGTTCTGCTCGGCACTGAATACCTGAGCGGCCTTGGCCTTGGCATTAGGGCCCTGTACCGCGATCATCGCCAGATCGGTACGTTCGGTCAGGGTGACATCAAAGCCCTTTGACTGCTCGCCCAACCAGACCATGTCTTTGTCGCGGGTGGCGGAGTTCACTATCATGCGATAGTCGTCTTCGGCGAAGAAATAGGTGATCAGATCATCAATCACGCCGCCCTGCTCGTTCAGCATGGGGCTGTAAATCGCCTTGCCGGACTCGCTAATGCGCGCCACATCGTTGGCAAGCAGTCGCTGCAGGAAGGCTTTGGCCTGGCTACCTTTGACATCGACTATGGTCATGTGAGAAACGTCGAACATGCCGGCGTCTTTACGCACAACATGGTGCTCCTCAAGCTGAGAACCATAGTTGATAGGCATATCCCAACCGTGAAAATCTACCATTTTGGCACCGGCAGCAACGTGCTCCGAGTGCAAAACTGTTTGCTTGGTCATTAATGCGCTTCCTTGTATTCAAGCATTATCTGTAAACGATAATCTGATAGTACTTTTAATTATACTTAAGTCGACTCAGGATAAAACCACACAAAGTGTAAAGTTTTTTTAAATTATCAAAATGTGATCAGTTCTACGGCAAATTTGATTAAAAATGATACTGAAAAAGCGGTTCGGGCAAGAAAGTGCGGGATCGGATTCATTCGGCCGCTTTAAAGCCCACTTTGATTTGAACACTCTGTATACAATACATGGCAAATAATAAATACCGAACCTTTTAAGTCCGGTATTTATTCGCCAGTAGTGCCGGACGGGTTCCGGCTTTCTTGGCAAGCTGCGTTACTTTTTGGATAAGCTGGCTTGCAAACCACTGGTCCCCAGGGCGTGCGCGGCCAGTTTGCGCTTAACGGGCGTCAGGCGATTGGTCAGGTTGAGTCCTGCGCCACGCAGCCCTTTCAACAGGGGGTTGTCGAGCCCAAAGAGACGTTTAAGCCCTTCCATGGCCGCTAACAGAGTGGCCGCCTCGGTTTTGCGCCAGCGCTCAAAGGATTTCAATTCGGCCAGGGCGCCAATATCGCGCCCTTCCTGGTGCAGGCGCGTCAAGGTGTCGGCAAGTGCCGCCGCATCCTGCAGCCCCAGATTCACGCCCTGCCCCGCCAGGGGGTGAATGGTATGCGCCGCATCACCAATCAAGGCCCAGCGCGGGCCACAAAACTGCTGGCTGAAACGGGCCTTCAACGGAATCGTCATCCTGGGGCCCAACAGCTCGCACTGCCCCAGTCGCATATCGAAGGCCAACGCCAGGGCCTTGTTGAAGTCGGCATCCGGCAAGGCCAGTCGTGCAGCTGCATCCTCGGGGGCACAAGACCAGACGATAGAACACTGATGCGGGTCGGCCAGCGGCAAGAAGGCCAGAATGTCGTTGCCACGAAAGACTTGTCGTGCCGTGTGTTGATGGGGCTCGGCGGTGGCCACGGTGGCGACCAGCGCATGATGGTCGTAGTCCCACTCCATCATGCCGGGTTGTAATTGTTCCCGCAGCCAGGAACGGGCCCCGTCTGCGCCCACCAGCAAGCGGCCGGTGATGGGAATACCGGTATCCAGCAGCACAAAAGCGCCCTGCTCACTCACCGAGACGGTATGGGCGCGGGCCGGCAGGTGCAAGTCGATGTGTGGCCGGGTTCTGGCCTGCTCGAGCAGGCTGTGCTGCAGCAGGCGATTTTCGACTATGTGCCCCAAGTGAGACTGATGCATAAGCGCCGCAGAAAAGTCGATACTGGCTCCGGTATCGGCTTCCCACACCGCCATTTGGGTGTAAGGGCCAAGGCGTTCTTGCTGGCTGGGCCAGGCGTGAAGCCGCTCGAGCAGGGTTTGCGAGGCCAGGTTAATCGCACTCACCCTGTTTTCGGGGACCGCCGGCAGCGTTGGGTCGGGCATCTGTCCTTCAATCACCGCCACCTTCAAACCGCTTTGTTCGAGTGCCAGCGCCAGGGTGAGCCCCACCATGCCGCCGCCAATTATGATCACATCCGTTGCTTGCATCGGGTTACCTCTTGCCCATGGCCTGCCAGGCCAGGCTGTGTTTCAAGGAGCTGCAGGCTGCCATCGTCATCAGCCCCAGGTTGCGACCCGCGGCCAGCACGGGATGATCATTGGAAAACAATAAGGCCAGTGCCGAAGTGATGCCCACCAGTGCCGCCTGATCCGCTTGTCGTGATTGTCCGTAGCGGCTGAGCAGCTGATGACTGCCCAGATCCACCGGGTGTTCTGCCTCCGATGGATCCAGCAAAGCCTGGCGTACCTGCTCAACCAGAGCCGCCACATCGCGCAGCCCCAAGTTAAAGCCTTGTCCGGCAATGGGGTGCAGCAGGTGCGCGGCATTGCCGACCAGCACCACCCTGTGATGCCAGGGCCGCGTCACTTCATCCAGTACCAAGGGGTAACAATGTCGGGTGCCGGTGCGGGTGATGCGCCCCAGTCGATAGCCAAACTCCTGCTGTAACCGGGTTAAAAACGCACTGTCGTCACACGCCATCAACTGCTTGGCCCGGGCATTGGACACACACCACACCAGCGAGCAACGCTCACCACTCATGGGCAAGAGTGCAATGGGCCCTTCGGGTGTAAATCGTTCGAAGGCCCGGCCTTGATGGGGCATGGCGGTTTGCACATTGGCAATAATGGCGCTTTGCTGGTAGTCGAACTGGCGACGGGGAAGCTTGAGCTGGCGACTTATTCGGGAATGGTGGCCATCGGCGGCAACCAGCAAGCTGGTGGTTAGCCGCTGGTCATTATCCAGCGTCACCATCACCTGGTCCGCTGCTTGTTGCCAGGTGGCGATTTGTGCGGGGCAAAACAGCTCAATCGCCGGGTGCTGCTGTAATTGCTGATACAATAGCTGCCCCACAGGCGCAAGTTCTATCACATTGCCCAGCGCCGGCACCGAGTAATCCTGCGCCTGCATGTTCACCTGCCCGAAGTGCCCCTGATCGGAGACTTGAATCGCCGTAATGGGGGTGGCCAGATCACGCAACAAGGACCAGAGTCCCAATTGTTGCAGTAACTCACAACTGTGGCCGGCCAGGGCAATGCTGCGGGCATCAAACCCCGGGTGCCGGTTTTGGTCGGGAGCCGATCTTTCTATGAGCGCAATGCGCAATGTCGAGCCATCGGCACGCTCAAGCTGGCTCAGGCCTAATGCCAGTACGGCACCGGCCAGGCCGCCACCGTTAATTACCACATCATAATGGGTCATGAGGCTGAACTGTCGCTATTAATGCAGAGTGGGTCGCTGGGGCTGAGGCTGGCCCTTGCCAAACTCTTCGAATGCCAGGGTAGCGCCTAATTTCAGGTGTTCGTAAAGCACCACGAAGGCGGTTTCGCTTTCTTCGTCTTCCTGATCGAAGTCACCGGACACCTGAGTAATGCTGCTGATATCCTGGATCATCTCCTGAAGCTCGCTCGAGGCCTTGTTCAGCTCCTGCTGCACCACCCCAAAACCGGCCAGAAAGGCGGCGGCCCATTCCATCATGGCTTCCAGACGGTCGTCTAGCGGCTCGTCGTCGTCCGGCATGAGCAGTTCGAAGCGGCTCTGATTAATCAATTCTTCATAAACACGTGAAAACAACAGGTTGACTGCTTTTTTCAGCTCTGTTGGCAGTTCAAAGTCGTCGTTTAGCAAGGCATTGAAGTGCTGCTGCCAGCGAGGATCATTCTGCGCCATACCGCCACAAATCAGGCCACAAATCACACCATGTACTTCGGCGGCGGTCACCACCATGTTGTGATGTTCCAGTAAGCTAGTAAATGCGTCGTAGTTAAGACGGGCCTTGTCGTTCATCAGTTACTCGATAGGTAAAAAAGAGAGATTTATATGGCAGATCCTAGCATTGTGACCTCTCTCAGGCCAGCCGCCCCTTGAAACTTATGGTGCGCCGCTATATAGTCGCCAGAATTTCATCGTCTACTGCAATCAGCCATCTGAGGACCACATGACCACAGCGGCAATCGATATTGTTATTCTTGGCCGACCTTATAAGATTGCTTGTCCTGTAGGGCAGGAAGTTGCATTGCAGCGGGCGGCAGATATGCTTAACGAGCGTATTAGCAACTTCAAGCAAAGCGGCAAGGTGGGCTCGAATGAGCAAATAGCCATTATGCTGGCACTGAATGTGTGCCATGAGCTTGAACTTGAAAAAGATAAAAATAACCAATATGCTGACGGCATGAATCAGCGCATCAAGCTGCTGCAGCATACCATTGAAGAAGCCCTGGCTAACAAAGTTAGCTAACTTTTGGTAAACTCTGCAACCAGAGCGCTTAGACACCAGTTTAGCTTTCCCTGGGGTGTTCGTCAGCAGGGTGACGTCCCTGAGCCGATAATCACAGCACAGGAAAGCCGCGTTACTTACTATTGTGCATGCTCGGCCCGACCGAGAAGCCTGCGGTAGATACCGGTTTTCCGCCTTGAACCGTACGGTTCAAGGACTCACACCCGCAACGGCACCCTGGGGATCCCTTTCAGCTAGCAGCTTTGTTGTTTAAACGGCATGTTTAAAATAGCGTGCTTCAAACAGACTGTGCAGAGCTGACGGCCAATCGCTTCCTGCGATATTTGGTAATACTCCTGCTCTATTGCACCTGAAAATCCTGTTACAATTGTCACGTCTCCCCATGCAACAGGTAACCTCTTTAATGACAGAACAACCCAATAACCCTTTGCACGGCATTACCCTCAAGGCACTGCTGACCGAACTGGTCGAGCGTTATGGCTGGGAAGAGCTGGCAAACCGGGTGAACATCAACTGCTTTAAAAACGATCCCAGTATCAAGTCGAGCCTGACTTTTTTGCGCCGTACGCCCTGGGCTCGAGAACAGGTGGAAGCCCTTTACCTGGAACTGATAGCAGGCCCCTGGGGTAAATCCAGGAGATAAAGCTGTCAGCTAATGTTTTGCTCCTGTATTTGAGCAATTTGTTATGACTCGGCCGGAGGTACTTTTGAGCGAAAGACAGACGATACGTCAACACATACGGCAGGCGCGCCGTCAGCTGAGCCAGGCACAGCAACAGGCCGCGGCGACCAGCATAGTACAGCAGGTGGCACAGACCCCGCATTTGGCTGACGCCAACAAGGTAGCCTTGTACCTGGCCAACGACGGTGAATTAAACCCGCAACCGCTTATCGACTGGTACTGGGCCAAAGGCACTCAGGTTTACCTGCCGGTACTGCACCCTTTCAGCCCGGGACACTTGCTGTTTTTACGCTACGAGCCGGACACCAGAATGGTTGAAAACCGCTTTGGTATCGCCGAGCCCAAACTCGATATTCGCCTGCTGACTTCCAGAAACGAGCTCGATATTATCTATACCCCTCTGGTGGCCTTCGATGCCAGCGGCAATCGCATTGGCATGGGCGGCGGCTTTTATGATCGCACTCTGGCCGCCTGGCGCCACGGCCTGGGCCCTCGCCCGGTTGGCCTGGCCCACGACTGTCAGCAACTGCCGGCCATTCCCGTCGACAGTTGGGATATTCCCCTGCCAGAGCTGATTACGCCCAAACAGCACTGGCGCTGGTAAAAGCCGCATGCAAGGCAAGGCCAAATTGCTATAATACCCGTATTTGCCACTGCCAGTGCTGCCACCCGTTGCCTTGAACGGTCGCCGTGCGCACCTTAACACAGAGAAGAAACAACGCTGATGACACAAGATGAAATGAAAAAAGCCGCCGGCTGGGCCGCACTCGAATACGTTCCTGCAGGCAGCATAGTCGGCGTGGGTACCGGCTCTACCGTGAATCACTTTATTGATGCCCTGGGCTCTATTAAAGATCAGATCAAAGGTGCGGTTTCCAGCTCCGAAGCATCCAGCGCTCGCCTGCAGCAACTGGGTATTCGTCTTTTTGATCTGAACGAGATTAGCGAGTTTGCAGTCTATGTGGATGGCGCCGATGAAATCGACCCCAGCATGGCCATGATCAAAGGCGGTGGCGCGGCATTAACCCGAGAAAAAATTGTGGCCGCCGTGGCTGAGCGCTTCGTGTGCATTGTGGATGGTTCCAAAACCGTTGACGTGATGGGGAAATTTCCGCTGCCGGTAGAAGTCATTCCCATGGCGCGTGAATATGTGGCCCGAGAGTTGACCAAGCTGGGCGGCAAGCCGGTGTATCGTGAAGGGGTAGTAACCGATAACGGCAATCATATTCTGGATGTTCACGGCCTGGCAATTACCACCCCCCGTGAGCTTGAAACCCGCATCAACGCCATTGTGGGTGTGGTCACCAATGGCCTGTTTGCCGAGCGCGGTGCCGATGTGCTCTTGATTGGCACTCCCAATGGTGTAGAAACCCGACTGGCCAGCGCCAGCTAAGTAACCCCGTATAACAGGTGTGGTTCTGTCGTCATTCCCGCATAGGAACGTCATCCCCGCCTATGCGAGGATGACGTTCCTTCGCGAGGGTGACGAGAAAGACAAACTAGTCCCATAATCCACATCTGTTACCCTTGTTGCTCTTCGTCTGTGGATTCCGTGGTTTCCGTGGCAAAAATAGTGTTTGGAGCAGTTAGGGGGTTATGTCGTCCTTAACTTACAGCTTACGGCGTAAAGCTTACGGCTTTCTTTCCCTCTTATCTCAAACCAGCAATGCTGCCGCTTTAATCAAGGCATAGCATCGGCTGCCTGACGTCAGCCCCAGCTGGGCTACCGAGTAGGCAGACAGCTGCGCCGGTATCTGCTCACCACCAGCCAATGTCAGTCGCAGCAGCATCCGGCCTTTGGTTAGCGGTATGATGCTGGCAACGGTGGCCGGCAACTGATTCACAATCGAAATGCCGGAGATGTGTGTCAGGGCGATGCTGACATCGCTGGCCAGAATGCGTAATCGAACCGAGTCTGACGTGAGCGGCGCCAGATCGGCCAGCCAGATCCGCCCGGCTTTACAGTCAAAGGGCAAACGACCATCGGCCAGCGGAGCGGCAAGACGGCCTTCGATGATCCCCGCCACTTCATCATCCTTGTATAACGGCGTATCGGGCCGCGCCAGCGCCTGTTGCAGGCTGTCGTTACAGGTTATCCGGCCTTGATCCATCAACAGCACCCTGTCGGCCAAGCGCTCGACTTCTTCCGGGGCATGGGTGACATAAAACACCGGCACCCTGGCCTGGGCCGACAGCCGCTCCAGCAAGGGTAATATTTCTCGCTTTGCCCGGTTATCCAGCGCCGAAAGCGGCTCATCCAGCAGCAACAACTCCGGGCTGGTCAGCAAGGCTCTGCCTATGGCCACGCGTTGGCGCTGCCCGCCCGACAGCTCGGCCGCCTTTTGCTTGAGCAGCGGAGTCAGGCCCAGCCAGTCGATGATTTGCGCCTTGTCTGCCCGGCGCTGTGCTGCGGGTATCCGGCGCCAGCCATATTCCAGATTACCCAACACCGACAAATGCGCAAACAGGCTCGCTTCTTGAAACACATAGCCCAAACGCCGTTGATGGGTGGGTACAAAAAACTGCTGGTCTTGCCAGCACTGTTCGCCCAGCCAAAAATGACCGGGGCAACGTTCAAGCCCGGCCATGGCTCGTAACAGGGTCGTCTTGCCACAACCGGAAGGACCAAACAAAGCGGTCACGCCCCTGGCGGGCAGCTCGAAGTCGACCTGCAGCCGAAAGTGGTCGCGTTGTACGTTAAATGCCGCCTTGATGGTCATATATGCACCACCGAAAACCGCCGGTTAAGCACATACACCGAGAGCAGGATGCTGAATGACAACACCAGTAACAGGCCGGATAACAGATGCGCCTGACCGTATTGCAGGGTTTCCACATGATCATAAATGGCAATCGACACCACCTGGGTCGTGCCCGGAATATTGCCGCCAATCATGAGTACCACGCCAAACTCCCCCAGGGTATGGGCAAAGCCCAGTACGATGGCGGTTAAGAAGCCATTGCGTGACAGCGGCAAGACCACGGTGACGAACCGATCAAACGGTGATGCTCTCAAGGTAGCGGCGACTTCCAGCGGGCGGCGACCAATGCTGGTAAAGGCCCCTTGCAGGGGCTGAACCACAAAGGGCAAAGAGTAAAATACGGAGCCGATCACCAGCCCGGTAAAGCTGAACGCCAGGCTCCCCCCTCCCAGTGCGAGGGAAGCCTTGCCAAAAATGCCATTGGGCCCCAGCGCCAGCAGCAGATAAAAACCCAGCACCACGGGGGGCAGTACCAAAGGCAGTGCCACCAGGGCTTCAATTACCGTCTTGAGGCGGCTACGAGTCTGGCTGAGCCACCATGCCAGCGGCATGCCAATCACCAACAGCACCAGCACGGTCACGCCCGCCAGGCGCAAGGTAACCAGCAAGGCCGTTATATCATCCGCAGACAACGACATCCTTCTTCCTTTTAAGCCAGGTTATTTAAGAAACATAAGTAACCTCTTATAACTGATGTGAGTTTTGGCGCTGGCTTGCCTTTATCGTCACCCTCGCGAAGGAACGTCATCCTCGCGTAGGCGGGGACGGGGTCCAGTGCCTTTGTAGGCGCCCGAAGACTGACAGTCCTGCGCCACAAGCCCTGGATTCCCGCCTTCGCGGGAATGACGGTAGAACCACACCTGTTATGCGGCATTACTTATAAATACAGCAGTCAAAACTGAAAGGTAAACGTCACCTTTGGCAGCACTTTTGCTTTCTGCCGTCTCACCCTATTGCGTCTTATTCGCCCGCAACACTATAGCCGTAAGACTCTATGATGCTAATGGCGGCGGGCGACCCCAGATAGTCGAGCCATTCCCGTGCTGCCGGCTTGTCTTTGAGTAACACCGCCTGCTGCGCGATGGGGTCGTGCATGTCTTCGGGGACCTGCCAGTAGGAGCCGCCCTTCAAGCGGCCATTACTGAACACTTGCGACTTGGCAACAAACCCCAGTTGAGCGTTTTCGCTGTAAACATATTGATAGGCCTGGCCAATGTTTTCGCCGCGCACCAGTTTAGGCTGTACTGCATCCCAGTAGCCCAGCTTGCCAAGGGTTTGCTGCGCCGCTCGACCATAAGGCGCCGTTCTGGGGTTGGCAATAGCGAGATGATTGAACCGTTGTTCTTCAAGTACCGCCAGCTCTTCATCAATCAACTGCTGTTGCGGGCTCCATAACACCAGTGTGCCCAGCGCATAAGTGAAGCGCGTATCGGCAATGGCAATCCCTTCTTCATCCAGCAAGGTGGGTCGCTCTTCATCGGCCGCCAAAAATACATCATAAGGCGCACCGTTTTTAATCTGCGCATACAACTTGCCGGTAGAGCCGGAAGACACCAGCACCTTATGGCCGCTTTGTTCGGCAAAGCGGTCGCCCAGCGTCTTGATCACATCGATAAAGTTGGCGGCTACCGCCACCCGAACTTCATCCGCCGCCAGTGGCGCAGAACAGCCCAGTGCCACAAACAGCAGCGATAAACGCCATTTACTCTGCATCCCTTGCCTTCCCTTTGGTTGTATCAGTCAGTCGACATGCCGGGTGCGTCAGGAAAACGCCCCTCCCCTTTCTGCCCTGCCGTAGGCCAGCACCAGCAGAAGCGGACCCAGCTTTACTATCACAACCCCCCTGTTGGTTCAAACTGTTGAACTCACAAAACGTCCGCGCGTTCACTCCGACACCATAGGCTGACATATGACAAAGCCCCCTTAGGGGGCTTTGTAGCAATACCTATGCTGAGTTGGAGCAACTATCAGATGCAGATGTTTATCGGATGCCCGATAGCTACCCGATAACTAGCCAATGACGCCAATGGCGTTGAGGAACATGATAACGATGGCGACAGGGCTGATATAACGGATAGTGTAATACCAGAGCCGGTAACCCAGGCCCCGCCCCAACTCTTCTTCCGTTGCCTTGCGGGTCATGACCCAACCGGCAAAGATAGCGATAAACAGGCCTCCCAGTGGCAGGAACCAACCGGATGTCAGGTAATCGAGTACCCCGAAGAAAGTCTTGCCAAACAGGGTATGCTGTTCCCAGATATTGAAAGAAAACACGGTTCCCAGGCTCAGGACCCACATTACCAGGCCAGACATCAGGCAAGCCCTGAATCGGGAAATCCGGTACTTCTCTGTCATCCAGGCCACCGCCGGCTCGATCAGCGATATGGCCGAAGTTAGCGCAGCCACCGACAACATGATAAAGAACATCATGCCAAACAGGCCGCCCAAGGGCATCTGCCCAAAGGCTATCGGCAAGGTTACAAACAACAAACCGGGGCCGGAGCCCGGCTCAAGGCCATTAGCAAAAACCAGGGGGAAGATCACCATGCCCGCGAGCAGGGCCACCAAAGTGTCCAGAATGCCAATGGTGATGGCGGTCTTGGCGATAGATACGTTTTTCGGTAGGTAGGAGCCGTAGGTCATCATGCCACCACCGGCAAGGCTCAACGTAAAGAAAGCATGACCCAGGGCCACCAGTATGCTGGTGCCGGACAGCTTGCTGAAATCCGGGTTGAACAGGAAGTGCAGTCCCTGCATAAAGTACCCCGTAGTCATGGCGTATCCCACCAGCACCAGCAGCAGGATAAAAAGGCCGGGCATCATGGCATTCACCGCCTTCTCCAGCCCCTTTTTGACCCCTCGCACTACCACCCCCAGGGTAATCAGCAGGACCAGGGTTCCCCAGAAGATCAGGGCTCCGGGGTCGGCCAGCAAACGGCCAAAATGGGCACCGACCTGTTCGCTCGAGGCACCCTCGAAAGCGCCCTTGGCCGAGTCAAATATATAGGAAAGGCCCCAACCGGCCACCACCGTATAGAAGCTGAGGATCATGAATCCGGACACCACGCCCAGCCAGCCCAGCAGCCGCCAGTGGCGGGATACCTTGAACTCCCGGGCCAGGTTGGTCATCGAGTTGGCAGGGTTTTGCCTTCCCCGCCGACCGATCATGACCTCCGCCATTAACAGCGGGAGTCCGATCACCAGAATACAGGCCAGATACACCAGTACGAAGGCGCCTCCTCCATGTACCCCCGTGACATAGGGAAATTTCCAGATATTTCCCAGGCCAACGGCGGATCCCGTTGCGGCCAGAATAAAGGTCAGGCGGCTGGACCATTGTAGTTGAGATGGACGTCCCCCTACATCCGTACTCGCCCCGACCACAGCGTTACCATGACCCGCCAATCCCGTGTTTTCCATAACTCAGACTCCTGATAACAACCAAAAAGAGGGGAAACACCTGTCTCCCCATGAGCGACCGTTGTCGCGCACTCTGCCTTGGCCGACTGAGCCAGCTCTTGGCAATGCCATGCAGAGAGGCGTCTCTGCTTCACTGCTTTACTGCATCTCGATTAGAATCAACAGATCCTAGGTTACCGCCAGCTTTTTCTTGAACTCCGGTCTGTCCCACTCCTTATTGGCCATGATCTCTGCCAATGCCTGGACCATGTCCCACAGATCCACATAGCGGGTATACAGCGGGGTAAAGCCGAAGCGCAGGATATCTGGCGCCCGGAAATCACCGATGATGTTACGGGCAATCAGCGCCTGCATGATGGCGAAGCCCTGCTCATGAACCAGGGATACCTGGCTGCCGCGCAGACTCGCGTCCCGGGGGGATGCCAGGGTAAACCCGTAACCGGCGCAGTGTTGTTCCACCAGTTCGATAAAAATGTCACCCAGCTGACGAGACTTGGTCCGGATCGCCTCCATGTCGGCCGAGGCCATGATATCAACCCCCACTTCCAGGACGCTGGCTGCCAACACCCCTGTGGTGCCACAAAGACCACGCTTGATGCCGGCCGCCGGCTCATAGACATCGCTCATGGCGAAGGGATTGGCATGGCCGAACCAGCCGCTTAGAGGCTGGCGGAACTCGGCATGGTGGCGTTTGGCCACAAACAGAAAGCCGGGGGCACCCGGTCCACCGTTGAGATACTTGTAACCGCAGCCCACGGCGAAATCGGCCTGTACGGCATTCAGCTCCACCGGCACCGCTCCCGCACTGTGGCTAAGATCCCATAGTATCAGGGCTCCCACTTCATGGGCCCGAGCAGTGAGTGCCGCCATGTCGAACATCTTGCCGGACTTATAATGCACATGGGTCAGCACTACCAGGGCGGTGTCTTCGTCAATGATCTCTTCCAGCCGCTCACGGGGGGCCGTTTCCAGGCGTACCTCGCCTTTCAGGAAACCTTCCAGCCCCTGCAGGATATAAAGATCGGTGGGAAAATTGCCCGGTTCGGACACTATCTTGCTGCGTCCCGGACGCATGCGTACCGCCGCCGCTGCCAGTTTGAACAGGTTAACGGAGGTAGAATCGGCCACCACCACTTCACCGGCCTCGGCCCCGATTAGGGTGGCGACTTTATCCCCGACCCGCTCGGGTAGCGAAATCCAGTCGTGGGTATTCCAGCTGCGGATCAACCCCTGCCCCCACTCCTGCTCCACCACCTCGGCTGCCCTGGCCTTTGCAGCCTTGGGGAGAACACCTAGGGAATTGCCGTTAAAATAGATAAGCTTGGGGTCCAATTCAAACAGCTCCCTGAAGGGCGACAAGACGTCGTCCTGATCCAGACGGGCCAGGGAGTCACGGGTAAAATGAGTCATTATTCAATACTCCTGAGTAATGCACGCACAGGGGACGCATCCAGCTGTGCCAATTTCAGAGGTGGGGCGATCAGCTCGTAATGCCCCGCTGCTACCTGGTCAAACACCAGTCCTTCCAGAATCGCCATGCCATGGCGGCGCACCATCTGATGGGCAGCCAGGGTTTTAGAATCCTGGGGATCCAGAGACGGGCTGTCGATACCGATCAGCATGGCGCCCCGCTCCGCCAGCAAGTTCACCGTGTCGGCTGCCACCGCGGTGAAGTCCGCCTGCCACTGGTCATGGGGAAACTGCTGACAGGTTTTCAGCAGCACCCGCTCGACCCGAGCCGGCAGGAAGGGCTCAACATGCTCGGGGCGCACCAGGCCACGAGCCTGAGTCACATCGATCAGCAAACAAGGACCTATATAGGGGGTTAACTCCACTTCGGCGATGGCCTGGCCCTCGGCATCATAGTGACGGGGCGCATCCGCATGACTGCCTGTGTGGGTCGACAACTGAAAGCGAGCCACATTGACCGGGCAGCCGTTTTCCAGAACCCAATTAGGCTCGGCCTGGTATTCGGTATCGCCAGGCCACACCGGAATGCCGGGTCTGAGGGTCTGTGATATATCCCATATCTTGCTCATCATTGTCTCCTAGATGCTGGTTCTGACCGACCAGAGTTCGGGGAAGAACTGTAGATCCAGCGCCTTGACCAGGTAGGAAACGCCGCCGGTACCCCCCGTCCCCTTCTTGTAGCCGATGATGCGCTCGACCGTCTTCATATGACTGAAGCGCCATTTCTGGAAGTTGTATTCCATGTCGACCAGCTTCTCCGCCAGCTCGTAGAGATCCCAGTGTTCGTCCGTCTGCTGATAGACCCGGGACCAGGCCTGCTCCACCTCGGCACAGGCCTGATAGGGCTGGGACCAGTCCCGATCCAGGCAATGTTCGGGAATATCGAAGCCGCGCCGCTTGAGCAACTGTAAGCTGATGTCGTAGATGCTGGGGGCATGCAGTACCCGGGTCAGATGTTGATAGTGCTGGGGATGGGCCCGGTGTGCTTCCACCATCTTGGGGTTCTTGTTGCCGAGCAAAAATTCCAGTTCCCGGTACTGGTAGGACTGGAATCCGGAGCTCTGCCCCAGGGCATCGCGAAAGCTGGCATAATCCGCCGGGGTCATGGTCACCAGCACTTCCCAGGCCTTGATCAACTGCTCCTGGATACGGGCGACACGCGACAACATCTTGAAGGCGGGTCGGAGGTTGTCCTGCTCTATATGCCGGGCGGCAGCGTAGGCCTCGTGCAGGCACAGCTTCATCCACAATTCCGATACCTGATGGATCACGATAAACAGCATCTCATCATGCTGGGGCGATCTGGGGTGTTGGCAATCCAGCAACCGTTCCAGGGCAAGATACTGCCCATAGCTCATGTCCTGCTCCCAGTGCACGCCTTCGTCCTGCAGATCCACCATGCTGCCTGTTGCTTTATCCGTTCCGTGATTAACCATTTTCAAACACTCCATTAACCAGTCGATTGCAAACGAGTTTACTTCACACATTCTCTGGTGTAAATTTCATTAAAGTTAAGTTTTTGATGAAATTTATTAATGTATGAATACCAAGATCAGCACCCGCCACATGCAGATGATGGTCGCCATCGCCGATGCGAGCAGCGTCGCCGAGGCGGCACAAACGCTAGGCCTGACCCAGTCGGCCCTGAGTCACAGGATCAAGGAAGCAGAGCGGCTGCTGAACACTGAGCTGTTCTACCGTAAACACAAGAAACTGACGCCAACCAGTGCCGGAAAACGACTGTTGCATTCTTCCCGTCTGATACTGGGAGAACTCGAGCGGGCCGAACAGGATATCAATAAGCTGTCGGTCGGCATCGAACATGTGGTGCGCCTGGGCAATGAATCCTATGGTGGCTACCACTGGTTACCCGCCTGCCTGACCGCCTTTACCCGGAACTATCCCAGCATCAGTGTGGAGATCATCCCGGACGTTTCTCTGGATCCCTATACTGCTCTGCGCAGCGGCCGCATTGATCTTGCGCTAGTCTCCGGCGGACAGCCTCCCGAGGGCTTTACACATCGCTGGCTGTTTCGTGACGAGATGCGGCTGGTGATGCCCGAAGGACATGCACTGGCCGGAAAGCAGTGGGTAGATGCCGCCGAGATCGCAGCCGGCACTTATGTGACCTACCACACCACTCCCAGCAAAGGACGAGAATACGAGCAGCTGTTCAGCCGCTATCGAATGTTACCGGTACGGGTATTACGTGCAGGAGTCACAGAGGCCGTGATTGCGCTGGTACGCGAGGGATTCGGGCTGACCATAATGCCCACCTGGACCCTGCAACCCTACCTGGAGCAAGGCGGGATAACCACAGCCCGGGTTACCGAAGAAGGGCTCTATATCGACTGGTACCTGCTGACCCGCAAGGATGAGCGGCCGGACTCTCCCACCGGCAAGTTCTTGGACTGCCTGACCTGCCTTTATCAGCAGCCCGTACTTCCCGATACCCAGCCAACTACAAAGTAAGCAGGCAGCACACCAAGGCTGCTGCCTGACTGAATCATGAATGATTGTTGCTAGAGGGGAAGCACCGCCTTTATCCAGAAAGCGCTGCCTTCGGGGCGGTTTTCCACGGCAAGTTCATGCTGGTATTTCAGGTTCACGGAAAAACCCTTACCGTTGTCATATTTCACCGACGGCCCAATAGCAAACGCCTGCCCCCGGTTGTTGGCGATGGTCATGCCATTACGCTCATCGTCGGTAAGTTGCTTGTAACCATAGCCCCCGATGCCGACTATCCAGTCCGAAGTCAGGCTGTAGCCGATAGCATAGTCAAAATGAAACTCCTGACCTGACTGATAGTCAGTATCCGGATTTTCAAAGTTATAATCATACATCAACTTGATGTCTGCATTAATTCCATTCGGGTCCATATAACTGGCCGCATACACAGGTTGCAGCGTCCAGTAGTTACGACCGATATTGGCCAGCTCGTTGTGATCGTAACGACCTGTAGGCGCAAAAACGTCGATAGAAAAGGCGGTATGCAGATGGGGACTGTGATGATAGGCCACGCCCAGGGTGAGATCGATATCGCCCAGTCCCCGCTTGCGCTGCTGCAGACCGTTGACGTTTACATCGAGATCCACCAACGGCAGCAGCAAGGCACTGAACAATTGGCCACCCAGAACCTGTTGCTCGGTGACCCATAACAGCCTGGGGGCAATGACCTTAGCCCGCAACTTGAAGTCTAGCGGCAATGGGTCACCATTCGCGTCATTGAGTTGGTCGGCCGAGTAGCTACTGGCATAGAGCAACGGATACACTCCAGCAGGAGGCAACGCGCCCACCCCGAAGTTTTCCGCGCCCATGGGATAGATGGAACCACCACCTTCGGTCGCCGCAACTCCCGCCGAGAGAGACAGTCCCATAGCGACGATAATGCCCCGTATACAATGAGCCTTGTACTTTGGTCTGCTATTCATCTGAAGTTCCTTGTTCAGATATGACTGGCCGGCGGCGCCGGCCAGTCGGGTGGTCAGGACAAAACGGTGTTCAGGGCGCCAAAGCGGCCCTTGAAGAACAGCATGGGCTCTCCTTCATCCGTGCTGAAATCCTCGACTCTCCCCACAATCAGCAGGTGATCGCCCAGTCGCCGGGTAAACTCTACCCTACATTCGAACCGGGCCAGAGTATCCGCCAGCAAGGGCACCCCCTGCTGATTGAGCCGATAGTCGATGCCGGCAAACTTGTTATCCCGGGCTCCGGCAAACTGCATCGCCATGGCTTCCTGCCCCTGGCCGAGTACATTCACGGCAAACAGCTTGCCTTCGTCAAAAGATGCCAGGTTGGGCGAACTCAATGCCAGGCTCCACAGTATCAGCGGAGGAGCCAACGATAGGGACGAAAAGGAGTTGGCAGTGATGCCCACCATGGCACCGTCTTCGCCAGGGGCGGTAACCACTGTTACGCCGGTGGCAAAGTGTCCCATGGCATTGCGTAATGCCTTGGTGTCCAGGAGAGGAAAAACTTCAGCCACTGGCTCTGCCTGCTTGGCTGCGGTTGTTGCTGAGTTCATTTTATGCCTCCTTCTTCAAGTGCTGTCCGATCAGATAACGACAGGCGTCGGGAGCCACCCACCAGGGGAAATAATCCGGTGGATTATCGAAGCCGTTGGCGATGGTTGCCGCCAGTTCGGGAGATGCCTGAGCGGCACCCAGCAGCTCGAGCAGGTGAGGTTCAGGCGGCCGCAACATGCTGTTGGTCCAGGCCACCACATCACCGGCGTAATACCAGTAACGCTCAAAGGTTTTCTGCATCCAGTCGACGTCAAAGGGCTGATCACCGTTTGCCACTATGGCATCCAGATACACTTTGCTGCACTTGGCGGCGTTATTGGAGCCCTGACCGGTAATGGGATCGTTAACCACCACCGCATCCGCCATACCGAAGATATAACGTCCGGAAGGCAGTCGAGCGACCGGCTTGCGCACCGTAGGCGGGAAACGCCCTGCCAACACGCCGTTATCGTCGGTCAGCTCGATATGCTTGCAACGCTCGGCCTGAGCCGGTGCGAAACGTCGTACTATCTCCAGGCTCCGCTGCAGATGCTCCTGGGGAGTCTTGATATCCTGCCAGCAATCCATGGGGCCGCCCGGGATCCCTTCGAACACCATAATTTCACAGGGGCCGTTGACAGTCAGTGCCGGGAACACGAAATATTCTCCCACCCCAGGGATCAGGTTGAAGGCTATCCGAGAGAACGGCTCGCTTGGCGCCATGCCCTGCACATAGGTCAATGCCAGGGCGCGCTGGGGGCTTTCGAAGACGGAACGCTCCGCGTCCCGCGCGAACAACCGGACAATTTCTCCCTTGCCTGCTGCCAGCATGACCAGATCATGAGACGCGGCCAGCTCTTCCAGCTCCGCTACACCGGCATCCCTGATGATAAGCTCACCCCCTTTCTGCTTGAAAACCTCCATCCATCTGGGCATTTTGAGTCGTTGGTCCACCGATTGAGCAGGCTTATCCAGCTGCGCCGCCCAGTCAATCCGGCTGTCACCGGGCTTGTCCGGATCGTTCACCGTCAGACCGAATCCCTCCACCGGCGGACTGTCCTGTTCCCAGAAGTTCAGCCCCAACTCACGCTCGGTCTGCAGCGCGTTGTTAAACATGCACTGACTGGACATCACACGTCCGTTGCGGATCTCCTCGCCGGTACGATTGGACATCAGGGTAACCTGATAGCCCTGTTCGAGCAGACCGATGGCCGTTTGCAGACCGGACTGGCCCGCCCCCACTATGGCAATACGTCGGGTCATAACTATCTCCATGTCATTGTTGTTGATGAGTATTCTCTGGCTGCGTCATTGTCCTGCCAGTCGGGGAATGGCCGGCTGATGCTGTTCTGGCCCCATGACGGCATAGCCGCCATCTACCGCATAGTCGGCGCCGGTCACAAAGCTGGCCAGCCCCGAGCACAGGAAACGGACTACGTTGGCCACTTCCTCAGGCTCCCCCAAGCGCCCAAGCAAGTGATAGTCCGCCGCTACCTGGTCCGCCCTGACACGATCGCCACCGCTGACCTCCTCGATCACCCGTGACCAGGTCCAGCCCGGGGACACCGAGTTAACCCGGATCCTGTCAGCGGCAAAATCCAGCGCCATGCTGCGGGTCAGATGCAGCATCGCCGCCTTGCTGACCGGATACAGCCAGCGCCCTGTCTGGGCTACCTTGGCCGAGATACTGGTAAAGTTGACCACGGCGCCGCCCCCACGCCGGCGCATGGCCGGCAACACGGCCTTGACGGCCATCGCGGCACTGACCAGGTTGATGTCGAGGGCCTTCAACCAGGCAGCTCTGTCGGAATCGACCCCGTCATCCTGATAACTGCAGGCGAGATTAATCAGGTAATCGACACCACCAAACTGGGACTCGGCCTGTCGGACCGCACCTTCCAGCTGCCGGTCATCGGTAATATCTACCTCCAGAAACAGGGCCTGGGGGCCCAGTCGCTGGGCCAGCGCCGAACCTGGTCCGGCATCAATGTCCAGGATCACCACATTGGCACCGGCGGCAACAAAGCTGTCGGCCACGGCCTGCCCTATCAGGGTTGCCCCGCCAGTGATCAAGGCGGTACGATTGTCAAACTCTTTCATTAATGTCGCTCCCATGATTCAAGCCTTACCGGCACTGTCGGCCCAGCTGGCCATCAGGGTATTGGACGGCAACGACTCGTCCAGCAGCTTGGCGGTGGTTTCGCGCCCTGCTACCGGCAGTCCGGCAGGATCGAGCAAACCGATCTGGACCAGCAGGGATGCCTGATCCCAGTAAATGTGCTCGTGATAGAGTTTGTTCCCGCGAAACTTGACCACCGCCAGAAGAGCGATTTCGACAAAGCGCCCGGTCGGCGCTACACCAGGCAGCAGCCAGTCGATCTCGCAAGTGTGAGTGAAACTGAACAGCAGCTCATCCACTATCTGGGTATCGCCCACGGTACGGGAAATCGGTGTCAGCCTGGTATCGGGCGGATTGCTGTCAACAAAATGGTGTTTGTAAAAACGGTACAGCTGCCGATAACCCACCCCGCCAGTCATGGTGGGGATATGATTGACATAAGGCTCATTCACCATGGTGGCCATGGTGTCTTCAACATTACGGGTATCGAACTCGTACTCGCAATGCTTGTCCCACAAGGCAGACAGATCATAATGGGGGCCGATCCTGCGACGTAGCGCTGAGACCGAGCGCTGATGTGCCATTAGTGCCGATGGCTTGTGGAAATGCGGTGAACCGGCCCGGGCGAAGGCGTGATCGACCTCTGGATAAAGGTAGAGTTCGACATTGTCACGGGCCTCCAGCCCAGCATAAATCTGCTCGCGGGCGGCGGCCGGGCAGTATTCATCGGCGCCGGCAAAATGCAGAACCAGGCGACCCTTGATGTTGTCGGCCTCATCGAGGTGATGCTCCATGCCCATGCCGTAGTAGCCGATGGCCACGTCGACATCACAGCGGCAGGCAGTCAGGTACGCCAGCCGGGCGCCGAGACAGAAACCCAGTACCGCCAACCCGCCGTTCACTTCTGGACGCTCCCTTAATACGCCCAGGGCGGCGTCTATATCCGCAATGCCTTTATCCTGATCAAATCCCTGAAAGAAGCCGAATGCCAACTGGAACTCTTCGGCGCTGTAACCCAGCTCTACACCCGGCTGCTGACGCCAGAACAGATCGGGCGCTAATACCACATAGCCTTCTTCTGCATAGTACTCGGCAATCTCACGAATATTGGCATTAACCCCGAAGATTTCCTGGAGCAACACCAGACCGGGGCCCGAACCACAGGCTGGTACGGCTAAATAACCACTGAATACACCACTGCCGTCCCTGGCACTGATCTGAATTGAACGTCCCATCTTGTTTCTCCTTTTCTCGTATGGCCTTGTGTACCGCCATACTAGACAAGGAAGAAACTGGACGTCGCACCGCCCAGCGCGACAACGATCCGTTGCGTGCAGCTATTTTGATGAATCGACATATGCCCAGATACGGCAGAAGAAGCACAGCAGGGCTGGGAGACTGACTCTCGCTATCCATTTAGTGCAGTGAAGATCCAAATAGTGAGAAAAAGGTGTCCCCCTCAGCGACACCGATAAAAAAACCATTTAATTTAACAGAGTGGCAACATATATTGATTTCTGGAGATTGCTGACACGCAACCAGCAAAATGCACATGGAGATATCAGTGCCATCACTTAGTTATCCACAATCATCGCTGGCGTTATCCCTGCTGAACAATAATGAGCGGCTGCTGTTCTCATCCCGGGAGCGGGAGGAAGTGGAAGGAAAGGTTTCTTCTGTCTTCAAACCCCACAGCCTGGAGATAGACAAGCGTTCAACCAGGCTTGATTCTCGTCTGCATCATGTACCACTCGGCCAGGTATCGTTCAATCGCCTGAAATACGGGGGAGAAGTTCGCATTCAACCGGAGCGGCTGGAGGACTTTTTTCTGATCCAGATGCCCCTCCGAGGAGAGGCACATATTATCAGCGATGGACAACCGCTTCGCTCGGTAGCCGGGATCGGTTCGGTACTCAATCCCACCCAGCTACTGGATATGCGCTGGAGTAGCGCTTGCGATCAGTTGATCCTCAGGATTGAACGACAAGCTCTGGAGCAGACCTGCAGCAGTTATCTCGGCCGACCAATCAAAAAACACCTGGTATTCGAGATCGGGCTGTCTTGGCAGTCCAATCCCCACTGGTATAGCATGATGACCTATCTGAGCCAGGTACTGGATCAGGGCCCCCCCAGCCCACTGCTTTATCCGCAACTGGAGCAACTGGTGCTCGGTACCTTGCTGAGTGTCCAGCCCCACTCTTATTCCCAGGCTCTGCTTAACAGCGAACAGCGACTGGCCCCACGGCACGTAAAACGAGTCGAAGAGTATATTCAGGACCATGCTGATGAGGCGATAACCCCCGCCATGCTGGCCAACCTGGCCGGGGTCAGTCTGCGTACCCTCTATGCCGGCTTTAAGGATTTCAGGGGAGTCAGCCCGATGGAGTACCTGCGCAGCATACGGCTGAAACGGGTCAGGGAAGAGCTATGTCTGCAAGGGCCGAACTGTTCGGTAACCGACATCGCCACCCGATGGGGCTTTGGCCACATGGGTCGCTTCAGCCAGGAATACCGCCGGTTGTTTGGCGAAAACCCCAGCGAAACCAAACGTAAGTCCTAAGCTTTGCCAGCGTAGTCGGCCATATGGCGACTGACTCGGCACTCTGGGTAGGCATTAACAATATCGAAAGCCCCAGAGCCTGACACATCAGGCTCTGGGGCCAGAAATAGTTATTCAGCGCAGGGCTGTACGGCTATTTCTGCTGTGGCGGCCTTTGCCATACCGACCTCCGATGGTAGCAAATGAGCCAAATTATGGCGGCTCAGGGCGACAGCCAGCTCGGAGCCTTTCTCACTCTTGAGAGCTGCCGCTTTCAGCTCCCGTAAAACATCGGCAGCACTGTCCTTACCACACAAAGATCTGGCCGCGGCTGACAATATATTAAAATTGCGCAAACCACGCTCACGGGTTTTACTATAGCCCTTGATAAGTTCCGGCAGTGCTGCCAGCTCACAGGCCAGCTTGTAGTCCCTCGACAGCGTTTCCTCCAGCTGCTGCAGCCACTGGTTAATCTGCTTCTGTTCAATGGCGTCTCTCAAGGAATAACGCCGTAACGGGCGCATTCTGGCCACCAGATACAGTGACAGAAAACCCGGCAGGCTCTGGGTCGACAGTTTTTTCGGCCCGGCAAACAGCTTTGTCATTACGCGACCAGCCCAGTTGGTGCGCAACAGCCAACGTCCCATCCTCTCGGGAAGAACTTCAGCGACTTCTTCCAGCCGAGGATGGAGAAACTCGGTAAAATAGGAGACTTTGTCCTCCTTGATTCCCACCTCTTGGTACAGACGCGCAAAGCGATGGGAACGAGTTTTAATGTCGGCCACTCGAATGCTATCTTCATAGGCCATCCACAATGCCAGCCTGGAAGCGACCTCGCTGCTAAAGTGCCTGCCTTCTTTGGCGTCTCCTCCATGAGCGCCATCAAGCTCCAGCAACCTCTGCATCCGTTCCACATAGAGCCGAGCATAGCGCAGATCACTATGATCCAGCATTCTGCGTACCCCTTCCGTTACAGTGTCCGAAAGGGAATCGGGAAAGTCCTGCTTAATGCCGTGCAGCAACGCCTTCATCTCGGCATCGTCGCCTTTATATTGCCAACCGGGCGTTTTTTCAACTACTGCCGCCTGTATCTGTACCGAATCATCCGGGCTCTGCGAGTGCTCTGCTCCAGCCGCAAATGCGGCCAGGCTCTTGTCGACACCGATACCGCCATCACGGATCGCCTGTTCAAACGCCTCCCGGGGAAAAGGCAAGACGCCGCTGCCATAAATAGCTCCAAACAGAACAGCACTGATGACACTGCCGGTCTGCTCCGCCACTGCCGCCATATCGAAGCTGATATAACGACGGGCCATCTCTCTCGCGGCCGTATGCACAGACTCGGAGTCGGCGATACCATTCCCCATTGCCTCTTTTTCTGACACCGCATAAGCCCGATGCGAGGACGCAATAAGAGTCGTGCGCTCTGGGGTCACAAAATTCCGCTGAATGGCACGACCGGCTTCCATCAACTCGGCGGCAACCACAAGATCGACGTCTCCACTCGCCGGGGACAGGGATAATACCGGGGTGGCGTCTTCGGCTGCCGTTTCAGTGTGATCAAACAGCTCCAGATAATAGACGGTAGCCCCGGTACGCTGAGCTACTCCCGGCACCGAGGATGACTGTGCCAGCCAACCAGCACCTTCCCCCATGCTTACAATCCAGTCGGCCAGTACTCCGCCCCCCTGACCACCCATGGCGGTAATCGCTATATTGATCCGTTTCTGATTAGCAGTTTTCATCAAAGTCCTCCCTCCGGCTGATACATGGCATGGCGCTTCAGGGCGCGTTGTTGCAGCCATTGAATAATGCTTTGTGATATTCGTCTTTTCAGGGTTTCCCAACGCCCCGGGTTATGCACTACCTCAACCCGAACGAAGGACGGGCAAAGTATATCTGCATGAACGTTCTCCCCACACAGGCCGCACCCGACACAACTACTGTCAATGCGGGTCACTGGATCCGAGCGCCATGGGTCAGGGTTGGGCTTGATGGTCAACGAAGGACATCCGGATAGCCGTATGCAAGCCCGATCCCCGGTACAAGTCTGTTCATCAATGGCAAACCGCGCTTCAGTGACCCGCTTTCCCGCCTTGATATCAGCCCGTCGACCTCGCTTTTCTCGCCGTTCCCGGTTCAGCATGCATTCCGACTGGGCCACGATTACCTTGGGCCCCACCCCTTTTGCCATAACTGCCTCACGAAGGGTATTGAGCATACCGGAGACATCATAGGTCCGAGTCAGGGTTCTTACCCACTTGACCCCTATTCCTTCTACCGCCCGCGAGATGGGGTTATTGGTTGCTCTGTGAGGGTTGATGGCCTTCGAAGAAAGTATATCCTGGCCGCCCGTAGCCGCCGTATACTCATTATCGATGATCAAATTGACACTATTGCTCTTGTTAAAGACAGCGTTACCCACACCACTGGTCAGGCCGTTATGCCAAAAGCCGCCATCTCCCATGATCGCGATAGGTGGTTTGTCAGATTCGACATTGAAGGCCGAGGGCGAGGCACTGCCAAGACCGTAACCCATAGTGGTTGCTCCCAGGTTAAAGGGAGGCAATATCGAAAACAGGTGGCAGCCGATGTCACAGCTGATATGAAAGTCACCTCTTTCCCTCTCGAGCAGCTTGAGGGCGGAAAAGATCGGCCGCTCCGGACAGCCGGTACAGAAGCCGGCCGGGCGCGCCGGAACCACTTCAGTCAAAGACGTCACTGACGGCGGTTGGCTGGGGAAAAACGAGATAGCAACGTTATCCTGCAACAGATCTCGAGTGTGTTGCTGCAGGAAGTCACGTATGCCCTTTTTCAAGACATCACAGGTATACTCCCCCACCCGCGGTAACACGTTTTTTCCGCACAATCGGGTCTTGCTGTCCGAGCGTGAGAGTATGCTGTTGAGCTCATGCTCGATAAACTCAGGGTTACCCTCTTCTATCAGCAACACCGCCGACTTGCCTGCGGTAAACTGCAGCAATTCGTCCTCCACCAGTGGGAAGGCGACATTCATCACATACAACGGCAGCTGGGAATTACCATAGGCGTCAGCAAGCCCGAGGTGCTCAAGAGCCCGAATCGTGGTGTTGTAGCTTCCCCCCTGAACGATAATGCCTACATCGTCTCGCTCACCGTCAAAAAACTCATTCAACCGATGCTGCTTGATAAACGCCACCGCCGCTGGTAGTCGTTCCTCGATTTTTTCCTTTTCATGTACGAAGGTGGCCGGGGGTAGCACGATGCGGCTTAAATCCCGCTTAGGGTTTTCCAGCGCCTGCTGTAGAGTGAAACTCGGCTTGACGTTGTCCTTGGCAGTAAACTGACCATGAACATGACAGGCACGAATGCGCATTTGCACCATGACTGGGGTATTACTCGCCTCGGATAACTCAAAACTCTTTTCAACTGTCTCCACTATGCTTGGCAGGTTGGGGCGCGGATCAAGCAGCCATATATGGGATTTCATCGCAAAGGCGTGCGTACGCTCCTGCATGATAGAAGAACCTTCACCATAATCCTCCCCGATTATGATCACGGCCCCCCCCGTCACCCCACCCGATGCCAGGTTTGCCAGAGCATCGGAAGCCACATTGGTTCCCACCGTCGACTTCCAGGTCACGGCGCCGCGCAGAGGGTAGTGCACCGATGCTGACAGCATAGCCGCAGCGGTCGCTTCACTGGCACTGGTTTCAAAGTGCACCCCCATATCATCCAGGATCTCTTCCTTGGCGTCAGCCAGCACATCCATCAGGTGCGAGATTGGTGAGCCCTGATATCCCCCCACATAGGACACTCCGGACTGAAGCAACGCCTTGGTAACGGCAAGAATTCCTTCGCCATGAAACACCTCACCCTGACCTGCGTGCAGTTTCTTCACTTCCTTTGCAAACGAACGTTCTGCCATAAACTTTATTCTCCTTTTCCATGATTCTCATCTGGCAGCACCGCATCACCCTTGTGCCAGCACTTCAGTGCCGTGATATCAGGGCAACCCAGCATCTGCATCGTATTTTCCAGCTCATCACTGAGCATCTGAATCACATGTCCAGCCCCCGCCGGGCCCAGTGCTGCCACGCCATACATGAAGGTTCGCCCCAGCAAGGCAAAATCGGCCCCCAGGGAAATGGCGCGCGCTACATCCAGGCCGGAACGCAGTCCGCTGTCGATAATCAGGGGAAAGTCATCTCCAACCGCCCTGCGTATCACAGGCAACACCTCCAGGCTCGAGGGACAGGCGTCGAGCTGACGGCCACCATGATTGGATATCACAATACCGTCGGCCCCCAGCTCCCGGCAGCGCACTGCGTCTTCCGCACGCAACACCCCTTTCACCAACAGCTTTCCGGGCCAACGTTTGCGGTACTGCTCCAGCCGCGTCCAAGGTACCCGGCCTGCAATCCTCGCCGGCAGATAGTCATTAGAATGACGGCGATAGGGGTGCAGGTTCTTGAAACTGGGCACTCCCTGATGGGCATGGCGCAATGCCCATCCGGGATTACGCACCACCTCCAGCAAGTTTCGAGCACCTAGCTTCGGGGGTAGTGACAGGCCATTGCGCATATCCAGCTCACGTCGCCCACCAACCGGCACGTCTACTGTGACCATCAGCACCTGATATCCAGCGCCTTCGGCACGCGCCATCATGTCACGCTCTATATCGCCATCACTGAAGGGGTAGAGCTGAAACCAGGCCATCTCCCCGGCCAGTCGCGCCACCTCTTCAAGACTACTGGTAGCAAAGGTGCTGGCCGTTACCGGACAGCCGGCTTGTTTGGCCGCTGCCGCCAAATACTCGACGGAGCGTGGCCATATCAACCCATCCAGCCCGATGGGCGCAATGCCGAACGGCAGCTGGTAATGATGTCCAAATAAAGTGGTTCCAAGACTCACAGCCTGGCAGTCGTTGAAATAACGCGGTGTCAGGGTAACTTGTTCAAACGCCGTGATATTTCGTTCCAGGCTGCCTTGGCGTCCGCTGCCGCCTTGCAGGTAGTCAAACACAAAACCGGGCAGCCGCGCCGCCGCCTGCTGTTCCAGGTAGCCCGAAGAAGGAAAGCGTTGCATCATGGTGTTATCTGACATATTCAAACCCATTGGCTCAGGCGTTAAATAACTGATGTCAGCGCTCCTGCGAGAGATGACAGACGAAGTCAGAAGGCGATACAAACTACCGGTGGCAAGCCTGTCCATGCCCCTGACTCCAGTGACCTAATTAAGACTCAGCTAGTTAACAACCTTTTTATGGCTATTACCGATTAACGGACACGTTAACCGCCGAAGCTGGCTTTCAGCTGCTGCACATACTTCGGGCTCAATTGCTCCACTGCCTGCCAGCCGGCCTGCTGCGAGAGCTCGCGGAAATGGCCCGCCTGCTCGGCAGGTAAGACTATGGCCTCGATACCTGCTTCAGCCTGTCGCTGTTTTTCCGCATCTGCCTCGAACGCCGCACTTTCATTGAGGGACTCTACCCAGGCCACCTTTTTGTTCAGAAATTCTCGCTGCTCACTATCCAGCTTTTTCCAAGCGTTCTGGTTCATAAACAGGCTCACTTCCACATTGTAAAAACCCGGTTCAACTCGATACTTGGTTTTTTCCTGCCATCCCAAGTCAAATATCCCCACGGATGGCCAACCATAGCCGTCCACTACCCCCCGCTCGAGGGCGGTAAAGACTTCTCCCGGCGCTACCTGCAATGGCGTAGCCCCTAATGCCTGAAAGAAAGAGCGGTATACGGGAACGCCCCTTAACTTCAGGCCGGATAAATCAGCCGAATCCACTTTTTCATTGGTGTAGAGGTGATATTCCAGACCATCGGACAGCCGTGCCAGCCAGACCATATTGGCTTTGTCCCGGTGGATTTTATCCATAAGCGAATAACCACCATTCTCCCTTAGCTCGGACATCGGCTTGTTTGTTAATGTCATCGCCAAGGTTTCCGGCACCATGTTGGCGTGAAACACCCCTGTGGTGTTGGCTATATCAACCACGCCGGCCCGCAACGAATTACCCACTTCAAACGGCGGCATCGACTCAGGTCCGCCAATCACTTTAATTTGAACCAACCCCTTGCCTTCAGCGTTAACTTTCTCAACAAATTGATTGAAACGTTTATTGAAATAAGTGTCTTGCCCAAATGCAGTGACCGCTTTCAGGGTGACTTCTTCTGCCTGCGCCAACCAGGGGGTCAACGTCAGAAGACCACAGCACACAACCTTTGTTAATTTATTGTTCATCGTCTTTCTCCATGTGATTTTGAACCGCTCCCTATTGAGCGGAACGAGTTACCCAATCAAGCCGGGAAGCCCGGTTGCCAGCCATGGCAGTAAAAAAATAAAAGCAAGCACCACGCCTTCAATCAGCAAGAAGGGCACGGCAGAGGCATATATTTGCGGTAAACGCACAGAAGCGGGAGCGACGCTTTGCATCACCATCAACAGCAGGCCAAAAGGTGGGGTTAACAAGCCCATCTCCATGGTGATCAGCATCATCACTCCCAGCCAGATAGGCTCTATGCCGGCGGCGTTGGCCAGTGGCATGAAGAACGGCAGAGTGATCATCATCATGCTAACCTGGTCGATGACACAGCCCATCAGCAGCACAATCGCCAGCATGCCAATCACCAGCCAGAACGGGGTCAATCCGTAGTCGGACACAACCGAGAGCAAGCCGCTGGTTGCGCCCGAAAAACTCAATTGCTGAGAGAAAGCCGTGGAAGCCACCAGTACGAACAGGATGATTACAGAAATACGGGCTGTCTCAAGCAGGGAGCGAACCAGGTTCTTTAGGGTAAGTACACCATACGCGAGAGTAGCCAGCACTGCGGCCAGGGCACCTATCGCCGCCGACTCTGTAGGTGAAGCCCAGCCAGCCAGCATGCTGCCAACCACCGCCACGAAAATACCCAATAAAGGCACCACATCCCGGAAGAAAGGCCACCAACGCTGCCGGCGAGTCAACTGTTCTTCTTCCTCCTGATGCTCGCTTTCATTGCTCTTGTCCATGTAAGAACGAATAATCACATAGCCGAGAAAGCCAATGGCCATCAACAAACCTGGGACTATCCCCCCGACCAGCAGCCCAGTGATGGACACGCCGGCCAGACTGCCCAACATCACCGCCAACGCAGAAGGTGGGATAAGCATTGCAATACCGCCCACTGCCATGATGGGGCCCATTGCTACGGTGGGGTGATAGCCGCGTTTGAGCATCTCCGGCAACAGCGCACTGCCCATCATCGCCGTGTTGGCTATGGTCGAGCCGGACAAGGTCGCAAAGGCGGTGCCGCCAAGAACAGACACAATCGATAGCTGGCCGGGGACTCGGGCGATCACACGTTCGATACTGGAAATGGCACGAAACGCCAGTCCGGTATGGAACAGCAGTTCCCCCATCATCACAAACAGGGGGATAGGGGTCAGGGAAAAGCTGGTCACCGAGCCGACCGAGTTACGGACCAACTGCCCGATACCGGCTTCACCTCCCATAAATAACCAGGCTCCCAGCAAATTGACACTGAGGAAACTGAACGCAACCGGAAACCCAATCAGCATCAAGCCAAACAGAGATCCCAGCATGATAAACAATGCCATATACCATTCCATTACAGCCCCTCCAGCTCGGTGTCATGCTGTTTCAGTAACCGCCGCATAAACTCCAGCGTCAGCAAGGTAAAGCAGAAGATCATCGGCAGGTTCAACCACCATTCAGGAAAGACCAGCACTTTGAATACCAGGCCCCCCTGCTCGGCACTGTCCAGCGTCACCACCAGGCTATACCAGGTAAAAACGGCACAGATGAAAGCGCCTAATAAACAGCTCCCTCGTTCGCACAATGCACGCCAACGCGCCGACATCAAACGTAAGCTGATATCTATACGGATATGATCGCCGCAATACAGCAGCCACGGGGCTGCCAGCATGGTCGCCGACATCAGCAGGTATTCTGATGCCTCCGTGGTCCAGGCTAATGAAATATCAGTCAGGTTACGTAATACAATGTCACTGCATACCAGTACTGCCATACCGGCAAACATGGTAGCAGCTAGCAGACCACAACCAGTCAGTAGAAAATGGTAGTAGCGACTAAAAGAAATAACATTTGGAGTATCAATTACCTTATCCATTAATGAATCCTTCCAATTATTTGTTTATTCCATCATTTCCGGTTAATCAAATAAAAATTCAGCATGGTCATATTGGTTTACATCAAGCCCAGGCTAAAAATTATAAATTCCCGAGCACAATCTTCCCCATAAGTTATGCGTAATTACTCAATTTCTCCCTACTCCCAGGAGCTCCCGTTACCTAGAGACTGGCAGTTTCCTGAACCGGCCTGTACTCCAGCATTTTCCTTCTCACTTCTTCCGGAATCGACAACTTACTGATCTGCTTGCCGATGGTGGTAAAGCAAAGGGTGACATAGGCTTCCAGTACTGGTTGTTCCAGTCGTTGACCTGTCACTTTAATATCAAAAGAGCTATCACCGATTCTGGCACAGACAAGCTCCAGAAATAGTGTGTCACCTTGCCTGCAAGGCTGCATAAACTTGATATTAAGATTCACGGTTGGCACCCCGGCACCAAGGCAAGCATCCATTTCTTTAAAGGGATAGCCCATAACCTCAAACCAATCTTCAACCAAGTCATTAATAATTTCCAAATACCTTGGATAAAATACAATACCGGCTGGATCACAGTGCCTGAATCTTATTACCTCTTTTTTATTAAAAGCCATCCCCCTCTCCCAATTAATTGAACAACTCATCTATTTCGCTCTCTCTTTCAGAATTTTGCTCATTTTAAATAGTTGCAGGTGCAATATATCCAGATCGTCCTCACTCATCTCTTCCAATACCCCAGATATCCAGTTTTTATGCACCTGGGCCATATGTGAGAATGTTTCGCCCCCCCGCTCTGTGAGGCTGATCAATTTGACTCTTCGATCTTCTGCCAGAGACTCCCGCGCCACCAGGCCGTCACGCTCCAGACGATCCACCACACCGGTAATGTTGCCGTTCGATACTTTCATCCGCTGTGATAAGGCGGACATTTTTTCCCTCCCTCCTGCATGATGTAATGCCGCCATCAAATCGAACTGCGGCAAGGTGACATTGAATTTCTGTATAAACAGGGTGCGCAGCTCCTGTTCAATCAGTGCCGTGTTGGACAGCATTCTGAACCAAGCCTTTAGTGCGATTTCGTCTTTCATACTGCTACCATTTACCTTCGAGATATGGGATGCCTGTCGCTCTTCTCCACGACACGACGAATGTCGGTATCCGCCGTAGAAGCCCTTAAGTAAATTTACTTTATACCAATATATTTCATACTTAAAGTATTTGCGTGTAAAATAAAACATAAATTTTACATACTTGTATCAAGCCCGGTCGGCGACCTTGTTTCTCCCGCCGACCGGAGGTGCAGAACGCATTGCCTAGAGCAGCATGGTTACCAGCCCACCTTGCCAGCTGAGCAGTACCAGGGTAATCAAGGTCGCGACCAGGAAGGGCAGCAGAGAACGGAAGATACGCATGGGTGAGGCTCCGGTCATGGACGAAGCAATAAATAGCCCAGCCCCGACCGGAGGGGTCAGCAGTCCCATCACCAGTGTCAGGCATACCACGACACCGAACTGGAATGGGCTGATCCCGAACTGTAACTGGGCGATGGGTAACAGGATCGGCACCACCAGGATCAATGCAGCTATGCCATCGATCACCATGCCCACCAACAGCAGGATACCGATCACCATCAGCAGGAATACAAAGGGATCCGAGGTCTGTTCCGCAATCCAGGCAGCAGCATTCTGGGGAAGCTGCTCAAAGACAATCACCCAGCCGAACACTCCCGCCGCCGCGATCAGCATGATCACCATGCCGGAGTTGATAGCGGTACGCTTGAGGATGCCAAACAGGTGGGAAAACTGCAGATCCTTATACACATACTTACCGATCAACAAAGCGCCCAGCGAGGCCATGGCCGCCGACTCCGTCGGTGTCGCCAGCCCCGTGAGGATACCACCGATGATCACCAGAGGAATAAAACCGGCAGGAATGCCCATCAGCAAGAAACGCCAGGCTTGTTCCCGAGTCGGCCACTCCCCTTTCGGGTACTGATGCACAATTCCCATCAGGCTGATGGTAACAAAAAACAACAGGGACATGATGAGACCCGGAATAATACCGGCGATGAACATTTCCGCGATCGGCACCTGGGCCAGTACACCAAACAACACAAACAGCATGGACGGCGGGATAATGGGTGACAGCAGTCCCCCCGCGGCGGTAATGGCCGCCGAGTAGGGTTTATCGTAGCCCTCTTTCTCCATCGCCGGCACCATGGCCCGAGACATGATGGCTATTTGTGAAGCAGCCGACCCCATAATGGCAGCCATCATCATATTGGCCACCAAGTTAATGTAGGCCAAGCCGCCACGAAAACCACCCACTAGGATCCGCGCCAAATCTATCAGCCGCTTGGTCAACCCCCCTTCATTCATCAACTCACCGGTTAGCATAAACAACGGAATGGCCAGCAGACCATAGCTTTCGATGGCGCCGAACAGTTGCTGAGGATAAGACTCGAATAATACGGTATTCCCCGAGGAGCCGATATACCACATGGCAGTCAACGCGAGCACCAGCGCTATCGGCACCGCGGTAAACAGCAACAACAAAAAAACGATCAAGGTCATACCGGCTCTCCCGCCGCGGATCCGGCTATCCGAATACTGTCATACAGGTTAATCAGGGCGTGCATCGCCAGAGACAAAGCGAACACCGGCAACACCAGCCATACCCAGAATTTTTTGATGGCTATGGTGCTGGCATTCTCGGAGTACATAAAATTGAAGGTGTCGGCCTGGAAGGCCTGAATATCGAAACCGGCCTGCCATAAGCTCACTGGGTTGTACCAGCGCCAGCAAAGGATAAACAAGAACAGTGCAAACGCCAGAATCATCAGGTCACTGAACACTGTCAACCAGTGTCGGACTTTAGTCGGCAAACAGTCGGTCAATATAGTGACGGATACGCCCTGTCGTTTTTTCAGCATGGCGGAGGTAGCTAAAAAGGTCATCCAGACCATGCTGTAGATGGCCAGTTCATCCACCCAGTAAATCGCCTGTCCCATGGCTCGACTGACTATATTCAGCAATACCAGCAGGGTCACGGCCGCGGCAAACACGGCCGCGGCAAACATCTCCGCTGCGGCAATTGCATTCGATAAACGCTTAAACATCAAACCCCCTCCAGCCCCGATACCTGAGGTATCGGGGCCCTCCCCTCATTGAGTCGTGATCAGCTGCCTTTGACGTCGGCCGCTGCCTGACGTAAAGCATCCAGTGAGTTGGCTTTGCGGGACCAGATGGCTTCCCAGCTATTGATCGCATCGGAAAAGGTGCTACGGTCAGCCTCGGTAATCTGGATATCCAGCTCACGCAGCTCCTGCTCCTGGCTTTTTTCCTGCTGTTGAAATCTGTCGATAACCGAATCCAGGTGAGACTTCATCAAGGTCCGCACCAGGGTTTTGTCATCATCGCTCAGCTCACGCCATACCCGGCCTGATACTACACCGACCATGGGGAACATCATGTGATTGGAGATAAGCAGGTTGTTAGCCCGTTCATAAAATTTGAAAATCAAAATGGAGTCAAAGTCCATGTCGATGGCGTCGACCTGGCCATTGGCCAGGGCATCGTAGACCCCTGGCAGCGGTAGCGGGGTTGGAGCCGAGCCTAGTGCATTATAAAAGTCGCGGAGCGGATCGAATGGCGTGATGCGCAGCTTCTTGCCTTGCAAGGCTTCCGGACTAGACACCTCTTCACGGCTCAACATCTGCCGCATGCCCCCCATACCGTAGCCGACACCGACCATACCAACCCCGGCCGGTAGCTGATCCAGCAGTCCAATAGCCGCGTCGGATCGCAATAGCGCCGCAGCATGGTCGATGTTATCCACCAGATAAGGGGCATAGAGGGCACCAAAATCCGGCACTCGGTTGGATATTTCGGCAATAGTCAAAAAGGCCATATCCAGAGCCCCCGTCTGCAACTGCTGCACCATTTGTGCCTCATTACCCAACTGCTGGGCCGGAAAGACGGATACCGTATGTTGACCAGCGGATTTTTCTTTCAATTCCTGAGCAAAGTCGTTGGCGGCCTGTGTCCAGATATGAGATGGTGGGGTGATCAGTCCCAAACGAAAATCTCTGGCCTGCACGGTGAGTGAAGATAGGGCCAGGGAGGTTGCGGTGGCTGCTATCAGCAGACGTTTAAATGTGGTCATGTTCAACTCCATTGTTGTTTTGGCAATTCATCTTCAACTGCATTGTTTTATATCAACCCACATCAAGTTTAATTGTTGTTATAGCAAGTAACATTCAGTAGCAGAGGCAATATTTTCAATAAACATGATGTTACTTTTCTCAATATAAGTTCAAATGGCAATACCTCAGAACAGAACCTTGATGACTCGATGATTCAGCTGGCAACGTAGTAGAATGCCGTCTTGCCCAGCTTGTCCACGTTGTTGCTCAGAAAAAAATCAGGAGCCGATGGTAAGCCTCAGCTCCTGACTTGAAAATTATTCAGGATTAAATAACTCGCATATCTTATATGGCTCCATGGCTAACTTTGGCCAAATTTATTAAGCCATATGAGAATTAAATTTCTCATTAGTTATGCGAGACCACTTATCCTGAACAGTTATTTGACCTCAACTGGAAACAAATTTTTCAAAGTACAACTTATAGTCGGCTACCTGATTGACTTCCAGCCAGGTTTGGGTTGCATCTATCATTGGAGGCGGACCACATAAATAGGCATCAAATGGCTGCTGCAGATACTCCTTATCAAATAGATCGCAAACCACACCTTGTTTGCCCTGCCAATGCTCCGACGGCTTCATGACGATGACGTCATAATCAAAATCGGCCAATTGCTCTTTAAATGAATCCAGGCGGTCCAACTCGCTCAAATCCATATCCTGAGTCACGCCGTAGCATAAGCGGATAGCTTGGGTACAATTACCCCTTGCAACCAAATCTTCCAGCATACCCAGAAAAGCCGACAGTCCTGTACCACCAGCTACCATCAATAGGGGCCTTTCTACTTCACGCAGGTAAAAAGCTCCCATGGGTGCCTCGAAGGTTATTTCATCCCCTACCCGGCACCGATAGCGTAGATAATCACTCATCACACCGCTGGGCAGTAGCCTGATTAAAAATCTGACATAGCCCTCTGCTGCCGAGTAATTGGCAAAGGAATAGGCACGCCATTGATCCGTACCCGGAATCTGAAGGCGGGCATATTGTCCGGGCAAGTAACGCAACCGGCCGCCTTCGTCTTCGAGTTGTATTTCAATCAGGGCAGCAGCATCCGACACTTGATTAAAGACTCTCACTGACCCCTTGAATCGTTCACTGGACACACTGCAGAGGGTAGAGTCCACATCGAAATAAAAAGAACCGGACGACTTGAGTCGAGTCTGACATGCCAATATATGTCCGGCTTCAATTTCTTTTTCGGTCAGTGCTTCTTCGTCCACATAATCCAGCTCAATCTCTCCGGATTCACACTGCCCTCGGCAGGTGGCACATACGCCTTCACGACAATCAACCGGTAAATTAACCCCTTGACGTAAAGAGGCATCCATCAATAACTCGTTTTCCTTAACCTCGATAAATCGAGTATTTCCATCACGAAAAACGATAGCTGCGGTATGAGACATAATTACCCCTATCTATTTAAACGTGATAAAAATCGAGAACTGAGTCTATTTTATCGTTAAGTAAGATTGTCTGTTTGTAGGTGATTTTCCAACTGTCATTTTCACGACGCAGTCGATAATTAGCTGTGCCGAAAAAATGTAAACTCTCACCAAATCGATAATAATGGGTAACCCAGTTTACACGGGCAGAAAAAAGACCATTATCTTCTTGCTGATAACGCACATTATTAATAAGGTGCAGAGTTCTCGGCATGGGGGTTGATGCCGCCGACTTACCAGTGCGAAGGCGGAATATGCGATCTTCAATTCCCCCCCTGTCCGCATAATACATCAGGGACATTTCTCGCTTGGGATCGCTGGTATGCTTATGCTCCGTTTCCCATTGGGGGATATGAAACTCAGCATCGGGAGCAAACTGCTCCAGATAGTTGTCCCAATCCTGATCATCGCACAGTGCCGAAAGCTGATAAAAAAACTGTTCGAGTGAGTGTTGGTATTCCATGATTTACACCTCTTCAGACTGCTGTAATTTCTTCTCAAGTCCTTTCAGCATCATTTCCTGCCAGGCACCGTGTTGGTTCACGTAAAGCCCTTCCTGAGTAAACTCGACTCCGGTAATCACCGGCGAAATGCCCAGTACCTTGCTGTTGGGGGTTTCTCCGTATTGCCATGTTTCATGACCACGGGAGATATCGCTCCAGGGAGAGATTCGGGCTTCAAAACCACGCTGAGACTCCTTGAACTCCACCAGGTCGTCAGGGGTTCCCATGCCGGAAACGTTGAAAAAGTCTTCGAATTGACGGATTCGGTTTTCCCTATCGGCAGCCGACTCGCCTTTCACCCCAAGACATAGACTGATCACTTCTGTTTTATTCCAGGCGACCGGACGAATGATGCGCAGCTGGGAACTGATTTGATCCATAAAAAACAGGCTGGGGTAGATATTCAGGTTACGCAACCGGTGCATAGTCCACTTTGCCCGCTCTTCTTCATGGGACTCCAGCAGGCGAGGCATGACGCTCTCATAACCCGGCCGGACCTTTGGGTTTGGCATATCACTGAACAACAGACTGTGACCATGATGGAAAGAAAACCAGCCATCATCCGTATCCTTGTCTCCGGCGCCTAGCTTGCTGTAATCCAGAGTGTCTCCACTGGCACCGTTTTTGCTAGCCTCCAACTCCCGGCGGTGCTGTACCGTGCTCACATAGTTGTAGTGCACAGTACTAACATGATAACCATCCAGGCCGTTTTCATTCTGCAGCTTCCAGTTCCCGTTAAAGGTGTAATTAGACTGCCCCGGCAACACTTCCAGTTCACCATCAACCGACTGTTCAACCATCATGTCGAAAAACAGTCGAGTATCACCGAGGAAGTCTTCCAGGCTCAGATCGGACTCGAGGTCCAGGCTGATAAATACAAACCCCTTGTAACTGGCAATACGCGCCTTCCGCAAGCCTCGGCTGGACTTGTCAAAGTCGGCAGGATATTCGCTCGGCGCCTTGACTTTTACCAACCGGCCGTCCGACTTGTAACACCATGCGTGGAACGGGCAAGTAAAGGTAGACTGATTGCCCTTGCATACTCGGGTCAGGGTCGCGCCTCTGTGCTGGCAGGTATTGGCCAAGGCGTGCAACTCACCCTTGCCGTCGCGAGTAATGATCATCGGCTGACGACCGGCCTGCATGGTAATAAAATCGTTAGGATTGGCTATCTGGCTTTCATGACAGGCAAAAATCCACTGCTTCTCGAAAATCAGTTCCATTTCAAGATCAAACAGCGCCTGGTCGGTGAACATTTCTCGTGCGATTCGATAAACGCCCTGTTCTGGCTTGAAATCGAGACAGCCCTGAATGAAATCCTGCCACTGGGCAACGCTTCTGTGGGTAGTCATGGGGTTCTCTCCTTTTGAACCTGATTGGTATGACTTCAATACTAACGGCCGGACAGAAGGGGCGATATGCAGTTCATGCGTTAACAATATACACTTTATGGCAATACCTAAGTCACCAGATGGTACCTTTCATTAACATTATGGTTCGAGTTGCCCAGTCCAAGCACTGACTCTTCCATCATGACGATTGACATACCACCTTGAACCACACATGATTTTACGTAATATAAATGTTACATAAATCCTGAAAACCTACTCAGTCAATGCCACTATCGGATACGAACTAGGTTATGGGTATTGTCAAGAGGAAGCAGATGAACCAGCACCATAACAAGATACAGAGGCAGTTTCTGGCTGTTGAGTTGAGTAGTATTGATTCGGCCCGCGACTGGATGGGCAGGATCTGTGGCCCCCATAATCTCGAAATCACCCGGCCACAAGAGCTGCTGTTTCGCCATCAGGGAGCTTCATTAGGACAAATATCCTTTGGCGTCATCGAATATTCCACTTCGGCTCAAGTCCAGACTCAGGATTTATTACACAGCTACAGCATCAGCCTGCCTTTTACAGGCACCCAATATATCGAAAGTAAAAAAGATAGAATCGAATCCAACAGCCAGTCGGGCTTAATCGTCTCTCCCGGCAATCCCTTTAGCCTGACGCTGAGCGCAGACTGCCGGAAACAGCTGGTACGGATTTCCAGGACGGCAGTGGAGCAAAAGCTGGCCACTCTGTTGCATAGGGATATCTCTTCCCCGATCATCTTTGAACCCGGTATACAGTTGCATAACGGCATGGATGATTGGTGGAATACGGTGGCAACCTTGCAGAAAATGCTGAAAAATCAAAGCAGCTTATTCGATTTCCCCGATGTATGGTCCTCTTTTCAGGATACCTTGATCAGTGGGCTGCTCTACGCCCAACCCCATAACTACTCCCAAGAGCTGCAAAATCGCCAGTTAAATCGCCCTGCTTACTTGTCCGAACTAGAGTCGATGATGAAGGCTCATCTAGATCAGCCCCTGTCGGTCAGTGACTTCGAAAAAGCGGCCGGCATTAGTCGAGAAAAACTCTACCGGGATTTCCGCACCTTCTACGACTGCTCACCCATGGCCTATTTCCGCAACCTGCGTTTTCAGCAGGTAAGAGAGCGTTTGCAACAGCCTGCTGCCAATGAAAGCGTTTCCAGCATCGCCATGGATTGTGGTTTCAGCCAGCTGGGGCGCTTTGCCAAGGAGTATCAGCAGCGCTTCGGAGAGTTGCCTTCCGAAAGTTTCAAGGGAAAACGTTGATGATAAAAGCGGTTAGCCTTCAACCCGTGGCTTGATAGTATTTCTTAATTATTTTTAATGTAGTAGGAGGATTACAACCAAATTATATTTATTCGGTTAACGGATACTGAGATGCGTATTATGGATAGCTTGTCTGGAGCAGCCGAGCTAAAAATTAAGATGTGGCAATATTTTAAAGTAGCCCCTTAATAAGATGGAGCCACTCAAGACACACTCAAAGATGCTGGCAACATCATTACCTCACCATGGCACTGTAAAGGAGATACACATGGCATCAACGCTCGAACAACTGGCTGAGAATATCGCGAGTAATGACATACAAATAATAGATTTAACACACACTCTTTCCTCCGAATTTCCTTCTCTGGTATTGCCGCCACAATTTGCTCAAGTCTGGTCTTTCAAGCAAGAACGCATTTCGAAGTACGATGATGCCGGTCCGGGTTGGTACTGGAACAATTTTTCATGTGGTGAACATACCGGAACACATTTCGACGCCCCAGCACACTGGCTAAGCGGCAAGGACTACCCGGATAACACGGTTGATACAATTGATAGCAAGCAATTTATTGGCCCAGCCTGCGTTGTTGATGCAAGCCTGGAGGTAGCCAACAATGATGACTGGCTGCTCACTGTGGATTTTCTTCTGACTTGGGAAGAAAAACACGGCCGGATCCCTGCAGGCTCCTGGCTGCTGCTACGTACCGATTGGAGCAAACGAATCACCAACCCGACCGCCTTTGTAAATATGCGGGAAGACGGAGCCCATACGCCTGGCCCCAGCCAAGAAGCCGTTGAGTGGCTTATAAAAGAACGGGACATCCGTGGTTTTGGTGTAGAGAGCATCAATACCGATGCCGGGCAATCCTATTCCTGGCCGTTGCCATACCCCTGCCACACGCTGATGCATGGAGCAAACAAATACGGTTTGCAATGTCTGAAGAATCTGGACAAACTGCCCCCTCAGGGAGCCATTATTGTGGCGGCCCCCCTAAAAATAAAAGAAGGATCCGGCAGCCCTTTACGAGTATTGGCGCTGGTGGAATAAAGCCCTGTATTCCTCCCCTTAACGACTCGTGATTAAGAAACAGGCCGGAAAAATACCAAGCTCAAGTTTAGATCCTGATTTTTCATCAGAATGACAGTTGATAGCGAAGAGCCAAGCGCAGAAAGTAAAATACCGAGCCACGGGCTCGGTATTTATTAGTTAACTGTCAGCTTTCGGCTGACGATTTATGGCTGTGTTTATTCCAGCATATGTCGGATCACATAATGCAGGATGCCGCCGTGCTGGTAGTAAGTTAGCTCATTACCGGTATCGATACGACAGCGTACCTTGACCTCTTGCTTGCTACCGTCAGCTCCTTCAATGACCACCAGCAATTCTTTGCCTGGGCTCAAGTCGTTCAGCCCCTTGATGCTGATCAGCTCGTCTCCTTTCAGCCCCAGGCTCTCGGCGCTGTCGCTGATGAACTCCAGCGGCACCACGCCCATGCCAATCAGGTTGGAGCGGTGAATACGTTCATAGGATTCGGCAATAACCGCGCGCACCCCCAATAGCAAGGTGCCCTTGGCCGCCCAGTCACGGCTGGAGCCGGTGCCGTACTCCTTGCCGGCGACCACCACCAGCGGCACCTTCTCTTCTTGATAACGCATGGCCGCATCGTAAATCGATAACTGCTCACCGCTCGGATAGTGGCGCGTTTGTCCGCCCTCTACGTCTTCCAGCATGCGGTTACGAATACGAATGTTGGCAAAGGTGCCGCGCATCATCACTTCATGGTTACCACGGCGCGAGCCGTAAGAGTTAAAGTCCTTGCGATCCACTCCCAGTGATTCCAGATAGTGCCCTGCCGGGCTGTCGGCACTAATGCTACCGGCAGGCGAAATATGGTCGGTGGTCACAGAATCGCCCAGTATGGCCAGCAACCTTGCCGCTTTGATATCCACCACCGGCTCGGGTGTTTTACCCATGGTCTGGAAAAACGGCGGATGCTGAATATAACTGGAGTCGGACTGCCAGTTAAAGGTGCTGGTGTTTTCAACATCAATGGCGCGCCAATGCTCATCACCATCAAATACGGCCGCATATTCCTTGTGAAACATCTCGGTTTTCACCAGCTCTACCGCCTCGGCGATGGTCTGCTGTGATGGCCAGATATCTTTCAGATACACCGGCTTGCCGTCTTTGTCGGTACCCAGCGCATCTTGGGTCAAATCCATATGCATGCTGCCGGCCAGCGCATAGGCAACCACCAGAGGTGGGGACGCCAACCAGTTGGATTTCACCAGTGGATGAATTCGTCCTTCAAAGTTACGGTTACCCGACAGTACGGCGGCCACCGTCATGTCTTTCTTTTTAATGGCTGCTTCGATGGGCTCGGGCAAGGGGCCCGAATTACCAATACAGGTCGTACAGCCATATCCCACCAGATAAAAGCCCAACTCTTCCAGATAGGGCATTAATCCGGCTTTAATCAGGTAATCGGTGACCACCTTGGAGCCCGGAGCCAGGGAACTTTTCACCCAGGGCGCCCGGGTTAACCCTTTTTCAACCGCGGCCTTGGCCAGCAGCCCTGCCGCCATTAACACACTCGGGTTAGAGGTGTTGGTACAGGAGGTGATGGCCGCAATGACCACGGCCCCGTCAGCTAATTTATGCTTATTACCATTGAGTGAAAACTCGGTCCCTTCCAGCGATTGATTGAGGGCCACCGCCGTTTGACCGCCTTCGTTTTCCAGGCGCTGCTCTTGCTTTTTCTCGACCACCAGCTCGCGGCTTAAACTAAAAGCTTGCGGCACATTAGACAGCGTGACCCTGTCTTGCGGACGCTTGGGGCCAGCCAGACAGGCTTCTACTTCGCTCATATCCAGGCCCAGGGTATCGGTAAATACCGGCTCGTCACCCGCATTACGCCACAACCCCTGCGCCTTGCTGTAGGCTTCAACCAGTTCAACCTGCTCTGCACTACGCCCGGTCAGGGTGAGGTAGCGCACGGTTTCTTCATCTACCGGGAAGAAACCACAGGTAGCACCGTATTCTGGTGCCATGTTGGCAATGGTGGCTCTGTCTGCCAGCGGCAGCGTGGCCAGGCCATCACCGTAAAATTCAACAAACTTGCCGACTACGCCTTTGTTACGCAGCATTTGCACCACGGTTAACACCAGATCCGTCGCGGTAATGCCCTCACGCAACTTGCCCGTCAGCTTGAAGCCAACGACTTCCGGGATCAGCATGGAGACCGGCTGGCCCAGCATGGCCGCTTCTGCTTCAATACCCCCTACCCCCCAGCCAAGAATGCCCAGGGCATTAATCATGGTGGTATGTGAGTCGGTGCCGACCAGGGTATCCGGACAAATAACGGTGTCATTACCCTGCTCTTGCTGCCACACGGTTTGCCCCAGATATTCCAGGTTCACCTGGTGACAGATACCGGTACCTGGCGGGACCACTCGAAAGTTATCGAAGGTTTTCTGACCCCAGCGCAAGAAGGCATAACGTTCACCGTTGCGGGCCATTTCCATGTCGACGTTGGTGGCAAAAGCCTGCTCGTTGGCAAAGGCATCCACCATGACCGAGTGGTCGATGACCAGGTCGACCGCCGACAAAGGGTTAACCTGTTCGGCTTTGCCGCCGAGGCGCTGCACCGCATCGCGCATGGCCGCCAAATCGACCACCGCCGGCACGCCGGTAAAGTCCTGCATCAGCACTCTTACCGGGCGAAAGGCAATCTCCCGGCTAGACTCGCCCTGTTTTAACCAGGCAGCCATGGCCGCAATATCCTCTTCGCTGACGGTATCGCCATCGAGGTTGCGCAGCAGGTTTTCGGTAAGTACTTTCAAGGATTTAGGTAGACGAGCAAGCTCTTTGCTCTGAGACAGCTTTTGCAGGCTGTAATATAGATATGACTTCTGACCCAGTGTGAGGGTCTCGGTATAAGACGCATTAACGCGAGTAGACATCCTTTCCCCCTTAACGATGGAAATGGCTGGTGAAAAACACAACCAGCACAGCATGACCCCTCTTATTTAGTCACAGACCGGGCAACAAAGAAAGCCCCCGGTAAAACTACACAATAATCGACCTTATTGACGTAAAAACAAGCGGATACTGCTAAGTTAAAGATAGATTCAATTTTTTAACCCTCGGGTGGCATTTTTCTTGTTGGCGCTTGTTCTCAGGATAGCGTAGATAGTGCCCCCAAGTACCAGCTATATAAACCACCAAGAATAGAGAGCTCTACCACACTTATGAAAATTGCCATTCTTTCTCGTAATGCCTCCCTGTATTCCACCCGTCGCTTACGCGAAGCCGCCGAGGCTCGCGGCCACGAAGTGCGCATCATAGATGCGTTAAAGTGCTACATGAACATTAATGACAACAAGCCCTCTATTCATTACCACGGTGTTGAGCTGGAGCAGTTTGATGCCATTATTCCGCGCATTGGTGCCAGCGTGACCTTTTACGGTACCGCCGTGCTGCGCCAGTTTGAAATGATGAATTGTTATTCGTTGAACCATTCCGCCGCCATCAGCCGCTCTCGCGACAAGCTGCGCTCGTTGCAGTTGTTGTCTGGCCAGGGGGTCGGCATGCCGGTGACGGGCTTTGCCTGTAAACCCGACGATGTACCCGACCTGATTGATATGGTCGGTGGCGCGCCGCTGGTGATCAAGTTGCTGGAAGGAACTCAGGGCATAGGGGTGGTCCTGGCGGAGACGCGCAAAGCGGCCGAAAGCGTACTGGAAGCCTTTATGGGGTTGAAAGCCAACATCATGGTGCAGGAGTTTATTGAAGAGGCCGGTGGGGCCGATATTCGCTGCTTTGTACTGGGCGATAAAGTAATTGCCGCCATGAAGCGTCAGGCAAAAGAAGGCGAGTTTCGCTCCAACCTGCACCGCGGGGGAGCCGCTCAACTCATTCGCATCAGTCCGGAAGAGCGTAAAACCGCCATTGCTTCAGCCAGAGCCATGGGCCTGAATGTGGCGGGCGTGGATCTACTGCGATCCAAACGGGGCCCCTTGGTAATGGAGGTTAACTCTTCTCCCGGCTTGCAGGGCATTGAAGTCGCGACCGGGAAAGACGTGGCCGATTTAATGATCCAGTACATAGAAAACAATCATCATAAAAAACTCAAAACCCGAGAGCGTGGCTAATGGTGACTCCTTTTCAACTTGCCGGCCATCAGGTCGATCCCGGACAGCGCCGGGTGCTGCAATTGGCGCTGGCTCAGTTGTATACCCAGTCGCCGCTGACCATGCCGCTGGAAGTGATACATGGCAAACACCCCGGCCCGGTATTATTGATTTGTGCCGCCATTCACGGTGATGAGCTTAATGGTATTGAAATAGTCAACCAGGTGTTGGCCCGTATCAATCCGGCCCGCTTGAAAGGTACCCTGATTGCCGTCCCCGTGGTCAATGTATTCGGCTTTATTCACAAGTCACGTTATTTACCGGACAGACGCGACTTGAACCGGTGTTTTCCGGGGTCGGTGAAAGGCTCTCTTGGCTCGCGTGCGGCGCACTTTTTTGTCGATAATATCGTCAGCGAGTGCACTCATATTATCGACTTGCACACGGGTGCCATTCACCGTTCCAACCTGCCACAAATTCGCGCCAAGCTGGACTGTGATACCACCAGCAAGATGGCGGAAAGTTTTGGGGCTCCGGTCATCCTGGACGCCAGTATTCGCGATGGCTCCTTGCGTTCGGTAGCAGAAAGTCGGGATATTCCGGTCATTTTATATGAAGCCGGAGAAGCACTGCGCTTCGATCCGGTGGCCATCAAGGCCGGCACCCGCGGCATACTGAATGTGATGCGTACCCTGGGGATGCTCAAGCCGACCGCCACTAATAAAGTTAAAATGAGCCCCATGATTGCCAAGTCCAGCAACTGGATCCGGGCCGAGCAGGATGGTTTATTGCACCTGAAGGCCAGATTGGGTGACCGGGTAAGCAAGGGCCAGAACCTGGGCTTCATTTCCGCCCCCCTGGGTGCGGAAACCTGTGAAGTGATAGCCGCCAGAAGTGGCATCGTCATTGGCTGCCTGACCATGCCCTTGGTCAACGAAGGCGATGCCGTGTGCCACATTGCCAGCTTTGATGCGGTAAAACAGGCCGAAAGAAGCGTAGAGCGCTTTGTTGACGAGCTGGATATTCACCCGCAGACCTTCTAGGCCCGGTCTCCCTTTTTTCATTAAATATCTTTCAAACAACAAAAGGGGCCCCAAGGCCCCTTTTTAGTCACTTATCTGCTTGCCGGTATTAATGCACGATACGGGCACGGATGGTGCCTTCAATGCTCTTCAATTTGGCCAGGGCAGTTTCGCTTTGCTCGGTTTCCACTTCGATGACCACATAGCCGATTTTAGGTGTGGTTTGCAGGTACTGAGAGGCAATGTTGATGTCGTCGGCAGAAAATGCCTGCACGATTTGGCTCAAAATACCCGGCTTGTTGTGGTGAATGTGCAGCAAGCGGCTGGTATCCGGATGCTCAGGCAAAGACACTTCAGGGAAGTTGACCGCAGACAGCGTAGAGCCGTTGTCGGAATATTTAATCAGCTTGCCAGACACTTCATAGCCGATATTTTCCTGTGCTTCCTGGGTGGAACCACCAATATGCGGAGTCAGGATCACGTTGTCGAACTCACGCAACGGCGATACGAACTCTTCATCATTAGACTTGGGTTCAACGGGGAACACATCAATGGCTGCGCCGGCCAGGTGCTTGCTGGACAAGGCAGATGCCAGGGCATCGATATCCACCACGGTACCGCGGGATGCGTTGATCAGGATAGAGCCGGGCTTCATCATGGCTATTTCTTTGGTGCCAAACATGTTTTGGGTTTGAGGGGTTTCTGGCACGTGCAAAGAGACCACGTCCGACTGAGCCAGCAACTCCTCCAGGCTAAACACCTGGGTGGCATTGCCCAGGGACAGCTTGGTCTCGATGTCGTAATAAAACACCTGCATGCCAATGCCTTCGGCAATAATACTCAGCTGAGTGCCAATGTGGCCGTAACCGATAATCCCCAATCGCTTGCCACGTGCTTCAAATGCATGGTTGGCCGTTTTATGCCACTCACCTCGGTGCGCCTTGGCATTACGCTCGGGAATGCCACGCAGCAGTAACAAGGCCTCGCCCAATACCAGCTCGGCCACGCTGCGCGTATTGGAGAAAGGCGCGTTAAACACCGGAATACCGCGCATTTCAGCCGCTTCCAGGTCAACCTGGTTGGTACCAATGCAGAAACAGCCTATGGCCACCAGCTTTTCGGCAACATCCAGCACCGACTCGGTCAGCTGAGTGCGTGAGCGCACCCCTACGAAATGAACGTCTTTGATGCGTTCTTTTAATTCGTCTTCTGCCAGTGAGGTCTTCAAGTAGTCGATATTGCTGTAACCAGCATTTTTGAACATCTCAACGGCACCCGGGTGTACACCTTCGAGCAATAAAACTTTAATTTTTTCTTTATCTAAAGAGTGATTCGCCATTACCTGGTCCTTTGTGACTGCTGCGTGAGTATTTTCTATAAAGTATCAAAAACATCGGCTTGAGGGAATTTATGTTACCAAAGTCACGTTTTTTGAAGTTATAAATTTTTTTTTAATGACGGCAAGCTAAAGTTATTCAGGTTATGGACTTGTTTTCCCCTCCACTACAACAGGCGACTCTGCAGTATCCAGGAGGACAAAGGGAGCTGCTCCACCGAGCATCACATGACAGGGAGGTCATGTGCTGAGCGTCACAGGGAGGTGCTTGCAGCGTGTCGGTGGAGTGGGCCCTTTGTTCGGAGTTGAGATGACAATCGAATAGAACGATTATTTAATAGGATTGGTATTAAACGATGAGTAGCAACTGCTGCTAATTCAGGTTAAATACAATTTGCACTTGATCGCTAAACTCAATTTCATTTTGCACATAGCTGGCATCCAGTGCTTCTTCCGACCCCATTTTACTGCTCATCATCCCATAGTGACGAGGCGGAGCACCTGACCGGGATGGCTGATATTCGATGGCATACACCTCGCCCAGCTTGCGATCGACTGCCAGGCTGAGCTCTTCGGCCAGTTCGCGTGCATTGGCTACCGCTGCCAACCTCGCCTGTTGGCGCAGCTCGTCGGCATTGCGTCGCCCGTAACTCACTTGCTGAATATTCTGTACACCCTGCTCTAATATCTTGTTCAGGGCCTGGCTTAGCAGGTCAAGATCATACAGGCGGATACTGATTTGACGCTCAGCCTGGTAGCCCAGCAGCTTGGGCGGGTTACCATTTTTCCCATATTGATAATCGGGCCGCGTAATGATGTTGCCACTGTCGATGTCTTTTTTGCTCACCCCCAGGCTGGCAAGACTACTGAACAGGGCCGCCACCCTGGTGTCTACTTCTTCTTTGGCTGTGCGGCTGTCCGGCTTGAGTGCCGTTACTCCCACCGACAGCGTCGCCATATCGGGGGCGACTCGTATTTCGGCCTGCCCTTGCGTCACCAGGTGTGGTTTGTCGGGCACGGCAATGGCAAGTGCGGTCGTGCTGATGAGTAATGGCAGTAAGGAAAGTGTACTCAGTACTGTGGTACGCATAGGTAAAGCCTCATGTTCAAAAAGCGCCCCAAACAACTCGCGTTGGGCTTGTTGCGTTAATCATGATGACTATACATGGCTAACCAGCCGAGCACATCGTCGATTGATTCGTTATTGAAGCCAACTGCGTCAACCGGGGTCGTAACCGGCTCCTCCAGTAACCGGTCCGCATCATTCAAAATATCGGCCAGCGTCGATATTTCTTGTGTATCCTCTTCTTGTGTATCTGCTTCCTGCGCCAACGGCGTTAACCTGATCAGAGGCAAAGCCGGATCCCATTGCGGCGCTGCCGGGTTTGCTTCATTTTGCTGATGCAGGGAGAGCTCACTGCCGCTATCGTCCAGCAAGATAATGCTCTCGGGCTGACTATCGCCGACCAGTGACCAGTGCTGTGCCATAAAATCGATAGAAAAGATGGCGATGGGATCCCCCTCGCCATCGAACAGCTCTATCTGCTCCAGTTGGCCACCACTTAATGACCAAGGCACTCCAACGCCGTCATCAACCAGAATGTCTCTGCCATCCCAATGATAATTGACGCCTTGCAGCAAAACCCCGGATACCTTGGCCATGATTACCTCTTGTCTGTCCAGAAAAGGCGGCCGCCCCGCCCTGTATCAGCTATCTATCACCAGGCTCTGTTCAACCAGCATGGCATTGATGAGCTCCGTGCTGCTTGCCGCCCCGTATAATTCCAGCAGATCGACGTTTTCAAAACGTATTTGCTGCCATTCGCTACCCGCTTCGGGTGATACCTGCAGCAGGGTATCGCCGTGATCTGACTTGAAACTCAAACAGTCAGACAGATCGTCAGTCTCGACATCCGTCAGCAAGGCACTCAGATCCAGCTTGTCCTCCTGGGTGAAGTCGGTAATGACATTGACCGAGTGGGGCTCGAACTCGGTGAAGATGAAGGTATCGACTCCGTCCCCGCCGCTCAGGATATTGTTGCCCAGCAGACCGTTCAGCTCATCGGAACCGAGCCCTCCCTGCAGCACGTCTATGTCGTTGCCGCCCGTCAGTGTGTCACCTCCTTCCTGCCCCAGAATGTGAAGCTTGCTGACTGCCTCCCCGTTCAGATCAAGGATGTCAGCCTGAACCGAGCCAAGTAAATGCTGGGTAGTACTGTCGATGTGAATACTGAACGGGTGAGTGACAGCCTCTCCGTCACAACCCTTGGCGGTGAATGTAAACTCCAGTATCTGATCGGCCAGAAAGGCAGAGTGCTGCAGCGGATCCAGGTTGTGCAAATCAAACTCGTAACTGCCGTCGATATTCATATCCAGAGTGAAAAACAGCGAATGACCGCCAAGCCCCCACTCGTCGCCGAGAGAGGCCGTCAGCCGCTCCCCCAGGTAGTGTTCACCATCAAACCTGTCTTCTCTTGTCAGCACGACGCCGTCCGGGCAGTTCTGCAACAGCACATTAATGCCAGAATTGGTATCCCCCATGTCGATCAGCAAGTCCGCCGCCGCAAGGGCATGGCCCCAGAGTCCCGCAAAGGTCGCAGCCACATGGGGCAGACTGATCTGAGTAATGGAGAAAGTAACAGGTACATGATGATCGTGATTACCGTGATTACCGTGATCATGACCATGATCGTGGTCGCAATCATCATCCGGATTACCGTCAGGAGGGGGTGTCTGGCCACTGTCGTTGACGGTAATGTTCAGCTTGGCGCTGCTGGTATCACCATCACCGTCTGTCATGGTGTAGGTAAAGGATTCGGTGAGGCCCCCCTCACTCACATCTGCCGGACCGCGGTAGGTAAAGTCACCGTTGGAGTGCATGGTGAGAATGCCGTTGTCGGTGGGAATGTCTACCGAGCCATTTTCCGGTACATCATAGGTATTTTCGCCGTAGGTTACGGACACCACACGGCCGGAGCCATCGGCTCCAATCGCATCATTATCGAGCACATTCCCTGTTAGTACCGTCGGTGTCGGTACGGTTCCCTGCAGAGCTGCATCCAGCTCGGTGGCGTTAGCGATCAACAGAGTGTCATCGCCGCTGTTGCCGACTTTATCCAGCTCGGCCTCCGCATTTGACCCCGCAACACCGACTCCAACGGCAACCACATCGATGTTATTCCCATCGACAAAGCCCTGCCAGCCATCGGGGGCATCTCCCCTGTTGGGCTCGCCATCGGAAATAAAATATACCCTGTGTATCTCACCCGGCTTGTCATCGAGCTGTTCGGTCAGGACGTCCTGAGCTTTATTCAAGGGAGCCGCATAGTTGGTAAAGCCGCCCGCCTCAAGGGTATTGATATAGGCTATGGCCTCGGCAGGCGTCATATCGATCGACTGGCCTTTAATGTTGCTGCCAAAATCAATCACGCTGATCCGCAACTCGGCCGCGAGGCCCTCATAGCTGTTGATCAGGTTTATCAGCGCCGCCTTGGCCAGCAAAAGCTTGTTGCCATTCATGCTGCCCGAGGTGTCAATCACCAGCATCAGGTTGTAACAGGGCAGCCCGCCCTCGGTAACACTAACGTTGTCGTCTTCGGCCATGGGGCCATCATCGTGCACATCTATGGTCAGGCCGGCACTGGCCTGATCACCGTCATCATCGGTGGCCCGCACCTCGAAGTTTTCCTTGAGAATATCCTGGTCGCCTGTTTTATCGATGCCGGGATGATCGGTCGCGCCGCTCAACTCATAGCGCCACTGGTAAACCCCATCGACCAGAGTCACTTCCAGAGTGCCGTACTGGCCAATTATCTGCCCGCCCCCGGTCACATCGACCCATTCACCGTTGGCCAGCCTGATCTCGAGTTTAGCCAGGGCATCCCCCCCGGTATCGATGTCGAAGTGGCCGGTCGCACATTCGTTGTTGCTCTCAGGGTTGCTACCGTTGGGCAAGGCGCTTTCTTCTACATAGGCGGTCTGGGAGCCACCAGAACCGCCACCGCCTGAACCACCATCGCCGGGGCCACCGCCATCACCCGGTGGTGAGGGAGGGGGATCTATCACTACTGTGATAATGGGAATGGAGTCGTCGGCAGCACTATCCCGCTCGGGCAGTATACGCACCTGCGAAGCAAACGCCTCGGGAGCAAAACGCGTGTCAAATCCCGCTTGGGAGATGACGGCATTACCTACGCGCTCTACCGACACAAAACCGGCGTTACCACTACTGCCGGTAAACGTCCCCACAGAGTCTGGGTTACCGGCCGCCGCAGGTTCAAATAACTCACTGGGATCCAGACCCGCCAGAATAGCCGCCTGAATATCGCTGATATCCGCCGGCGCCACCGCGTTATTGTCGGGGGTAGCGGCGACTGCCTGGTTAGAAGGTGCATCTCTGTAAACAATATGGGTGCTGCTATTGGTCAACAACACAGTGCCGGGGGCAAGCACTTGCCCTATGGTAACGGGCGTGACGGCTCCACCCTGACCAATAATGAAGGCCCGCCCCTGCAAATTAACAACCTGCAGGGCGGTATCAATTCGAGTGGTTTCCATGGCGTTATCCTTTCTGCCTTTGATTACCTTTAAGGCTAGAAGGGAACCCCCACCAGATCATGCTCAATATTTAGGCAGCAAGCCGATAAATATCCCTGCATCCTGTCTAAAAAATAGAAGGGTTAAACCAACTTGTGTGGCGGGCTGACAAACCCCTGATAGGCATCCACGTACAGTTCTTTAAGAACTTCAAGCTGTTGCTCGGTTTCTACTCGTGTCGCTATGGTCAAGGCCCCCATGCTGTGCGCCGTTCGGCAAACCGCAGCCAGAAAGGCGTCATCATAGTTCTCTTCCATGACCTGGCTGGTAAAACCATGATCCAGTTTCACGTAATGCGGCCTTAAATCACCGAAGTGGGTCAACAAATCGAAGTGTCGTCCAAAGTGATCGACTCCCCAGGAGACTCTGAGTGCACCAAGCGGAGCCAGCAGGGCATTTTTATCCCAGGCAAAGGCACTTTCCGGCAGCTCTAAAAGCAACCTGGAACAGACCTCACTATGCTGCACAAGCAACTGATCAAGCTGATGCCAGAACCCGGCCTGACGACAGCTGTACTGAGTCAGGTTAACGGCCAGCCGTAACTCTGGTCGCATGGCCAAATGTACTAATGCACGTTCAATAATATGCAAATCCAGCCGTTCACCCAGTTTGAATTGCTCCACCATGGGCAAAAAGCTGCCGGCGCCATAGCTGGCGTTATCGGTACGAATGGCAATGTATAATTCTTCGTGCTGCAGTGTGCCATTAAAATCAAATACCGCCTGGCTACTGAGTTCAAACAGATCCTCGGTCAGCGCCGTTTCTATCAATTTTTTCCAGGCCATGCGGCCCAGCTGATGCTCCTGTTGGCGGTGCTCGATAATCACGGCTCCCGCTTCATTCATGCGTGCCTTGTTTAATGCATTATCGGCTCGGGTCAGTAGCTGACTGGTATCGTCTCCACTCTGTATCACGGCCATGCCGACCACTGAGATACTTCTGTTGTGGGCCGGATCGACTACCAGTTCGGCAATCAGGCGGTTGATTTCCTCGCCCAGCAGCGACAATCGTTCAACATCCGATTCGGGTACCAGAAGGGCAAACTCTCGCGCCGACAGACGCGACAAGGCGCACTCGTTGAAGCGCTGGCAAAGCTGCCGCAAATGGGTGGCGATGGCTTTAATCATTTGATCCCGGGCGGCAAAACCTTCTTCCTGATCCAGCCGCTCCAGCATATCAACCGACACCAGTATGACGGCACCGCCGGTGCCATCGCTGATCCAGGACTGACTTTGTGATACAAAATAGGCTCGGTTACCCAGCCCGGAGGTGGGATCCCAAAATGCCCGGTGGCGCAAGCGTTCGGCTTCCTCTGTTTGTTCTTTAAACTGAGCTTCCAGCTTTCCGGCCATGTTGTTAATGGCCAGCACCACCTCTTTCAACTCTCGAGTACCGGGGACCGCTATCGGCTTGCCAAAGTGATGCAGCGCGATTTCCCGAGCTTGCTCTTCAATATCATGCAAGGGTTTCAGCAAGTAACGCAGGGCCAGTATCAACAGCCCCCATACCAGAAAGAAACACACCACAAACCAGGTCGCCAGCTGGCTCATGCCTTGCCACAGCTGATAATAGGCTTGCCCCGGGTGCCCCTCTACCGACAGTTTGCCGAGTTGCAGCCAGCCCGATGTCAGCACGGCCTCGTGCCGCGCGCCATGAAACAACCCTAAATTGATGAACCAGTCGGGCACCCCCTGGGGGGCAGCGAGATGTTCTCGGGTAATCTGTGCATTGGCCGCCAATAAATCGAGCTGCACCTTGCGATAAAAGCCACCGTCAAATACGGCATTAATGACAGACTCGGCGCCCAGGGTGTCACTGGTCTCCAGATAGGGGGTGAGTGCCAGTCCCAACGCGGTCACGGTATTCACCACAGTGGTTTCCTGTTGTTGCGCCAAATAGCTTCTTGTAGAGCTGAACTGCACCGAATAGGCGGTAATAAACAAGATGGCAAAAAGCAACAGCATGGTCACCAGAAGCTGTCGGTATAGTGTCATGGTTATTTATCCAAATTCAGTTTGGGCCGCTGCAGCCGGTTGACATCAACCCGGCCGCGTAAGTCATTCCAAAGAGACAGACGGGATGCCTGTCCGGCCAGCTCGCCCTGCCCACGCTCGCGCATCAGCCACAGGTGTTGCCCGTTAAAACTGTAAACTGGCGCTAAATCATTGCGCTCTGTTGCCAAGCGAATAGTGCCTTCCAGATTATCCAGAATAAAAGGGACGGCCGCCGGCGTGGGATAATAGGCCACCACCATATGAAATTGATTCAGCTCCAGTGCCTTGACATAGACCAGCCTCAACTTTTCATCGGCAATACCCAGCTCGCGTAACGTAAAATACTTGGCCACACTAAAGTCTTCGCAATCTCCGCCACCCGCCCCCAAAAACTCTAAGGGGGTGGCCCAATAATCCTGCTTTCCCCACAATTTAATATCATCGAGGAAATGTAAGCGATTAAAAAAAATATTCACGCGAGATAATAATTCTCGCTCATTCCAGTTTTTGCTTTGCCCGTCTCTAACCAGTTGCCGCCACTGTCGAGTACGGCTTTCCGCGGCCTCACCATAAAACTGCCGTACCGCCGAGGCCATTTCTTTATCTTCATCCAACGATGTTTGGGCCGTTACGCCAAGCACCATGCTCAACATAACCAGCCCGGTCACGCCGAATAAACACCCTTTCATTAATTGGCACTATTCTCAACGCTGTATACATTCCAACGCATGCGAACCTCGTCGCGCATCGCCGTTAATGCCCCGACCACACGGCGGTTGGCGGCCGCAACCTGCTCACCCTCACCCATTAACAACGGCTTGGTCTCGCCATAACCAATAATGTCCAGTCGACTGCCATCGACACCGGTCTTGATCAAGGCGCTACGCACTGTTTGCGCTCGACGCTTGGACAGTGCCAGGTTGTACTCTTCGGTGCCGACCCGGCTGGCATGTCCTTCCAGCAGCAGTTTCAGCTCGGGGTTTTCCGCCATAAAGCTGGCCATTTTATTAATTTCATTTTGATATTTCCGTTTGATTACCGAGCGATCATGGTCGAACAGGATAATAATATCCTGTTGCAGGGCTTCATATTGCTTATCGCCACAGCCCTCATTGTCAACGGCCGAGTTAACAACCGAATCCAGGCAATTATCTCTTGCCGTGATCACGCCGTCCCTATCCATATCGCTCAGGTCATAGGCTGCAAGCGTTTCCTGCTCCGGTGCAGTCGTCAGGCTGCAGGCTGTCAGTGGCAATATAAATGCCAATACTGTCCATATTTTCATCTCTCTTCTCCTTATTATTTATTGCTGGCCTTGCCATTGCTCGGGGCGCGTAAAGCGCAAGGCATCCAGTAGTTGTCCGGAAGCATTCATAATGCGATATTCCGCCAGCAACTGATCGTATTCGGCATTAATGTAGGAGCGGCGTGCCTCAAACAACTCGTTTTCGGTGTTCAATACATCCAGCAAGGTACGATTACCTAAAGAAAACTGTTTTTTATAGGCATCTACGGTCTTGAAGCCCGACTCGACATGCTGACGCAAGAAGTCTTTCTGACGACCGAGTGATTCGTACGCCGCCCAGGCCAGGCGCATGCCTTCATCGACTTGGCGATGGGCATTCATCTGAATGTCTTTCGCCTGCATTTCCAGCGCCGAGGTGGCACGACTGCGCGCCACATCGGCCCCGCCGTTGAACAGGTTGTAGCGCATGCGCACCATGGCGGCAAAATCGGTGTTATGGCCGCGTACCCCGTCAATATCGTCGTCCCAGTTACTGTCCAGCTCTAAATGGACTTTGGGATAAAAACCCGACTTGGCATCTCTATGCTGATGGTGAGCCGCATCCACATCAAACGCGGCGGAAGTCAGCGTGGGGTGCTTTTCTTGTGCAATAGACAAAGCATCATCCAGTGTGGCCGGTACAAAGTTGGCATCGGCTTTGGGCTGGCGCAGATCACCGGGTACCTGGTTAACCAGCGCAATAAACTGACTTTGCGCATCACGCAAATTGTTTTCTGCTGCCGTCATATTGGAGTAGGACCGCGCAACCCGCCCTTGCACCTGGGTAAAGTCGGCGCTAGAACCTACGCCCGAGTCGGTGCGGCGTTGAATATCCGAAGCAATCTGTTCGTGGGTTTCCAGGTTGCGACGCGACAGCTCGACGATTTCATCCTGGCGCAGTACATCCAGGTACACCTCGGCCACCCGCAGGGCAATATTTTCGGCGTCGGACAAGAGCTCGTAACGCTGGGCATCGGCTTCCGCCTGGGTACGATGCACGTTACTGGAGGTCTTGAAGCCGTCGAACAGTAACTGACGCAATGACAGGCCGGCTTCTTTACGCGTCAGGGTCTTGTCGGCCCGGTTGCCTCCGTCACGGGTTCCCGGGCTGTCGGTATATTCATAGCCAATGCCGGCATTGGCATCCAGGGTAGGAAAATAACCTGCCACTGCTTCATCTTGTTCATACTGCCTGCTCTGATAAAGGTGGAAGGCTTCTTTTACCTTGGGGTGGGTCATTAGCGTCTGTGTTACCGCTTCTTCCAGCGTCTGCGCTTGAGCCGGTAACACACAGCTTAAGCCAACTAGTATCGCTATTGTTGTTTTTTTCATTGCTACTCTCCCTGTGACAGTTAACGCTCACGCAAAGCGCCCTGTTTTGCTCTTAATATAGGCTTCAGTAAATAATCCAGTACCGTTTTCTTACCCGTGATGACATCAACCCCTGCCTGCATACCCGGAATAATCTTGAGGGGAGCGGCTTCGGTCCCCAGATGGCTTTCCCGTGTGCGAACGGTAGCAAGAAAAAAGGTATTGCCTTCATCATCCTGTATCGAGTCGGCACTGATTTTTTCTACTTCGCCAATCAAGCCCCCATAGATAGTAAAATCATAGGCGGTAAACTTGACCATCGCCTCCAGCCCCGGACGTAAAAAGCCAATATCCTTGGGCTCGATACGAGCCTCCACCAGCAAGGTATCTTCCAGTGGCACGATTTCGACCAGATCTATCCCGGGCTGAACCACCCCTCCCACCGTGTTGACGTTGAGGGTTTTGATGGTGCCTTTAACCGGAGACGTGACCGAGGTGCGGCGCACTCTATCCTGTAACCCCACCTCCCCCTGCTGTAATTGCATCAGACGGTTTCGTCTTTCATTCAGCTCTTGCTGTGCCTCGGAACGAAAGGTCAGCGCCACTTCTTTACGCTTGAAGATGTTTTCTCGCAGCGAGGCATTCAACTTGGGCAACATCAACCGGGCTGACTCCAACTCCCCCTTCAGCTGGTTCAATTGCCGCTCAAGACGCAATATCTCGACCTGTGGCACTATGCCCTCCCTGGCTAGCGGGCGACTCATGTTCACTTCGCGTGCCGCCAAAGACACCCCCCGTTGCAAGGTGCGCACCTTGGCATTGGTTTCAATCACTTCCTGTTCTCGCTGCTCTATCTGGTTACCAAAGATAGACAGCTGGTTTTTTACGAACCCCAGTCGTTCACTGTACAAAGAACGCTGAAATTCAGGCTGTCCGGGGTATTGCTCGCGAAACTCGTCCGGAAACTCCAGCTCTTCCTTGGCCACTTTTACCTGCTCACGCCAGGCCAGATCCGCATCTTCCCGAATATGCATGGAGCTGACCTCGGCTTTCAGTCGCCGTACATCTCCCTGCAAGGCGGCTATTTCCTGCTCACGCTCCCGGAGATCCGATAAAAACCGAGTATCGTCAATCAGCAGCAATGCCTGCCCCTTTTCAACCTGCTGCCCTTCACGCACATACAGCTCGCGCACTATGCCGCCTTCGAGGTTGGAGACCACCTGAATCTGGCTCGAGGGGATCACCTTGCCCATGCCCGAGGTCACTTCTTCGAGTTCGGCAAAGTACGCCCACCCCAGCGCCACCCCCACAAAAACCAGCATAGTCCACAGCAAAGCCTTGCCCGCCCTGGGCGTATTGAGCAACACGGCGGCCGCGGTGTCATTGGTATAATCCAGCAGCTCGGGAGGCAGTGTTTTCTTAGCCATAGCTCGCCTCCTTGCTGCGCACCTTGCCGGACTGCAATTGCTGCAGTACCTGCGCCTTGGGGCCATCGGCCACGATTCGCCCCTGCTCCAGCACTATGATTCTGTCGACCACGTCCAGCATGGAAGTACGATGGGTCACCAGCAGCAAAGTCTGCCTGGAAGTCAGTTTTTTCAATTCCTGACGTATATACAGCTCGGAGCGGTTATCCATGTTAGAGGTGGGTTCGTCCATCATCAGCATCACGGGATCATTCAGCAGGGCGCGGGCAATGGCGACCGCCTGTCGCTGGCCGCCAGACAACTGCCGGCCCCCCTCCCCAACCTGTTTATCCAGACCATCGGGATCCTGATTGGTAAACAGAGTCACCCCCGCCCGTTGCGCCGCCCTTAACACCTGATTTTCATCCGCTAACGGATTGGCAATCACGATATTGTCGCGAATGCTGCCAAAGAACAGGTTTACATCCTGGGGCACGCAGCCAATATTGCCCCTGAGCACCGCCGGCTGCAGCTGGCCAATATCGATGCCATCGATGCGCAAGGCTCCGCCGGTAGGTTTGTAAAGCCCGACCACCAGCCGCTCCAGGGTGGTTTTTCCCGAGCCGATCCGGCCGATAACGGCGACTTTTTCTCCGGCCTTGATGTGCAGATTCACATTACTCAGGACGTCATGATCTGCACCGGGGTAACGAAAGCTAACCTGATCAAACAGAATATCGCCGCTAAATACGGGATGGTGAATAAAATGCCGACCTGCTTCATGCTCTTCGGGCGATGCCATAATTTGCTCAAGCACCCCCATAGCGGAACGTGCCTGGTTATAGCGAGTAGAGAGCACCGACAGCTGTACCATGGGGCCAATTGCTCTGCCGCTCAACATAACGGCAGCGATCAATCCCCCCATCGACAGCTCGCCGGCGGCAATCAGATACACCCCCAATACAATCAGACTGATGGTGGAAAATTGTTGAACAACACTCGCCAGGGTAGACACGGAATTGGTGAGGCGGCGGGTTTTCATGCCCCAATTGGCGATATGGCTGACCGCCTGTTCCCAGCGATGCTGAAAGGCCCCCTGAGCACCAAACAGCTTGATGGTTTCCAACCCCGAGATGCCTTCAACCAGGTTGGCATTCTTCTGTGAAGCCAGTCGGGCTCCCTCTTCGATACTGCGTTTCAGCGGCCTTTGGATCAGCAGGCTGAAGCTGATCAGCAGTAAAATGGCCGCGATGGGCACCCACACCATGCTGCCGGCAAAAATCCAGATAACGATCAGAAAAATAAACGCAAACGGAATGTCGACCAGAGCCGCGACTGTGGCCGAGGTCAGAAAGTCCCGTACCGACTCGAACTCCTGCAAATGCTTGGCAAAGGCGCCGGTTGACGGAGGCCTGGCCTCCATGCGCATGCCCATGACCTTGGAAAATATTTGCGCCGACAGCAAGACATCGGACTTTTTGCCGGCGATATCAATAAAGTGACTGCGCAACATGCGCAGCACAAAATCGAACACAAAGACGATAGCCGCCCCCACCGCCAGCACCCATAAGGAATCGAACGCCAAGTTCGGCACTATCTTGTCGTAGACATTCATGGTGAACAAAGGCGTCACCAGGGCAAATATATTAATCAGCAAAGAGCCAATCAGAACATCTCTGTAAATGGAAAAAGAACGGCGCAAGGTTCCCCAAAACCAATGGCCCTCTCCGGTATCCAGCACTTTGGGTGATCGTGCATCAAATCGAAATTTGGGCTTGGTAAAAATAACCCGGCCGCTAAAACCGACAGACAGTTTTTCAAGGGGGAGCCATTGCTCTCCTTCCCCCGAACCAGGCAGCATAACGCGACAACGCTGCTGCTCGGTGTCGAGTTCCAGTAATACCGCCGCTCCGTTTTCCTTTAACAGCAATATACAAGGCAGCAGCAGATCAGAAATAGTATCAAGCGCATGCGCCGCATGATGAGCCGATAATTCGGCGCGCTCGGCGGCACGGGCAAATAACAGAGGGGTCAGCTTGCCGTCGGCTAGCGGCAGTCCGCTGATCAACGCCTCTCCCTGGTAAGGGTGGCCGTATATCTTGGTCAAAAACACCAGGCTTTGCAGCAAGGGATCCTGACCTGAATGTGAATCCTGCATAAATGGCGGAGCCTCGTCAGTGACGCTTGAATCTTATTCTAGTGAAGTTATGGAGACTTCGTTGATATGAATAAAAAAACAGCAGCGAAAAAATCGGAGGCCACCAGACAACGCCGCAGCCCATCCTGTTGATGCGCAGGCGTTCCACCCGGGTATGAACACAAAAAAATACCGGCGCTGGGCCGGTATTTTTCAAGCTTTGAAAGCGATTATTTACAGTACATTATTCGCATTTAATTCACTAAATGCCTGCTCTAGCCGAGTAATCATGCTGTTTTGGCCTTCACGCAGCCACACTCGTGGATCGTAGTACTTTTTGTTTGGCTTATCGTCGCCTTCCGGATTGCCAATCTGACCTTGCAGGTAGTCCTGCTTGGCCTTGTAGTAATCCATCACCCCGGTCCAGGTCGCCCACTGGGTGTCGGTGTCGATGTTCATCTTGATTACACCGTAACCAATTGACTCCTTGATTTCTTCAGCCGATGAGCCTGAGCCACCATGGAACACGAAATTAAGCGACTTGGCTGGCAAACCGAACTTTTCAGACACGAACTTCTGGGAGTTATCCAGAATTTTCGGCGTCAACTTGACGTTACCTGGTTTGTACACGCCGTGCACGTTGCCGAAAGAGGCCGCTATGGTGAACTTGTCGCTAATGGCACTCAGCTTTTCATAGGCATAAGCCACATCTTCAGGCTGGGTATAAAGCAAGGAGCTGTCCATGCCGGTGTTGTCTACGCCATCTTCTTCGCCACCGGTACAGCCCAGTTCAATTTCCAGCGTCATGCCGATCTTGCTCATTCGTGCCAGATACCGGGCACAAATCTCGATGTTTTCTTCCAGGCTTTCTTCGGACAAGTCGATCATGTGCGAACTGAACAGCGGCTTGCCGGTTTCGGCGAAGTGCTTTTCACCCGCTTCCAGCAGGCCATCAATCCAGGGCAGCAGTTTTTTGGCTGCATGGTCGGTGTGCAGGATAACCGGCACCCCGTAAGCCTCTGCCAGGGCGTGCACATGACGGGCACCCGAGATGGCTCCCAATACGGCGGCCTGGTGTCCGTCCAGCTTAAGGCCTTTACCGGCAAAAAACGCGGCGCCACCGTTAGAAAACTGCACCACCACTGGCGCCTTGACCTTGGCTGCCGCTTCCAGCACGGCGTTTACCGAGTCGGTCCCCACCACGTTGACGGCGGGCAGTGCAAATTCCTGCTCTTTGGCAATGGCAAAGATTTTCTGCATATCGTCGCCGCTGACTACACCCGGCTTTACTACATCTAAAATTTTCTGAGACATTACCTTGCTCCTATCTAAAGCACATTCGGCCGGCAAGCTGCGCCAGCCGAAAATAATCAATAACCTTGTTTACTGCTTGGCTCTCTGCTCCAGCATGGCGACGGCGGGCAGCGTTTTACCTTCTACAAACTCGAGAAAGGCCCCACCACCGGTAGAGATATAAGAGATTTGGTCTTTAATACCGAACAAGTCGATGGCCGCCAGCGTATCACCGCCACCGGCAATAGAGAAAGCATCACTCTCGGCAATGGCTTGGGCCACAATTTCGGTACCACGGCGGAAGTTTTCAAACTCGAACACCCCCACAGGGCCATTCCAGATGATGGTTTTGGCGCCTTTCAGGATCTCGGCCAGCTGCTCGGCCGATTGATCACCCAGGTCGAGAATTTGCTCGTTATCACCGACTTCGGACACATTTTTTACCGTGGCGGCGGCACTGTCGGAAAACTCGGTGGCGGTGCGCACATCGGTGGGCAGTGGAATATCACACTTGGCCATCAGTCGCTTGGCTTCGGGGATCAAGTCGGCTTCATGGAGCGACTTGCCCACATTGTGGCCGGCGGCGGCCACAAAGGTATTGGAAATACCGCCGCCCACTACCAGCTGATCGGCGATACCGGACAAGGACTCCAGCACGGTCAACTTGGTCGACACTTTAGAGCCGCCTACCACCGCCACGAGAGGGCGAGCAGGGTTGTCCAGCGCCTTGGCCAGGGCTTCCAGCTCCGCCGACAACAGCGGCCCCGCACAGGCCACGGGGGCAAACCTGGCCACGCCATGGGTAGAGGCCTGAGCGCGGTGTGCCGTGCCAAATGCATCCATGACGAACACGTCACACAGGGCGGCGTACTGGCGAGACAGCGTCTCATCGTCTTTTTTCTCGCCGGGGTTAAAGCGCACGTTTTCCAGCACCACCAGCTCGTTGGCAGACAGTTCTACGCCATTCAAATAATCGCTGGCCAGACGTACCGGTACCGACAAGGCTGTTTGCAAGTAGTCGACCACGGGCTGCAGCGAAAACGCTTCGGCAAATTCCCCTTCGGTGGGGCGGCCCAGGTGCGAGGTCACCATCACCTTGGCGCCCTGAGCCAGCGCCGCTTCAATTGTCGGCAGCGAGGCCAGAATGCGTGCGTCTGAGCTGACGGTACCGTTTTTAACCGGTACGTTCAAATCAGCCCGGATCAGCACTCGCTTACCAGACAAATCGAGTTCATTCATTTTGATGACTGACATTAAGGTGTCCTCTATAGAGCAGTAATAATAATATTTAATCGATAATTGACGGCTTGAACCAGGCCAGGCTGGTGTCGAGCATGCGGTTGGCAAATCCCCACTCGTTATCACACCACATCAGCATTTTAATCAGGTTGGCATCGCTCACCCGAGTCTGAGTACCATCTATGGTGGAAGAGTGCGGGTCATGGTTGAAATCTATCGAAACCAGAGGCGCTTCGGTATAGCCCAACACGCCCTTAAGCGGCCCCTGGGCCGCGTCGCGCAGCACCTGGTTGACTGCCTCCACCGTCGCCTTGTGCTCCACCAGCACACTCAGGTCCATGGCGGTCACGTTGATGGTGGGCACCCGCACCGAAATGGCCTCAAACTTGCCGGCAAAATGGGGCAATATGCGTTCGACCCCTTTGGCCAGTTTGGTATCCACCGGAATAATGGACTGACTGGCGGCGCGCGTGCGGCGCAAATCGTTATGGTAGGCATCAATCACTTGCTGATCATTCATTGCCGAATGAATGGTGGTAATGTTCCCGCATTTTATATTAAACGCCCGATGCAGGGTTTCGATGACGGGCACTACGCAGTTGGTGGTACAGGAGGCGTTAGAAATGATGGTCTCGGTACCGGTCAGTTGCTGATGATTGACGCCATAAACAATGGTGGCATCCACATCATTATCACCCGGCTGAGAAAGCAGCACCTTTTTAGCGCCGGCGCGCAAATGCAGGCCCACCTCATCGCGGCTCGACAGTACCCCGGTACACTCCAGCACCAGATCTACATCCAGCTCGGCCCAGGGCAGCCTGGATGGGTCGGGCTCGTGGAACAAGCGGATCTGGTCATCGGCAATATCGAAAGCGCCGGGTAGCAGCGTCACTTCCTGACTAAAACGGCCATGACTGGAGTCATAGCGAGTAAGATGCGCCATGGCTTCTGGCGTAGCCAGCTCGTTAATGGCAACAATTTTCATATGACGATGCAAATCACGCTCGTAAAAAGCCCGTAATACACTGCGTCCTATGCGGCCGTAGCCGTTAATGGCGACTCGAATCATTTACTCTTATCCCTGCTAGGCTCAAAGACGGCCTCCATCGTTAGACTTGGGGCACTTTAATTCAGCCTCAAGTCTAACGGGGATTGAAAGCAAGGGGAATGGCTGGGGCCGTGATGACGGCCTAAAAAGCAGAACCCGGCCGCATCTGCAGCCGGGAGTCAGTAAAAAGGAGTTTAAATACCTTCGTATTCGAGTTCTTGCTGTTCGATTTCAACCGGTCCGTCGGCTTGTTGTTGCAGCCAGCATAATAGCTGAGCCGGGTAACAATCGTCCGCCGTGGACGGGCAAGGCGTTGTTGATAACGAAGTGACATTCAGCTGCGATACATAATCCATTATGTTTCCCTCTTTGACACTAGCGGCTTGTTGACCCTGACAGGTTAACACCCGATGTTGACGCTTATATGACAGTCAACATGCCTGAGCATAGACAAGTCCGCCCACTCTTGCCAGCTAGTGCGGGACCAGTATCGACTCTTCCTCCATTTCGTCCAGCTCGGGCTCGGGTAAATCCAGCTCCATTTGACAGGCCTGGGCTTCGGCCATTTCTTCTGCCTCCAGGTACGGAAATACCTCTTCCTTGGGCACATCCACAAACTCTTCGTTACGGGGGTCAAGTTCGCTAATCACCCCCGCCGTTTCTACCGGGCTCGGGATATAGTCTGCCTGATCGGCCACTTCAACCATTTTAGAGCTCTGGCGCCAGAATAGTGTATAACTGCCCAGTGATAGCGCTATGCCCACACAACCATAATACAGACCTTGTGAGCCAAGCCAGGTCATCATGCTGGAGCTGAACAAGGGGCCGAGGGCACTGCCCAGGCCGTAGCTCAACAGCAGTGTCGTGCTGGCCGCCACTATATGCTGTGCCTCCATACGGTCGTTGGTAATGGCCACCGCCACCGGATAAATGGCCGCCACCATGCCCATGTAAATCGCCGAAAAACCAATCAGTAACCCAAGGTGATACGAGCCGGCAAACACCACGCCCAGGGCACTCAGTACCACAAATACATTAATCCAGATCAGGATTTTACTGCGATCCAGACGGTCGCATAAACGGCCCAGGGGCCAGGCAAATAAAATAAAGGTAAATACCGAGGCCGCCATGAAATACGACAATTGATCGACCTGCAGCCCCACTTGTATGGCATAGACGGGAGCCATGGCATAAAAGCTGCTGATCAGCATGCCGCTGCACAAGGCGGCCAGCAGGCCCACCGGGGCATCTTTGATAATGGCCTTAACGCTGATCCGTTCGCTGTGCTCTATGGTCGGTGCTTCCACCCGACTCAAGGATAAGGGGACCAGGGCGGCGGTCAGTACAATGGCGCCCAGGGTAAAGGGGACAAAGGCGGCCGGATCGGTAAAGCCTATCAACAACTGGCCTGTGGTGGCCGCCAGGTAAGTACAAATCTGATAAGCAAAAAACAGGGTGGCGCGGTTTTCATTACTGGCCACGGCACTAAACCAGCTTTCAATCACGATAAAACAGCCGGCCACCGCGATGCCACTGAAGGCACGCAGCAAGGACCAGATCAGTATGCTGTCGGTGAGTGGAAAGATGAGCGTCGAGCTGGCCAAAAAGGCACTGAACACGGCAAAGGCACGAATGTGCCCGACTCGCTTGATGATTTTTGGTCCATACAAGGATCCCAGTACAAACCCCACCGAGTAACACACCATGATGGCGCCAATCAGCGTCGGCTCAACCCCTTTCAGTCCCAGGTTAACGCCCAGTAGCGTCATCACGAAAGTATTGCCACCCATTAGCAGGAAGACGCTGAAGATTAACGCAGAGAGCGAGATGACCAAACGTTTTAGCATGCAAGGCCCACTAGTTATGTTGAGTGAAAAATCAATAAGCGAAGAGTGACAGCAAATTCGCTGACTAAACAGATCTGAATATCAGGTTTAATGATAAACGTGAAGGACAAGACATTTTTATTGCCCGTCATCAACAGGCGATGCCGGGTATGTTGGCAGGACAAAAAAAATCCTCGGACCAGCCGAGGATTTTTTAGCTTAACAAGGCAGGATATTAACCTTGTGCTTTAAGCTGTCGGCGATAGGCATGCAGCAGTGGCTCGGTATAACCGCTGGGTTGAGTCGTACCCTCAAACACCAGGTCACACGCCGCCTTAAAGGCAATACCGTCGAAGCCGGGTGCCATGTTGCGATACAGCGGATCCGCCGCATTCTGCTGGTCAACAATAGCGGCCATGCGCTTCAGTGACTCCAGCACCTGATCCTGAGTCAGAATGCCGTGACGCAGCCAGTTGGCAATGTGCTGTGCAGAAATACGCAAGGTGGCACGGTCTTCCATCAGGCCCACATCATTGATGTCCGGCACCTTGGAACAACCCACACCCTGGTCAATCCAGCGCACAACATAACCGAGAATGCCCTGAGCATTGTTATCCAGTTCGTTCTGGATTTCTTCTGCGCTCAGGCTGTCTTTTTCCGCTTGTGTCAGCAAGGGAATAGTCAACAAGTCATCCAGGCTTGCCGCCTGACGAGATTTAATCTCGTCCTGGCGTGCTTTCACACTGACCTGATGGTAATGGGTAGCATGCAAGGTGGCTGCCGTCGGTGAAGGTACCCAAGCGGTGTTGGCACCCGCCATGGGGTGAGCAATTTTCTGCTCCAGCATCTCGGCCATGTGATCCGGAATCGCCCACATGCCCTTACCAATTTGTGCCTTGGCCTGCAGGCCCGCCGCCAGACCCACGTCTACGTTGTTGTTTTCGTAGGCGCCAATCCAGGCTTGCTGCTTCATGTTGCCTTTACGCACTACCGGGCCGGCTTCCATGCTGGTGTGAATTTCATCACCGGTACGGTCCAGGAAACCGGTGTTAATGAACACCACGCGCTCGCGTGCTTCATGGATACAGGCTTTCAGGTTAACACTGGTACGGCGCTCTTCATCCATGATACCCACTTTCAGGGTATTTTTGGCCAGGCCCAATACCTGCTCAACCCGCTCAAACAACTCACAGGCAAAGGCCACTTCTTCCGGGCCGTGCATTTTCGGCTTAACGATATACACGCTGCCGGTGCGCGAGTTTTTGAACTCACTGTTGCCCTTGAGATCGTGAATGGCGATCAGGCTGGTGATCAGGCCGTCAAGAATGCCTTCTGGCACTTCGTTGCCGTCTTTGTCCAGTACCGCTTCGTTGGTCATCAGGTGACCCACGTTGCGCACAAACAACAGGCTGCGACCATGCAGGGAGAACTCTTCACCATTGGGTGACAGATACTGGCGATCCGCATTCAGGCTGCGCGTAAATTCTTTATCGCCTTTCTGGATTTTCTCGGTCAGAGTGCCTTTCATCAGACCCAACCAGTTGCGGTACACAACGGCCTTGTCTTCGGCATCGACGGCGGCCACTGAATCTTCACAGTCCATGATGGTGGACAAAGCAGATTCCAGCACCAGATCCTTGATGCCGGCCTTGTCGCTGGCACCCACCTGATTTTCGCGATCGAACTGCAGTTCGATGTGAATACCGTTGTTGCGGATCAGGACGACGCTTGGCGCCGCTGTGTCACCCTTGTATCCCACAAACTTGTCGGCATCGGCCAGGGTAGTGGCTTCGCCATTTTCCAGGGTAATCTGCAGCTGACCATTTACAACCTGATAAGCGGTTGCATCTGCGTGGCTGCCGGCGGCAAGCGGTGCAGCCTGATCAAGCAGGTTACGACCCCATGCAATGACCTTGGCGGCACGGCGTGGGTTAAAAGCCTTGGTTTTTTCTGCACCATCGGCATCCGAGATAACATCGCTGCCATACAGTGCGTCATACAGGCTGCCCCAACGAGCGTTAGCGGCATTCAGCGCATAACGAGCATTGTTGACAGGTACCACCAGCTGAGGGCCGGCAAGCGTCGCCAGCTCGGCATCAACATTGGTGGTGGTGATAGCAAAGTCTTCCACTGCCGGCAATAAATAGCCGATATCAGTCAGAAACTGTTTGTAAGCCGCGGCATCAAACGCCTGGCCGGCGTGAGTCCGGTGCCATTCGTCAATCTGATGCTGCAGTTGTTCCCGTTTTTCGAGCAGGGCGCGGTTTTTGGGAGCCAGATCATTAACGATCTGCTCCATGCCTGCCCAAAAGGCTGCTGGCTCAACGCCAGTACCGGGGATGATGTCGTTTACTACCAGATCATGAAGAACGGTAGCGACTTGTAAAGTGCCGAGGTGAGTACGTTCCGTCATAGTTGCTTCTTCTATTCTAGTTTATGTTGAAGACCAATAACCCTAATTGCTTGGTTGCAATAGTTTACCCCGCGAAGGGAGGTAGAGGCAAAAGTGAGTTGCTACAAGTTGTCGCCCAACTTTTACAAATTACGAACAACAAATCACTTTCTTTATAAAACCCATACAATTCAACCAGATAATGAAACAATATGCAAAAAAACTAATTGGTCACCGACTCGACACTTCCGGCCATTGACGACATTGATCTCGGTTCGGTCGTGAAGGGGGAAGCATAATGCATGAAAAGGACGGCATAACACCGAACCTGTGGGTCTGGCGGCGATTGTCCCCTCCCCTGTTTATAAGCAAAAACCAAGACTATTTTTGCCACGAAACCACAGACGAAGAGCAACCAGATAATGGGGATGAAGGGTTAGAAGCCTGCTTTAGCTGGCAGGTTTGGTGCAGTAACCCTGAAGCGACGACACAGCAGCAAGGCTCACATCCACGCAGGGCATGGATGCAAGGTGCTATTGATTCATTTTCCGTGCTGATGATGTTTGACCAAAGATACCCGTTTAACGGTCCAGCATGCTGTGAATGTCTTCGTCGCTGCGATGGCGAACGTCTTTACCTTTTACAAAGTAAATAATGTACTCGCAAATATGCTGCACCCGGTCACCCACGCGCTCCAGGGAGCGTGCGCACCAGAGTACGTTTAACACATGAGGAATAGATCGCGGATCTTCCATCATAAAAGTCATGAGCTCACGGATGATCGACTCGTATTCCCGATCGACCTTGGCATCTTCCTTATGCACTTCTATCGCCGCTTCTACGTCCATACGGGCAAAGGCATCCAGTACTTCGTGCAACATTTTCACCGTGCGCCGGCCCATGTTTTCCATCGACACCAGCGGCGGCTGCTTCTTGTTGGCATTATCCAGCACCATCATGCCAATGCGTTTGGCCACATCACCAATACGCTCTAAATCGGTAATGGTTTTGATAATGGCCAGCACCAAACGCAAATCCGATGCGGCTGGCTGGCGCTTGGCAATAATGCGGGTGCAGTCTTCGTCGATATCGACTTCCAGCGCATTCACCTGATGGTCGTTGGCCACGATCAGGCGTGCCAACTCCAGGTCTTGTTTATGAATGGCGGTGATGGCGTCGGTTAACTGCTGCTCGACCAGGCCGCCCATGACCAGCACCTGGTTCAATACTTCTTCCAGCTCGGCATTAAACTGCCCGGAAATATGTTTTTTAAGATTCTGGTTATTCATGGTGGTTTCCTTAGCCGTAGCGTCCGGTAATGTAGTCTTCGGTTTTCTTCTTGCTGGGTGTGGTGAACAGGGTATTGGTATCCGTGTACTCGATCAGCTCGCCCATGTACATGAAGGCCGTATGATCCGACACCCGTGCTGCCTGCTGCATATTGTGGGTCACTATGACCACGGTAAACTGCTCTTTCAGGGTGTTGATCAGCTCTTCGATCACCAGGGTGGAAATGGGATCCAGCGCCGAGGTGGGCTCGTCGAGCAACAGCACCTCCGGCTCTATGGCAATGGCGCGGGCAATCACCAGTCGCTGCTGCTGGCCACCAGACAGCCCAAAGGCATTCTCGTGCAACCGGTCTTTGGCTTCGTCCCACAGTGCCGCGCCACGCAACGAGCGCTCTACCGCTTCATCCAGGCGGCGTCTGTCATTAATCCCCTGCAGCCGCAGGCCATAGACCACGTTTTCATAAATCGACTTGGGGAACGGATTGGGCCGCTGAAACACCATACCCACCTGCCGGCGCAGGGCCGCCACATCCACGCCTTTGGCGTAAATATTCTGGTTATGTAACAGAATTTCACCCTCGATACGGCAATTGTCCACCAGATCATTCATGCGGTTGATACTGCGCAACAGGGTCGACTTGCCGCAGCCGGAAGGCCCGATAAAGGCCGTCACCTGCCCCTTGGCAATCTTCATGTCCACATTAAACAGCGCCTGTTTGTTACCGTAAAATAAATTGAGATCTCGTATTTCCAGCGCCGTTTGCTCGGCACTCAAGGCGTCGGTATTCAACGTCTGGCTAGCTCGCGTCATGTTCTGATCCATGGTCATGGCTACATTCATCATATTATTACCTCAAACTGTAGTGGGTGAGGCAAGGGACAGGTCGCATTCTCGTCCACTCTGCCCTGCTCACCGGCATGCAGCCTCACCGCCCCACTGCTTATTGATCGAGAGAACGGAATTTTTCCCGCAGGTGATTACGAATACCAATGGCGGTCAGGTTCAGCCCCACTATCACGGTTACCAGCAAGAAGGAGGTGGCGTAAACCAGCGGCCGCGCAGCCTCTACGTTAGGGCTCTGAAAGCCCACATCGTAGATATGGAAGCCCAGGTGCATGAACTTTCGCTCCACGTGCAGGTACGGAAAGTTACCATCTACCGGCAAGTTGGGCGCCAGCTTCACCACTCCCACCAACATCAGTGGCGCTACTTCACCCGCGGCCCGGGCAATGGCCAGGATCAGTCCGGTCATAATGGCCGGACTGGCCATGGGGATCACGATGCGCCACAGGGTTTCGGCTTTGGTCGCCCCCAGCGCCAGGGATCCCTGACGCACAGAACTGGGAATGCGGGACAGCCCTTCTTCGGTGGACACTATCACCACCGGCAAGGTTAAAATGGCCAGCGTTAACGCCGACCAGAGCACGCCGGGCGAGCCAAAGGTCGGAGTTGGTAACGACTCCGGGTAAAACAGCTGATCCAGCGAGCCGCCCACCATGTAGACGAAAAAGCCCAGGCCAAACACGCCATATACGATGGACGGCACCCCGGCCAGGTTGATCACCGCAATGCGGATCATCTTGGTCAGGTTGTTCTTGCCCGCATATTCGTGCAGATAAATCGCGGCCACCACCCCCAGCGGCGTGACGATAATGGCCATCAGGATCACCATGAACACGGTGCCAAAGATGGCGGGGAACACGCCGCCTTCGGTGTTGGCCTCGCGGGGCTCACCACTCACAAACTTGCCGATTTGTGAAAACCAGTGCAGCGTCTTCGATACCAGCCCCATGTCGTTGGGCCAGGTGGCATCCAGCACTGTGCCCAGCGACAGGGTAACGGACTGACCCCGCATGTCGCGGATCACCACATTGTCACGGCGCGCCTGTTCACGCAGGGCAAACAGTTGCTTTTCCAGTACCTGATAGTCGGCTCTTAACTGTTGTTCTTCGGCGCGAATGCCGGCCAGTGCCTGCTCGGTGGCCTCCCCGTCCAGTTCCAGACGACGTTGTTTGAGGCGCAGCTTTTCAAGCTGGAAGTTAATGGTGCCAATGTCGCCTCTTTGCAGCGACTTCATCTCACTGTTCAGTTCGCGTACCCGTTTCAGACGGGTCTGAAGCTGCTCACGCAGGTCACCGCCCACGGCGCTATCACCTTGCAGCACCTGCTCGACATAGCCATAGAAATTGCCGTTGTTGGAACGCTCCAGTACCACCAGATCGGCCGGTTGCTGGCGAGAGACAATGTTGGTTTCCAGTAACCAGCGAAAATCGAGCGGTACAAACTCGCGGTTACCGGTTTTAATCAAATAACGCGTTAACGTCTCGGCCGTTACGCCCTCCAGTGCCAGGCCGGCACCACGCAGTTGAGCCAGCGGCACCTGTTCACGATCGTGAATTTCACCAATCACCGTATAACGTTCGCCCGCCGGTGTACTGACCTGCCATTCATAGATACTGTGTGGCCAGAAGAATGTCAGCCCCCGCCAGCCAATCAAGAGTAACAAGCCTAATACCGCCACCAGGCTGATACTAACGGCGCCGCCTGTCATCCAGATCCAGGGCGCGCCCGATTTAAACCATTTATTCATCTGTGGTTCCGCCCTTACATTGAACTGTATTTGTCACGCAGCCGCTGACGAACAAACTCGGCAACCGTGTTAAACAAAAAGGTGAAGACAAAGAGTACGAAGGCCGCCAGAAACAGCACTCGGTAATGCGAGCTGTTGACTTCCGCCTCCGGCATTTCCACCGCTATGTTGGCCGCCAGGGTACGCATGCCGTTGAAGATGCTGAGATCCATCACAGGGGTGTTACCGGTGGCCATCAGCACTATCATGGTCTCGCCTACGGCGCGCCCCAGCCCCATCATCACGGCGGAGAAAATACCCGGGCTGGCAGTTAACATCACCACCCGGGTCAGGGTTTGCCAGGTGGTGGCACCCAGCGCCAGCGAACCATTGGTTAAATGACGGGGGACGGAAAATACCGCGTCTTCGGCAATGGAAAAAATGGTGGGAATGACCGCAAAGCCCATGGCGATGCCCACCACCAGGGAGTTGCGCTGATCAAAACCGATGCCCAGCTCGTTGGTCAGAAAACTGCGGGCGTTGCCGCCAAACAACAGGTTCTCTACCCAGGGGCTCAAGGCAAAGGACAGCCAGCCCACCAGTACCACCAGCGGCAGCAATAAAACACACTGCCACCCTTCAGGCACCCGGTTGCGCAGTGACTTGGGCAGATGATGCCAGGCAAAGGCCATCAGCAGGATAGATACCGGCAGCATCACCAGCAGCATCACCATGCCCGGCAGGTGGCTTTCAATTAACGGTGCCAGCCATAAACCGGCCAGAAAGCCGAGGATCACCGTGGGCAGCGCTTCCATGATTTCTACCGTGGGCTTGACCACCTTGCGCAGTCCCGGCGACATAAAGTAAGCGGTGTACACGGCACCGGCAATGGCGATGGGCACCGCAAACAGCAAGGCATAAAAAGCCGCCTTCAAGGTACCAAACGAGATAGGCACCAGGCTCAGCTTGGACTCGAAGTCACTGCTGCCGGAGGTGGACTGCCACACATACTGTGGCTCGGGATAGCCTTCGTACCACACCTTGGTCCACAGCGCTTTCCAGGTCACTTCCGGGTGTTCGTTTTCAACATAAAAGGTCGACAGTTTGTTGCCGGTCAGCATCAATAACATGGAGTTGCGAGGCGACACGGCCAGGGCCGACACATCCGAGCTGGCCAGCGGTGCAGAAAACAGTCGCGAACCACCTGTGGTGTGAAAGATATCCAGGCTGCCATTGCTGGAGGCGGTAATAAAGCCCTTGCGATCGACCTCTGAGGTAACTTGTTGCACGGCGCCATTGGCAGCAAAGTCACGAATAAAGGTGAACTCTCGTTTGCCGTCACGGGCCACCTCGAACCACTGGGATATTTTACCGTTGTCGTTGGCCACCAGAATGGAGTTGCCGCCCGATAACAGACTCAAGGTCGTAATGTTGCCGCCCTGCGCATTCATGGTCAGTACGTTGCGCAGCTGTACCTGGTTGATATTGCGCACATCAAACACATAAACCTCGTTGCCGCTGCGCACAAACAGAAAGCGCTGATTGGGCGTCAGCAACAACTGATCAACCTCGGCCGGCAGCCCCGGGATTTCAACCCGAGTCGGGCTGAGCTCCACCTCGCCGGTCATGAAGTTTTCTTTTCCCGCAAAGCGGGTGAGCACGCCGACACCTGTGTCGGTCAGGGCAGCCACCAGAAGGTCATGGCCGTTTCGAGCCACACTCAGCTGACTCAAGGCCCGTCCTTGTGCATCGACCACCAGGGGCTGCTCGCCAAAAGGAAAGGCCACTTCGGGGGCTATGGTGCGAATATTATCGGGGTAACTGACACTGAACTTGGGTGACAGCACCTGGATGCGGCCATCAGTCAAGCCATAGGCGACCATGTTGTGACTCGTGCTGCGGGCGACACTGGTCACCTCGCCGTCTATGGTCAGGCTGTAGACTCGCTTGCCCTGTTGGGGCAAGGAGTAGAAGTTGACCTCGCCTTTATCGTTAAAGCGATACACCAACTCGTTTTGCTCTTCGACCCCCAGCAAGGCCGTATTACCCTGGCTGGCATGGGTATCCAGCAGGCTGAATTCGGGCCCGGGCTCAACACGCGCACCATCAAAGATAGGCTTGATCACATAAAGCAGATAAAAGAAGATCAGCAGCAAGGCCACCAGCACCAAAATGCCGCCAGAGGTCACGCCGATTTGCGCTATCCGGTCTTTCAACCAGCGCTTGCGACTGCCCGACAAGGCGATGGCTTGAGTTTGGGTTGACATGGGTCCACCTCGATAAATATCCAGTGGCGCTTATTGTATGGCGAATAGATGACAACTTTGTGACATGACCGTTAGCCAAATAAGTTTTTAAGTTCGCCCCGCTAACTCAACACCGGCTGACAGAGAAGAAGGCTTTCCCTCACGACTTCCTGCACCACAAGCTGAGTTTGGCGCGCAGAAATGATATCATCCGGCGCTTGACTGGCCGGTATAACGACTGTGAAGGTAGGGGATTATTGCGATGGCGCTACTGATTGAAGACAGCTGTATTAATTGCGACATGTGCGAGCCGGAGTGCCCGAATGGAGCCATCAGCTTTGGCCCCGAGGTGTATGAAATAGAGCCGGATTTATGCACCGAGTGCGTGGGCCACTATGAGAAGCCCACCTGTATCAGTGTGTGCCCTATCGACTGCATTATCGATCATCCCGAGCACAGGGAAACCAGCGAACAGCTGTGGGACAAGTTTGTACTGCTGCACCACCAGGATCAATAACCCGGGAGCCGGGTTACATCTCCGGCTCTGGCAGCACCTTGTTATCCGGCAGCAACAGCCAGGCGGTCAGGCCGGCAAAAGACAACAACAAGCCTCCCAGTACTATCTGATCCATCTGTGGCAACACCCCTTGCAACAACAAGAAGATCCCGCCACCCAGGTTGGTGCTGCCTCCCAGTAAGGCCCCGGCCGTGCCGCTGTGTTGTGCAAAGGGTGCCACCGCCTTGGAGGTGGCCACCGGAAACAGCATGCCTGCCCCGGCAAAATACACGCCGCCCCCCAGCACCAGTCCAGCCAGACTCAACTCGGGCTCGAAGGCGGCCATCAGGATCAAGGCCGCGCCGAGCAAGAGTGCCGCCGTGGCCATCCATTGCAGACGATAAATCGACCAGGCATCGGCTTTTATCGCAGCCATCATGGCCCCGGCAAAATACAAAGGTAGCGGCAGAATGAACAGGATACTGATTTCAACGCTGCTCAAGGTACTTTGTTGACTCACCAGCACCGAAAACACCGCCTCATAGAGGATCACACCGGAAAAGGCGGCCATCAGCATGCCCATTTGGCGACAGAAGGAACGACTGTGCAATACGTGCTGATAGGCCGGCAACATGGGTTGGCTATGGCGAGACTCCAGCGGCAGGGTTTCACTAAAGCCCCGCCAGATGATGACCGCACTCAGTACTCCTACCGCCAGCAAAAATACATACATGAACTGCCAGCCAAACTGCTGATTGAGGTAGCCGCCAATAAGGGGGGCCAACAGAGGCGCCAGCATGATGCCCATAGACACATAGCCGTTATAGCGAACCAGATCACTGCCGCTGAACTTGTCGCGCATCAGGCTACGGCACAGGCTGCCTGCCGCCGCCGTGCCGGCGCCTTGAATAAAGCTGCCTAATAGCAGAATGTAATAGACTGGCCAGGCCACAATCAGCGCCGAGCCCAGTACATAAATACCCAGTCCCACCAGCAACACGGGGCGACGGCCAAGTCGGTCGGACAACGGCCCATAAACAAACTGGAACAGGCCGTAAGGGATCAGGTAGAACGCCATCACCAGCGGCAAACGGTCGCTGGCAACCCGCAAGGCACTGGCCATATCATCCATGGCGGGAACATAAAGAGTCTGGGTCATTTGACCCGATGCCACCATCAGGATGGTGAGTAATACCAAAGACAGGCCCGACATGGCCGCGCGCTCCAAGTAATACCCGTATGGGTAGGTGTTAACTGGATCGCATCATAATCAATAGCGCGATTAACTAGCAATAGCGCAGCACCTGACCTTTTATAATGCTTAGACCTAGTTTTTCTAATCAGAAACAATAGCCATAACTCAGGCTCCAGCTGCTTATGCCATCGTTAGGCTGCTTGATGCCTCCGTTGGATAAATGCCGGGCTTCAACCGCCAGAGAGTGTCTTCCTTTCGCCAGCCCCAGGCCTGCCCGACTGCTGAATTGAAACTCGCTAGACAGATCCTTAGGCCCAAGCCGGGTGTCACTGATCCAGGCAGGACCAATTCCGGCAAACACAAACGGCTGTATGTTCGCCTGTGGGTTAACAGAGTAGTGAATCATGGGGATCAGACTGACCTGTATTAAGTCATCCGCCCCATACTCCCAGTAAGCCACCTCACCACCCAAACCATAAGCCAGCCGTCCGGCTCCAGGCTGGCGCCAGGGGTGCAACCAGTTCAAGCCGGCATGGTAGCTTTGCGCCCCATAACCCGCCCCCGTCCCCAACACCAGAGCCCGCTCGGCATAAGCTGGCACCGCCAACAATGAAGCCACCAAGAATATGAATCTGTACATGTCACGCTCCTCTATCATTAGATAAATGATAGCTGGATTTTATCTTTTAAAACCGACGATTACGGTAAAGAGCCGGGTTAACAACAGACACCCTGTCTGTTAGGACTGCCAGATAAAACGGAGTGGCCCATATTTAATCCTTGCCTGAAAGCGCTTCACAGGTATAATACGCCGCTCAAATTTCGTTCTTTAACATCAAGTGGGTTCACTCATATGCATCCGATGCTGAATATCGCGATACGCGCTGCGCGTAACGCTGGTCAAGTTATCGTCAAAGGTTTTACCAATTCCGATAACATGGAAACGCGCCAAAAAGGCCCGAACGATTTTGTTACCAATGTCGATCTCGACGCGGAAAACGCTATCGTCAATACCATTCGCAAGTCTTATCCGGAGCACACCATTATTGGTGAGGAGTGTGGTGAACTGACTGGCAGCAACCCTGATTACCAGTGGATTGTTGACTCACTTGATGGCACCACCAACTTCATCAACGGTATTCCCCACTTCGCCGTCTCCATTGCGCTGCGTGTAAAGGGCCGTACCGAACAAGCCGTAGTCTATGATCCCATTCGCGATGAACTGTTCAGCGCGAGCCGTGGCTCAGGCGCTCAGCTGAACGGCTATCGTATCCGTACCGGCAAAGCCAAGGATCTGAACAACACCGTGCTGGCTACCGGTTTCCCCTTTAAGCAAAAGCATCATGCCGACGCCTACCTGGCCATGTTCAAGGACATGTTTATTCAGTGTGCCGACATTCGCCGTGCCGGCGCCGCCAGCCTGGACCTGGTCTATGTGGCAGCCGGTCGCGTAGACGGTTATTGGGAGCTGGGCCTCAAGCCCTGGGATTTTGCGGCAGGCAGCCTGATTGCACGTGAAGCCGGCGCTATTGTGACCGACTTCGTTGGCGGTCATAACTTTGAGCGCAGCGGTAACCTGGTGTGTGCCAACCCCAAGGTACTGAAAACCATGCTGTCGACCATTCGCGAGCACCTGCCCGAGTCTTTGGCGCAGTAAAACGCCCGGCGCCCGGCAAGCTGATAAACACCGTACTCCATGAGTACGGTGTTTTTTTATGCCCGCAGCTCCCCCGCCCCCTGTAGTCGCTGCTTTATACCAATCTAAGTAAAAATATGATCTATTTTAAAGCTGAGTACCAGAGGAAACAGAGTCAGCTCCCACGACACGCCACTGGGCTAGCCATCTTTGCTGGGTAAGGGCTGCGAATATTCACAGGATATTCGGTCCATTACCCAACAAAGATACACGGCAGCAAGCTGCCCCATACGGGCTCGGGAAATGACATCCCTGTCATTTCACGGTCGTGGGAGCCGAACTCTGTTGCCTCTCCACAAGCACTGAGTTGCCTGTAGATAGCACCTACAGGCAACTCCGCAGCTGGGGGCGGATGAAGGGATCTACTCCACCGACCATCACATGACAAGGAGGTCATGTGTTTGAGCGCCACAGGGATGTGCTTGCAGCGTGTCGGTGGAGTAGACCCTTCGTTCGGCCTTTACTGAGCAGATAAATAGACCAGTTACTTACTCAGTTTGGTATCAGCTGCTAGATCCGGCAACGCCGGATCGGATGCACAGGTTCAAAGCAATACGGTGAAACATGAGATATCGGTGCTGGGATATCGCTACGCGATATTGCACAGCGGTCGCAGTGCCTACAAAAACCATACCCCCTCACTCTTCACTCTTCACTCTTCACTCTTCACTCTTCACTCTTCACTCTTCACTCTTTAAACATTATAAAAAAAGGCCTGTCGATTGCTCGACAGGCCTTTTTACGATGCAGTTAAGCGGTGATTAGCCGTTTAAGCGCTTGTCGTTATGGCGACGCGGTGAACGCGGCTTGCGGTCATCGTGGGCGCGGAAGCTACGACGTGGCAGTGGGCCACCTTCATACTTGGCCAGGTTCAGAGGACGCTGACAAACGCGAACGTTTTGCAGTACCTTCTGCACTTCCGACGTCATGCCCTGTGGCAGGTCAACGGTAGAGAAGTCGTCGTGGATCTGAATCTGACCAATGTAACGGGATTCCAGATCCGCCTCGTTGGCAATGGCACCCACCAGGTGGCCTGGCTTAACGCCGTGCACACGACCTACCTCAACGCGGAAGGTTTCCATGGCTACGTCGTTGTCACGGCCACCAGAGCGAGGCGAACGTGGACGGTCGTTACGCTCACGGCTTTCACGCACGTCCGGACGACGGGCGGCCATGGGACGATCTTCCATGAACAAAGGACGGTCACCCTGCAGCAAGCGAGCTAAACCGGCCGCCAACTGTGAGCTATCCAGGCCTTCTTCTTCCAAAGACGCAATCATTTCAACGAACGGAGCCAAAGATTTCTCGTCGGCTTCAACACTCACACGCAGACGAGATTTGAAGCGCTCGGCACGGATCTTGTTGATTTCGTCTGCAGACGGCATCTGCATTTCTTCAATGGGCTGGCGAGTATGACGCTCCAGGTTGTACAGACCGCGCTTTTCACGACCGGTAACAAACAGGATTGCATCACCTTCGCGACCGGCACGACCGGTACGGCCGATACGGTGTACGTAAGATTCGTTGTCGTGGGGCATATCGAAGTTAACGACATGACTGATACGCTCAACGTCCAGACCACGAGCCACAACATCGGTAGCCACCAGAATGTTCAAACGACCATTTTTCAGACGCTCGATCACTTTTTCACGCAGTTTCTGCGGAATGTCACCGTGCAGGGCTTCACAGGCGTGGCCTTCCCGCCCCATCATCTCTGCCAAGTCTTCGGCGTCTTTACGAGTACGCACAAATACCAGCATGGCATCCATGTCTTCGGTTTCCACCAGGCGACACAGGCCTTCATGCTTGTTCATGCCACGTACAAACCAGTAACGCTGACGAATGCTGGAGTTGGTACGGGTCTTGTTTTCAATGCGTACTTCTTTTGGATCTTTCAGGTACTTTTGCGCAACACGCTGAATAACCGGCGGCATGGTAGCCGAGAACAAGGCAATCTGGCGGGTAGCGGGAGTTTGTTCCAAAATCCACTCTACGTCGTCGATGAAGCCCATACGCAACATTTCATCGGCTTCATCCAAAACCAGCGCTTTCAAGCCGTCCAGTTTCAGGGTGCCACGGCGCATGTGGTCCATTACGCGACCCGGGGTACCCACAACGATGTCAACACCGCGCTTGAGAGAACGAATTTGCGTATCGTAAGCCTGACCACCGTAGATGGACATGATACGAATATCTTTGCGGTATTTGGCATAGCCTTCAAACGACTCGGCAACCTGGATGGCCAGCTCGCGAGTAGGTGCCAATACCAGTACCTGAGGGGTAGCATTGCCACCGGTGATGGTGCTCAGCAGCGGCAGTGCAAAGGCTGCGGTTTTACCAGTACCGGTTTGTGCCAGGCCCAAAACGTCACGGCCTTCGAGCAAAGTGGGAATAGCGGCAGCCTGAATAGCAGAAGGCGTCACATATCCGGCATCGGACAGTGCTTTTAAGACTTCAGGGGCCAGACCCAGTTCGGTGAAGGCAGGGGCGTTTGCAGCAGGTACAACAGAAGTATTTGTCATTTAACAGTTCCGAATAAATAGAATGTCGGCGGACTGATACAGTAAAAGGCCAGGGACAACCCAAGCTCACTTGATTCGTGAGGGCTTCCCTTTTACAGAGTGTATACACACTAAGATTCACAAGGCTAATCTGGCCATTTTTGTCTCAACACCGCCATGGTTAACGTTCTGGTAAAAACCAGCCCGTCTTTCTCATCATGGATGTCGATCTGCCAGACTTGTGTCGTCGCGCCCAAATGGAGGGGACGTGCGTTCCCGGATAGGGGACGCGTCGTTTGGCGCGGACGTGATTTGCGTTAATCTCCTGATAAACACAATATAACCCGCTTCAACGCACATATTTTGGCAGCTACATAAACCCAGGGTCTTGACGAATTCAACCATAAAAAGCTGAACCGCCATGTAGCATGCCGAATAGGCGGGTTATAACGACCTTAAGCAGCTCATAGATAGGCTTAAAAAGTCGTGACCCACATCACAAAAGGTCATGCCCAACTGGGCTGAGGGCGCATTATGTGCTAACTGGCAGGGAGTGTCCAGTGTTTTTATTGGTTAGGCGTGAAGGAAGCAAAGCTGAAGCGCTCAGCGGCGGAACATTCAAAGCCTAAAAGAGACAGATCATTTTTGCCACGGAACCCACAGAAACCACGGACGAAGAGCAGTAAGACAATAAGGATTAGGATGTTCAGCCTGATTAAGATTTTACTAATAAAATGCCTTTTCAGATCTGATCTCTATCTTTCCGTGGGTTCAGTGGATTCCGTGGCGAAGAAGTCTTTGGTCTTTAAAGGCAAACGCTCTCCAGAGTCCACTTAGTGCCGAGCGCTACTTTACCCTTTACGCCTCACTCTTCACTGCTTTCCATTCACTTTTCTGACGATAACAATCAGCAGTATGGCGCCAATGGTCGACATGATTAACGAACCGATGACACCGGTGGCCGCCAATCCCAGCAAGCGAAACAGCAGGCCACCGAAAAAACCGCCTACCAGCCCCAGCAGAATATTACCCAGCAGGCCAAAGCCCTGCCCTTTCATCAGCTTGCCGGCAATCCAGCCAGCCAAACCGCCGATGAACAATCCCAGTATCAACCCCATTTGTGCTCCTTGATGTGTTGCTCCGTTAGACGTAAAGGGTAAGGCGGGAGGGGGGGACTCCTCACGCCTCACACGGGTTTAAAGCAAGCTGAGCAAGGCTTGCACCGGGTGCTTGATGGCTTGCCCTTCTATCCGCTTGACCTGGCTGCGACATGAAAAGCCGGTGGCCATGCATCGCTCTTGTGGCAGCGCTCGCATCGGCTCGGCCCAGCTCATGGCATATAACTGCTTTGAGCCCGCCACATGCTCGCGTTCATGGCCATAAGTGCCCGCCATGCCGCAACATCCGACCGGAATGGCTTCCAGCCTGGCGCCCAGGTGGCTGAAAATACGCCCCCAGTCCTGATGGGTGCTCGGCTCTGCGGTTTTTTCACTGCAATGAGCAAACAGGTACCAGGGCTCTCCCTCCGGCGTCTGTGCCGGAAGCTGATCCAGTTGCTGTAACAGCCATTCCTGAGGCAGCAAAACCTCGAACTCGCCACGCGCAGACCCCAGCACCTTGTGGTATTCGTCGCGATAACACAACACCAATGACGGATCGACGCCCACCAGCGGAATATTCAGCCGGGCAAGGTGATTTAAAAACTGGGCGCTGTCGGCGGCCATGGCGGCAAAGCGGCGTAAAAAACCCTTTACATGAGCGGGTTTTCCGTTGGGTTTAAACGGCAACACCACCGGATTAAAGCCCAGCGTTCTGGCCAGCTGCACCAAATCGAAGACCACATTGGCATCGTAAAACGAAGTAAAGGGATCTTGCACAATCAGCAGTGTTTTGGCTTTTTGCTCGTCGCTCAACGCTTCCAGTGCGGCCATATCAAACGTCGTGGCGGCGCCTTTTTCCAACAGCTGGTTCAAACTGGGGCTGCTGACCTGAGGCATGTCGACCATGCCCAGCAGAGAGCTGGCCCCCGCCTTCACCAACTTGTTCTTCATGAGCGGATTAACCAGCTTCGGCACCTTGGCCATCCAGGGCGTATAGGTCTCTACCCAGGACACCATGTAATCCTTTGGCGGTCGCTGGTAACGCTGATGATAAAGCTGCAAGAAGCGCGCCCGAAAGGTGGGGACATCCACCTTGATGGGGCACTGGCTAGAGCAGGCTTTGCAGGCCAGACAACCGTCCATCGCTTCTTTCACCTCGTGAGAGAAGTCGTATTCGCCACGGTGTTTCTGCCAGCTGTATTTCACCCGCTCGACCAGGCCTTTCACACTGGCGCTGCGACTCATTATCGCCGCTTCTTCGGCCATGGGATCGAAGCCCTGGGCCGAGAGCTGGCGCAACCACTCCCTGACCAGTCCCGCCCTGCCTTTTGGCGAATGACGGCGATCCGCGGTCAGTTTCATCGAGGGACACATGGGAGAGCGTACATCGAAGTCGAAGCACAGGCCGTTGCCGTTACAGTCCATGGGCTGAACATAACTGTCGCGCACATTGACCGGAATTTGCCGATCATAAAACCCCCGCTTGGTGGCATCCACCGATACCAATTGATCCAGGCTATCGAGGGGGGTACAGATCTTGCCGGGATTCAACCGGTTAAAGGGGTCGAATGCGGATTTAATGCGGCGGAGTTCGGTAAACAGGGTTTCACCGAAAAAGGTCGGGCTGTATTCGGAGCGATAACCCTTGCCGTGTTCACCCCACATCAGGCCGCCGTATTTGGCGGTCAGCGCATTCACCTTATCGGAAATTGTACGCAGCATGACTTCCTGCTCGGGATCCGTCATGTCCAGTGCGGGGCGCACGTGTAACACGCCGGCGTCCACATGGCCAAACATGCCATATTGCAGCTGGTGTTCATCCAGCAAGGCGCGAAACTCAACGATGTAATCAGCCAGGTGCTCTGGGGGCACTGCGGTATCTTCCACGAAGGCAACCGGCTTGTTACGCCCCTTGGTATTCCCCAGCAGCCCTACCGCCTTCTTGCGCATGGCATAAATACGATTGAGTGACGCCAGATCGTCACAAACCTGATAGCCGATGATGCCGGCTTCGCCGCGCTCTATCAGGCCATCGAGCCGGGCACACAAGGCCTCCACCTTTTCACGCTGTGCGTCACCGTCCTGATCGGCATATTCGACCATGTTGAGGCCATCCATGACCTTGCCCGGCACGTCCTGAATCAGGTCGCTCACCGAATGCCAGATAATGTCTTCTCGCGCCAGCCCCAGCACCTTGGAGTCGACCGTTTCCACCGACAAGGCCTTGGCTTCGACCATCAGCGGTGCGTTACGCAACGCAGACTGAAAGCTGTCGTATTTGACGTTGACCAGGGTACGATAAGTGGGAATAGGCGTTAAATCGAGCCAGGCTTCGGCGATAAAGGCCAGCGAGCCTTCGGAGCCGCACAGGATGCGGGTCAGATCCAGGGTATGGCTGGCCTTGTCATAAACATGCTTGAGATCGTAACCGGTTAAAAAGCGGTTCAGCTTGGGGAAACGTTTTTCTATTTCACCGGCATGGTCGTTGACGCTGTGATATACGCAGCGATACAGCTCGCCTTCACGGCTGTCTTCTTCCAGCTTGGCATCCAGCGCCTCGCCACTGACGGGGCCGGTTTCAATAATGGTACCGTCCACCAGCACCGCCGTGACACCTAGCACATGATCCGAGGTTTTACCGTACACCAGAGAGCCCTGCCCCGAGGCATCGGTATTAATCATGCCGCCCAGGGTGGCACGGTTACTGGTAGACAAATCCGGGGAGAAAAACAGGTTGTGGGGGGCAACCAGCTGATTGAGCCGGTCTTTGACCATGCCGCTTTGCACCCGCACACGCCGTTCATCGGCACGAATCGCCAGTAGCTGATTAAGATGACGCGACAGGTCGACTACTATGTTGTCGTTCAACGACTGGCCGTTGGTGCCGGTACCGCCCCCTCTGGGAGCAAATTTGATGTCCTGATAAGCAGTCTTGGTTGCCAGGGTCAGCATGATGCTCAAATCCTGGGTTGAACGCGGAAAAACCACCGCCTGCGGAAGACACTGATATACGCTGTTATCGGTGGCCACGGCTAATCGACTGCCATAACTACGTTCAATGTCGCCACGAAAGCCGCTGGCGGCCAGTGCGTCGAGAAATGCAAAATAGGTGGGAGTTATCTGCTGTTGCAGATCTATCCTTGGGATCATAACGGCCTGTTCCCTGTATTTATATTTGAAAGTGCGCCCAGAGTGAAGGCCAGTATACAACAAAGAAAACCCGAGGTGTGAGGGAGGGGTGAGAGGTGAAGAGTGAAGCGTGAAGCGTGAAGCGTGGAGCCCCCCTTCACGCTTCAATGCTTATTCCCCTGCAAACCGGATCAGGTGAAAGTGTTTTTTCCCGCGGCGCAAGATCACATAATGCTGCTGGAGTCGCGCCAGTTCATGGGTGTCTGTACTGACCACGGCGCCATTAACCGCAATGGCACCGTTGGCGATCAGCTCTCTGGCTTGTCGGAGTGAGCTGGCCAGGCCAGTGTCCACCAGCAAGCGGCTGAGCGGAGGAGCGTCGACTCCCTGGATGCGGGTTAAGGGAATACCATCCTGCTCCAGCTGGGCAAACTCGGCCAGGCTCAACTGACTGAAGTCACCGCAAAACAGGGCCTGACTGATACGCTCGGCGGCAACAAGAGCCGCTTTGCCATGTACCAGCTCGGTCAGCTCACTGGCCAGCAGACGCTGGGCGACAGGCTTGGCTGCACTGATACTATCCTGGTGCTCAATCTCTGCAATGTCTGCGACCGAGCGCAAGCTGTAGTAACGCAAAAAGCGATAGACGTCGGCATCGGCGGTATTGAGCCAGAACTGGTAAAAGGCATAGGGTGACGTTTTGGCGGCATCCAGCCAAACGGTGCCGGTTTCGGTTTTGCCAAATTTGGTGCCGTCGGCCTTGGTGATCAGGGGTAACGTCAGGCCGAATACCTGCTGCTGATTAAGTCGGCGGGTGAGATCGATGCCGCTGGTAATATTGCCCCACTGATCGTTGCCGCCAATCTGCAGCGTGCAGCCCTGCTCTTTGTTGAGCACCGCAAAGTCATAAGATTGTAGTAGCGAATAAGCAAACTCGGTAAAGGATAATCCCTGATCCGGGCGTGCCAGGCGCTGCTTGACCGAGTCTTTGGCGATCATGGCATTCACGGAAAAATGCTTGCCGATATCCCGTAAAAAGGCGAATAAATCCAGCTTGCTCATCCAGTCGGCATTATTGAGCAGCTGTACCTGGTGGTTGTTTTCCCGGGCTTCCAGCAAATGGCCCAATTGTTGCTGCAAGTCGGCCACCCAGCCATTAACGGTGGTCTCGTCATTCAGGCTGCGCTCACTGGCTTTAAAGCTGGGGTCGCCAATCATGCCGGTGGCCCCTCCCACCAGTGCCACCACGCGGTGGCCCGCCTCTTTAAAGCGGCGCAACATCAATAACGGCACCAGATGGCCAATGTGCAAGCTGCCTGCGGTGGGATCGAAGCCGCAATAGATGACCCTGGGCTGCTGATTCAGGTGCTCCCCAAGGGCGGCGGCGTCAGACTGCTGGGCAATGAGCCCGCGCAGGCTCAGCTCCTGCAACAAGGTGTTGCAGGCATTGGGGGGTTGGGCCGAACCAGATGGCTCGGCATTCATGTTATTGACTGGCTGTGGTTCTACATCAGGCATGGTGAACTCTTTATGATAAACAAAGTTCAATCCTGCCCAGCTGGCGACCACTTGACTATGTCCTTTTTGGGATAGTTTGCGATAATAACCGCCACATAAAGCGAACAGCTGTAAGCTATAAGCTACAGCCCCTCAGCGAGTTGAGTTGAACCATGACGATAGCAAGTCATCACACATACGAGCAGGCACTGGCCAGGGCGATTGGTGCCATGGGGAGCGTGGCATTTGTTCGTCAGCTGGCGGCTCTGATCGCGACCCGGGTGAGCAGCGACTGCACCCTGATACTGAGTTATCGCAGTGGTGGGCCTGCGGTGTATCTGTACGATAACCTGCAACACAGGCGCGACTTGCTGTTTCAGCAATACTTGAACGGCGTCTATGCCGACGATCCGTTTTACCGTGCTCTTAGTCGCGGCTTGAATGAAGGGGTTTATTCACTGCGCACCTTGGTGGCCGAGCAGGGCATGGGCCCGGATTATATGGCTGGGTTTTACCAGGCCACCGGCTGGCAGGAAGAGCTGGGGCTGGTGTTGTCGTTACATAAAGATCAATGGGTCACGCTGTTTCTGGGCAGGATGGCAGCCGAGCCCTTTAACTCGGACGAACAGGCGCGATTGCGCCAGTTACTGCCCGTGTTGGGGGCTTTATGCCGTCAGCACTGGCCTGTGGAGAGTGAGGTCATGGCGTTGTCGCCGCCGGTCGAGGAGTCGTCTGCGCCGGGCTCGATGCGTGATCAGGTTGAGATGGCGTTGGCCAGTTTTGGCCGGGCACGCCTGACCCGCCGCGAGCAACAGGTCGCGGCCTTGCTGATACAGGGCCGGGACAATGATGCCATCGCACAAGAGTTGGGTATTGGGGTGGGGACGATTAAAAATCATCGCAAGCACCTTTACCGCAAGTTGCATGTCGACAGTCAGGCCGCACTCTTTGCCCACTTTCTTAATCATCTGATCACGCAGTAACTGTCGTGAGACGGGAGGGGTGAGGGGGAAACATGCCGTGCCGCCTGTTTATTCACACGGTTTTTGTAGTAGCTGCTTTAGCTGCTAAATCCGGCAACGCCGGATCTGATACACAGGTTCAAAGCAATACGGCAAGAGATGAAGCATGGGTGTCGAGACGTGGCTACGCCACATTGCACAGCTAAAACAGTGCCTAAAAAACCAAATAGAAAACCACCGCCCTTATGCCGTGTTATACCAATCTAAGTAAAAACATGATCTATTTTAAAGCTGAGTACCAGAGGAAACAGAGTCAACTCCCACGAC
>NZ_JBLWUK010000004.1:0-165094 GCF_048268965.1 Oceanisphaera sp.
GGTGCTGTCCTTTCTCACACTAGGCAAGCAAATGCTATTTCATGAACCCCGGCGAGTAACAAGCTCGCTACTGGAGCGAGCCTTGGCAAGGTTGAGCCGCCTTTACTTATTCTCACCAGGTGTTTCGGCATGATCTGCAAAAAACTGGGGAGCCCTCAGCGCGAATGCGGGAATCCAGGGCTTGTGGTGCAGATCTGTCAGCCTGCGCTTCTCCTGCAAAGACACTGGACCCCCGTCCCCGTCCCCGCCTTCGCGAGGATGACGTTCCTACGCGAGGATGACGTTCCTGCGCGAGGGTGACGAGAAAGAAAAGCTAGCCCCAGTATCCACATCAGTTATGAGATATTAGTTAACACCGTTTGGGTTTAAAAAAAAGCACCGAACCTTCAGGCTCGGTGCTTTTTTGCGCAGTGTGACGTGGTTAACGCCTCACGCTTCACGCTTTACCCATCACGGGTTTACAGCATTTCTTTACGCAGTTGTGCCGGGGTTTTGGGCGACAGTAATCCTGGCGCGACATCGAACACGGTTTTTGCGCCGGTCTCGCCAGCCTGGTTAAGCTTGTGAGCGGCACGGGCATAGGCAACCAGTACGCTGGAGGTGAATTCCGGGTTGCTGCCCAGCTTCAATGAAAATTCCAGCACCTGTTTGGTGTTGTCGGTACCGGTTTCGCCACTGCGGATCACAAAGCCACCGTGGGGCATGTTGCCATGCTGTTCGGTGAAGGTCTGCTGGTCAATGAAGTTGACCGTGGTGTCGTAGTCGGCAAAGTAGTCCGGCATGGTGACTATGGTATTGCGTACCGTCTCGGCATCGGCGCCGTCTTCCAGCACGATAAAACATTCGCGCGTGTGTTTTTCCCGGGTGCTTAACTGTGGCAGCTCGCCATTGCGCACCCGGGCCATTGCCGACTCGGAAGGCAAGGTATATTGCACGCCGAACTTAACCCCCGCCACGCGGCGTACCGCATCGGAGTGACCCTGGCTCAATCCCTTACCCCAGAAGGTGTAGGTTTCGCCCTGAGGCAAAATGGCTTCGCCAAACAGACGATTCAGTGAAAACAGACCCGGATCCCAACCAACAGACAGCAGGGCCACCTTGCCGGCAGCCTGTGCCGGTTTATCCAATGCGGCAAAGTATTCCGGAATTTTGGCGTGGGTATCAAAGCTGTCGACTATGTTGAACAGGCCGGCCAGATGAGGGCCTTGTTCGGGCAAATCGGATTTGGAGCCGCCACACAATATCAAAACATCTATGTCGTTCTGGTATTGTTCTATATCGGCCATCGCATAAACGGGCACCGCACTGTCGAGTAGCTCGACACTGGCAGGATCGCGGCGGCTGAACACGGCAACCAGGCGCATGTCCGGGCTTTGTTTAATCGCGGCTTCGGCACCGCGGCCGAGGTTACCATAGCCGGCGATGGCGATTCTTATCTGTGTCATCAATCAACCTTTTGTTTGAGCTGTACTGGCTAGCCAGCAGTATTTGTATGTATTTGCGTTAGCGGGCAATACGCTACAAATGCAGTCTTGCGACAGCCTAATCAAGGCGCAAAGATGAGCAAAGCTGTTACGTTTCCATTGCTTGTCAGGCGGTTGCAATCGCTGCACCGCCTATTTATGCCATTAAGCTGCATTTGTAACAGGGCAATATTATCATTGAAAGGACATGACTGCATACCGGCAGTCTAAAGGCTGTTTAGTGTTTGGTGCTGCGAATGCCATCGGCTTCAATCACTATGCGGCCTTGCTTGTACAAACCGCCAATGGCTTTTTTGAAGGTGCCCTTGCTGATGCCAAACAGGCGGAAAATAGTGTCCGGGTCGGTTTTATCGTTCACCTTCATGACGCCACCGGCGCGCTCGAGCTTGTCGAGTACCGCTTGTGCCGCATCATCCACCTTGCCGGGGCCGGGCTTGAACAGGGTAAGATCGATTTTTCCGTCGTCCCGCACCTGTTTGACATAACCTTTGCTGCTCAGGCCCATGGGAACGCGACCCGAAATATCCGAGCGGAACAACATGCCCCAGAACTGATTGTCCACTATGGCTTTAAAGCCTAAAGGGGTGTGCTCGGCTACCAGCAAGTCAACTTCCTGACCTGGCTTATAGGCCGGCAGCTCGCGGCTGAGGAAACTGTCCAGCCTGCTGCTGGCCACCATGCGCCCTTCGTGATCCAGATACAGGTACACCACATAATGCCGGCCTTCCTCCATGGGTCTGGCCTGACTGCGCTGCGGCACAAAGATATCTTTTTTCATGCCCCAGTCGAGAAAGGCACCCAAACGGTTGGTGGTGACGACTTTTAGCGAGGCAAACTGATTCACCAACGCCTTGGGGGTCTCTGTGGTGATCACCGGCTCTTGATCCGAGTCCAGGTAGATGAACACGGCTATCTCATCACCAGGCTGACAGTTGGCCGGCAATTGGCGCCGCGGCAAAAATGTTTCCCCGTATTCTCCCGCATCCAGCCAGCCGCCTTTTTCGTCTAATCGTAACAGGGGCAGGGTGTTGTTATCGCCAAGCTTGATCATGAGTACTACCGTATATTTAAAAAAACGATTTTAGCTCGGCCCAGCCATAAAGGCCACCGTTGCGCGAGCAAATCACTGTGGAGTACAAGCATGAGGTTGACGAGCAAAAGTTGATGGTTAGTCCTTTGGGTTCAATGAATTAGTGGTGCTTTTTAACAGGAACCGCCCTGGTTTTTTATTGTTGGAGTGAGCAGGAATACTGCTACACTCGGAAGGCCGCACTTGAGTATTAAGCGGGTAGCGTTATGTGTGATCTCTCTGGGAAAGCACCGTGTTAAGGACCCCCTCCGACCTTGAGCAGGAGTGAGCAATCAATGAACCCCGAACAGATCACCATTATTATTATTCTGATCAGCACAGTGCTGATGTTTTTATGGGGGCGCTGGCGTCATGACATGGTGGCGGCCGGCTCCTTGCTCGCCTGTATTTTAACGGGGCTGGTACCGACAGACGTCGCCTTCGACGGTTTCAGCCACCCGGCCGTTGTTACCGTGGCCTGCGTGCTGGTGTTAAGCAAGGGGCTGCAAAGCTCCGGGGCCGTTGATGTGCTGACGCGCAAGCTGCTGCCCTCGAATGCGGGACCGACCCTATCGATTGCGGCGCTGACCTTTCTGGGGGCCGTTCTGTCAGCCTTCATGAACAACGTGGGGGCCTTGGCGCTCTTGATGCCGGTGGCAGTACAAATGGCGCGCCGTAAGCAAATTCCTACCGGCAAGGTATTAATGCCCTTGTCATTCGGCACCATACTCGGCGGCATGACCACCCTGATAGGGACTCCCCCCAACCTGATAGTGTCGGGCTTTCGCGAGGCGAGTGGCGAGGGCATGTTCGGCATGTTTGACTTTACGCCGGTTGGCCTGGTGGTGGCCGCGGTGGGGGTGAGCTTTGTGGCGCTGATAGGCTGGCGCATAGTGCCGGGGCGCAAGCAGGGCGGTGCCGACAGCTTTGACTCGGGCGCCTATATTACCGAGGCCTTGGTCCCCGCGGGGTGCAAGGCCGAAGGGATGACGCTGCGTGAAATAGAGCAGGCACTGGTCGAGGCCGATGCTCAGGTATTGGGCTTGGTGCGCAACGCGGTGCGAGTTTCGCCACCTAGCCCACGTCGGCGCGCGAAGGCCGGCGATATTCTGATGCTGGAAGCGGAAGCGGAAACCCTGTCCAGTGCCTTGTCCAGCCTGGGGCTGAAGCTGGAAGAAGCCAAGGCAACCCGGGATGAAAAAGAGAAAGAAAAGGAAAAAGCCAGGGAGGACAATAAAAACGACAGTGGTGAAGCAGTGGCTGCCGCCCAGACTACAGAGACGGCGTCGGCGAGCAAGGCTGACAAGAGCGACAAGGCGGATGAGAGCAGTAGCGACGCCAATGACGAAGTGTTGCTGATGGAGCTGGTGGTGTTGCCCAGCTCAGGCTTGCTGGGGCGCACGGCCACCGGCATTCAGCTGAGAACCAGCTATGGTATTAACCTGCTGGCGATATCGCGCCAGGGTAAACGCTCGGTCAAACGGCTGCGGGCCCAGGCGTTTAGAGCCGGTGATCTCCTGATGATGCAGGGGGGGCCGGAAGCCATTGCCGAGTTTGCCTCCAGCACGGGGTGCGTGCCCTTGGCCGAGCGTGAGTTGCGTATTCCCGACAAGCGCATGGCGCTGCTGGCGACCGTGATCATGGCGGCGTCTGTGATGGCGGCGGCCTTGGGTTTGCTACCCGCCGCCGTGTCATTTGCGGCAGGGGTATTATTATCCATGGTGGTGCGCACCGTGCCGCCACGCTCGGTATACAGTGCCATCGACTGGCCGGTGATCGTGCTGCTGGGGGCCCTGATTCCGGTGGCACAAGCCATGGAGTCGAGTGGTACCGCCGAGTTGATTGCCAATCTGTTATTGAATGGGCTGGCCCAGGGGCATGCCACCATAGCACTGGTTCTGATCCTGGTGGTCACCATGAACCTGTCGGATTTAATGAACAATGCCGCGACGGCGGCGGTGATGAGCCCGATTGCCATTGGTACCGCCAACCAGTTGGGGGTGAGCATGGATCCCTTTTTAATGGCGGTGGCCATAGGTGGCTCATGTGCCTTTTTAACGCCGATTGGCCATCAGAATAACACCCTGATATTGGGCCCGGGTGGCTTTCGCTTTAGTGACTATTGGCGACTGGGGTTGCCGCTGGATATTCTGGTGATACTGGTCACCGTACCCATGCTGTTGTGGGTGTGGCCCCTGTAATTCAGGAAAATACCGCTATCAGCCTTACGCTGTAAGTTAAACTGAAGACGTAAGGCGGAGATAAATTGAGGAGATAAGCATGCAGAACGAGCTAAACAACAAGGTTGTGCTGGAGGTCTTTGACAAGATCCGTCGTTTTGGTGAACCTCATGAAGAAGGGCACATGCTGGAAGGCATAATGGCCAGCAGTGACTTTGACGGCTACAGCGTGGTGTTGTCTGGCAGTGGCGTGACTTTGCAGCTGAACTTTCATCAAAGCTATGAGTTTGATTACAGCAGTGAAAAGTTAAAGAGTCAGTTTATGGACAAAATTGACTATATTCACCGTCATTATAATGACCGTGAGCGGGGCGAAGAATAAGCAGAGCCGAAGGGAAAACACCCTTCGGCTCTTGATTTTACCCTACACGCTTCGCCAGGGTTTTAAATGAGTCGTACCTTGACGGTGCGGCCTTTAATTTTACCCTGTTGCAGATGCTTGAGCGCCTGCTTGGCCACCTCTCTGTGCACGGCCACGTAAGACTGCATTTCTGAAATATCGATTTTGCCGACTTCGGCACCTTTAATGCCTGCTTCCCCGGTCAGAGCGCCCAGAATATCCCCGGCGCGGATCTTGCTTTTGCGACCACCGGCAATATTCAGGGTGACCATCTCTGGCTGCAGCGGCGCTATGTTGCCATTCAAGTCAGCCAGTGAGCCCTGCACTATGGGGGCACGCTGGTATTCTTCGATCATGTTGACGCGATAGGCTTCTTGCGCGCTGTACAGGCTTAATGCCAGGCCCTGCTGGCCGGCACGACCGGTGCGGCCAACGCGGTGCACATGAACTTCCGGATCCTGGGTGATGTCGTAGTTGATCACCGCCGCCAGCTCTTTGATATCCAGGCCGCGGGCCGCAACGTCGGTGGCGACCAGAATATTGGCACTGCCGTTGGCGAAGCGGATTAACACCTGATCGCGTTCACGCTGATCCAAATCGCCATTTAACGCCAGCGCAGCAAAACCCAGGTTGGTCAGGTGGTCGGCCACTTCCTGACAGGCGCGCTTGGTGTTGCAGAACACCACGGCCGAGCGGGGGGCATAGTGGGCCAGCAAGGTGGCCAGTGCCTGCTTGCGCAGGTTGGGCGTCACTTCAAACAGCAGCTGTACTATGGTGTCGGCTCTGTTTTCATCCGCAACGGATACACGCTCCGGGGCGTCTTGCAACCCGCGGCTGAGATCGGCAATCCCTTCCGGGTAGGTGGCAGAAAAGAGCAGGGTCTGGCGTGGCTTGGGTGCGAAAGCGACGACGCGTTCTATGTCATCGGCAAAGCCCATGTCGAGCATGCGGTCTGCTTCATCCAGCACCAGGGTATTAAGATCATCCAGTATCAGGCTGCCTTGCTCCAGGTGCTTGAGCATGCGCCCCGGGGTACCCACGACTATGTGGGCGCCAAACTCGAGGGACGCGGTTTGCGCGGCCGTGGGCGAGCCACCACAGAGCACCACCAGCTTGACGTTGGCCATGGCTCGGGCCAGGCGACGCAGTTCGCGGGCTACCTGATCGGCCAGCTCCCGGGTGGGGCAAATCACCATGGCCTGCACGCCCAGTCGATTGACATCAAGGCGAGCCAGCAAGGCCAGACCAAAGGCCACGGTTTTACCGCTGCCGGTGCTGGCCTGGGCGATCACATCTTTGCCGTCAAGCATCAGCGGCAGGCTCTGAGCCTGGATTGGCGTCATACGGGTATATTCAAGGCTGGTCAGGTTGGCGATCAGCGCAGGGTCCAGAGACAGGGTGGAAAATTCGGTGTTGTTCACGGAGAAACTCTTGAGGTCAGAAAAAGGAGGTGCACACAGGCAGGCCGATAGAATAGCAGAAAAGCACCGCCTGTGGTGATTTTTGACTGTTTGGTACACATAAAGCCGCGACTTGCCTGGTGACTCCCGCGAAGAAACCTCACCCTGGCGAAGGGGGGGATAATACCAAACTGATTAAATAGCAGATCTATTTCTGCTCTATAAATGTCGGACAAAGGGTCTCCTCCACCGACACGCTACAAGCACATCCCTGTGACGCTCAGCACATGACGTCCCTGTCATGTGATGGTCGGCGGAGAAGATCCCTTTATCCTCCTTGATGCTACGGAGTTGCCTGTCCGTGCTGTCTACAGGCAACTCGGTGCTTGAGAAGAGGCAGCAGAGATCGCCTCCCACGACCGTGAAATGCCATGGAGGGCATTTCCCGAGCCCTCAAGGATGAGTTCATGGCGTGTCGTGGGAGGTGCCTGAGGCAGACCTCTGGCAGACACAAACTTAGTTGTGTTTGTGCAACTCGGCGTTCAGCTCGATGGCGGACTGGTTGGTTTTCACCTCGATGCGGCCACTCTGGGAGTTGCGACGGAACATAAGGTCGGATTTTCCTGCCAGCTCGGCGGCTTTCACCGTTTTAACTTCCTGATTCTGGTCATCCAGCACGGTCACTTTGGCGCCGGCGGTGATGTAGAGACCGGACTCTATGGTGCAGCGATCGCCCAGCGGAATACCCAGGCCGGCGTTGGCGCCGAGCAGGCTGCCTTCGCCCACAGAGATGACGATGTTGCCGCCACCGGACAGGGTGCCCATGGTGGAACAACCGCCACCCAGATCGGAACCGTTACCCACCACAACTCCTGCAGAAATGCGGCCTTCAACCATACTGACCCCCAGCGTACCGGCGTTGAAGTTGATGAAACCTTCATGCATGACGGTGGTGCCTTCGCCGACGTGAGCTCCCAGGCGGATCCGGGACGCATCACCGATACGCACGCCGGCCGGTACTACGTAGTCGGTCATTTTCGGGAATTTGTCGACGGAGTCAACGCTGATGGTGCGACCCTGGGCACGGGCCGCCAGCTGGCGTTTGGCCAGCTCGTCTACTGCGATGGCCCCTTCGGAGGTCCAGGCCACGTTGGGCAGCAGGCCGAACATACCGGACAAGTTCAGGCCGTGGGGCTTGACCAGACGGTGAGACAGCAGCGCCAGCTTGAGGTAAACCTCGGCGGTGCTTGCCGGTGCAGCATCTGTGTCCAGAATGGTGACGACCAGCGGCTGGCGGGTGCCTTCAAGCACCGTCACTATGTCGGCCTGCTCAGGTGCGTCCGCAGACAGAAAAGCCGCGGCCAGATCCTTCAGCTGTGTAGTGTTGATTTCGATGGCAGCGTTGCCGCCTTGGTAACCGATTGTCGCAGCCACTGCGTTAATCAGTGTGTCGTTTGCGTTGAGCAGCGGCAGATTATAGTAAATCTCCAGCCATTCACCTTTGGCGGACTTGGTGCCCACACCCAGACCGAAAGCAAAGTTTGCCATCCTGGTCACTCCGTGTATTTGGTTTTAATGCGTAATCGGCTGGCGCGCAAGGCGGCCAGCCGGATGTCAGTCAGTTACAGGCTGAAGCTTGCAGTTTGTTGAGCCGTTCAGCTGTGTATGGCAACAGCATGGGGCACCGGTGCCGAACAAGGGAGCGGTAAGTGGACAGTCAACAAACGTCAAGCCCGTACAGCATTTCAACTTAGGGTGTTTTTTATCACACTTTTTCCGTCCTGAGCGAGTTCTTCGACCAGTTTTTCGCGCAGTAATTGCTGTTCCTGTTCATTTAATTGGCAATTGTGCTGGTTGGTCAGGCTGAAAAAGTCTTCTACGCGCTCGCCGATGGTGGTGATTTTGGCGGCGTGCAAGTTGAGTTTTAACTGGCTAAAGACGTTGCCGACTCTGGCCAGCAAGCCGGGGGTGTCGAGCGCAACCAGTTCCATCAAGGTGCGCTTGGTTGGCCGCTGAGGGTGCAAAAAATTAACCTGGGTGGTGACGGTGAACTCCCGGTGCCGGCGCGACGGTGGGCGAATCCGAATGGTGGGCGGAGCCGAGCTGAGCAAGACCTCGCTCAGGCGTTGGCATAGTTCGCCGAGTCGATCACCGCTGATCGGCTGACCATCGGGTTCGAGCACGATAAAGGTATCGAGCGCGTAGCCGTCTTTCGAGGTCATGATCTGGGCATCGTGGATATTGAGATTTTTCTGATCCAGCGCCGCGGCGACGCGACCGAACAGGTTGGGGGAGTCGGGGCTGTAGATAAACAGCTCGCTGCCCCCTCGGCCCGGTTGCTGGCTGATTTGCACCAGGGGACGCTGGCTATCGTCGTGGGCAATGATGTGCCGGCTGTGCCAGGCAATTTGCTCCGGGGTGTGGCGTAAAAAGTAATCAGCGGTAAAGCGGGACCACAGGGATTTGATTTGCTCATCCGAGGTATCCAGCTGGATCAAGATCTGTCGAGCCTGGCGCTGGTTTTCGCGAATACGCAAACGCAGATCCGGCGGGTTTTCCAGGCCACGGCGCAGGGCTTTCTGGGTCGCAAAATACAGCTCTCGCAGCAGGCTGCCTTTCCAGTCGTTCCACAGATTGTCGTTGGTGGCACAAATATCGGCCACGGTCAGGGCATACAGAAAATCGAGTCGGAGCTCGTCTCTGACCAGCCCGGCAAACTCGCTGATCACGTCGGGGTCGTAAATATCGCGTCGCTGTGCCGTGACCGACATCAACAGGTGCTGGCGCACCAGCCAGGATACCAGGCGGGCATCGGATTTATCCAGATCGTGCTGCAGGCAAAATGCCAGCGCATCTTCGGCACCCAGCTCGGAATGATCGCCGCCACGGCCCTTGGCGATATCATGAAAAAGGGCGGCCAGATTGAGCAGCTCGGGTTTGCGCAAGCGGCTGCAGATGTCGAAGCAAAGCGGATGGCTGCGTTTTGCCTCGGGGGTTCGAAAGCGGTAAATGTTTTTCAGCAAGCGATGGGTATGCTCGTCTACCGGGTAGGCATGAAACATGTCGAACTGCATCTGGCCGACAATTTTATTCCACTGGGGCAGGTAGGCCGCCAGAATGCCATAGCGGTGCATCAGCGTCAGCGCCAGGCCACAGCCCTGGCGATGGCGCATCAGCATCATGAACAGCCGTCGACAATCGGGGCGTTCGCATAAAAAGTCAGGCAACAGCCGGCGAGCATCACGCAGCTGGCGCAGGGTGCTGGAATAGATACCCGTTACCTGGGGCTGAGCGGCAATCTGGTAAAACAGCCGCAAAATGGCCGCTGGCTGTTCGATAAACAGCTCGGGGTCGATGGCATCAATCAGGGTGCCGCGTAAACGAAATTCCGGAGTCAGCGTCGTCACATCCATGGCGATGTGGCCCAGAATGGCTTCGTCGAACACCTGCAGTAACATTTCGTTAAGCTCGGCCACCCGCCGCACCGTCTGATAGAAACGCTTCATCATCTGCTCTATCGGCTCGTTGCCTTCACCGGCAAACCCCAGTGCCGTGGCGACGGCACGTTGCCGGTCAAACAGCAGGCGGTTATCGGACTTGTGGATGGCCATGTGCAGGGCAAAGCGCAGCTTCCACAAGAAGTTCTGGCAATCGAGCAGCTCGAGGTATTCGTCCTGACTTAAAAAGTCGTGACTGACCATTTCGTGCAGCGTGGTGGCACCAAAGTGGCGGCGAGTCACCCAGCTGATGGTTTGAATGTCCCGCAGGCCGCCGGGGCTGTTCTTAATGTCGGGTTCAAGCTTGTAGTTGGTGTCTTGGTACTGGCGGTGTCGTTGAGCCTGCTCTTCCCGTTTTGCTTCAAAAAAGGTATGGCTGGGCCAGAAAGAGTCAGGCTCGGTGGCGTGGGTTAAGGCGGCAAAGGTGAGGTAGCAGCCGGTGATCAGGCGCGCTTCCATTAAATTGGTGGCGACGGTGAGATCCTGCTCTCCTTGCCGGATGCATTCCGCCACCGAGCGCACGCTGTGGCCGACTTCCAGTCGCAGATCCCACAACCGTGTAATAAAAAGCCCGATACGTTCATTCATGGCCGGGTTGGCGTCTTCACTCAGGATCAGCAGGTCGATGTCAGAGTAGGGATGCAGTTCACCGCGGCCGTAACCACCGACGGCGACCAGCGCCAGCTGCGGGTCTTGTGCCAGGCCAAAGTGCTGCCACAACCCGGTCAGCAATTGATCCATGTGCTGGGAGCGGGTGCTCACCAGCTCCATGATGTCGTCGCCCGCATTAAAGCGCTGTTCAAGCCATTGCTGCAGGCGTGCCAGCATGGCTTTGCACTTGGGCAGGGTGAGTTCGGCCGGGTCTAGCAGGGCCGGAGCAAGCAGGCTGGCATCCATAGGGCGGCAATATCCTCTGAGTCTTAAGCAGGCACCAGGGTCAACAGACCCTAAGTTAGCATATCACAGTGCTTTCTCCCCACTTTACACCGGCACTGGGAGGGAGAAACAACAAAGGCGCCGTAGCGCCTTGATTATTAGATACCGGGTATCCGTGCTTTATTATTATTCGCCCGCGGGTCTGATGCTGGTCGCATGATCCCCTTTTGGGCCTTGTTCAATTTTATATTGTACCAACTGGCCCGCCTTCAGGGTTCTATATCCATCCATCTCAATAGTGGAGAAGTGTGCGAACACATCATCACCGCCGTCCTGTGGGCAGATAAAGCCAAATCCCTTAGCATTGTTAAACCACTTCACCGTACCGGTTGTCATACTCGTGCATCCCTTATGCTCAAACATCCTAAACAACATTGATTGCTCAGCCATGAATCTGTTGAACAGGGCTGATTATCACTACAGGCGATTCTTCGCCGGATGCGGTAACCACTAAATCCAGCCTTGTACCATGGCCAGTTTAATCATTACCAAGACACCACTCTAATCAAACAATAAGACGAGTCAAGCCTTGTTTCTTGGCTCACAGTCAGGCATCAACCCTATTGACAGGGCCAGTGTAAGCGGTAGGGTGAAGGAAAAGACACTCTACCCTGTTCCTGATATCCTGATAGTCAACCAGTGGTATTTGAGCCATGATTTTAAAGGACGCCACGCACAGATGTCTAAATTTGACAGCTATGTTGTAGCGAGATCTGGAACGGTGATTTAGAGTAGATATATGAGCAGGAGAATACAGCAGGCCGATGGTGATCAGCTAAAAGAGGTGGAAGAGACTGCGCTGCAACCCCCTCCTATGTACAAGGTCATCTTGAATAACGACGATTATACCCCCATGGATTTTGTGGTGGAGGTACTGCAAAGATTCTTTGCCATGGATGAGGACAAGGCAACACAGGTGATGATGGCAGTACATTATCAAGGTAAAGGAGTCTGTGGACTGTTTACTGCTGAAATAGCAGAAACCAAGGTAGCGCAAGTGAATAACTATGCTCGACTACACGAACACCCGTTGTTATGTAGCATGGAGCAGGAATGAGTTAGTACCCGCCGCAACGGGACACCGAAGTTTTTAGGGGAGGTGCCTATGTTGAACAAAGATCTTGAGAGCACATTGAATGACGCTTTCAACGAAGCGCGCCGTGCTCGCCACGAGTTCATGACGGTGGAGCACCTGCTACTGGCGTTGTTGAATAACCCATCTGCCAAAGAGGCACTCACTGCCTGTGGTGCCGATCTTGAGCAGCTACGTCGTGAAATCCATCTTTTTATCGAACAGACCACACCGCTATTGCCGGTGGGAGACGATATTGAAACCCAACCGACACTCGGCTTTCAGCGGGTGTTACAACGGGCGGTGTTTCATGTGCAGTCCTCCGGCAATGCCGAAGTCACCGGTGCCAACGTGCTGGTCGCCATTTTCAGCGAGCAGGAATCCCAGGCCGCCTATCTGCTGAAGAAAATCCAGATCAACCGTCTGGATGTGGTGAACTTTTTGTCCCACGGTGTGCGCAAGGACGGCGAACAGGAAGATGCGCCGTCCGTGCAGCAGGAAGACAGCGGCAGCGAAGAAGCAGCAAGTAATCAGGCCGAAGGCTTTGTCACCAACCTTAACCAGTGGGTGAAAGAGGGCCGTATCGATCCGCTTATCGGTCGCGATCACGAAGTCAGCCGGGCCATTCAGGTGTTGTGCCGCCGCCGCAAGAACAACCCGCTGCTGGTGGGGGAGGCAGGGGTAGGTAAAACCGCAATTGCCGAAGGCCTGGCCTATCGTATCGTGCACGGCGAGGTGCCGGAAATCATTGCCGACAGCGTGATTTACTCCCTCGACATGGGGTCCTTGCTGGCGGGCACCAAGTATCGTGGGGACTTTGAGAAACGGTTCAAGGCGCTGCTGAAGCAGTTTGAAAAGCAGAAGGGCGCCATACTGTTCATTGATGAAATTCACACCATTATCGGGGCAGGCGCCGCCTCCGGTGGTCAGCTGGATGCAGCCAACCTGCTGAAGCCCATGTTGTCCAGCGGGCAGATCCGTTGCGTGGGCTCCACCACCTATCAGGAATACAGCCAGGTTTTCGAAAAAGATCGCGCCCTGGCACGACGCTTTCAGAAAATCGATATTCCCGAGCCTTCGGTGGAAGACACCACCAAGATTTTGATGGGGCTGAAAAGCCGCTACGAGTCACATCACGATGTGCGCTACACCAACAAGGCAATGAGGGCGGCGGCCGAATTGTCGGCCAAATACATCAATGATCGTCATTTACCGGACAAGGCGATTGACGTTATCGATGAGGCGGGAGCCAAAATCCGCATGATGCCGCCATCCCGACGCAAGAAAACCATAGGGGTGGGCGATATTGAGGCCATAGTGGCCAAAATTGCGCGTATTCCGGAAAAGTCCGTTTCCAGCTCGGATACAGAAGCCCTGAAAACCCTGGAATCCAAGTTGAAAATGGTGGTGTTTGGTCAGGACAAGGCGATAGAGGTGCTCAGCGACTCCATTCGTTTAAGTCGCTCAGGATTGGGTAACGAGAATCGGCCGATTGGTTCCTTCCTGTTTGCCGGCCCGACCGGGGTGGGTAAAACGGAGGTCACACAGCAATTGTCACGGGTGCTGGGCATAGAGCTGATACGCTTTGACATGTCCGAGTACATGGAGTCCCATACGGTATCGCGCTTAATCGGTGCGCCACCGGGTTATGTGGGCTACGACCAGGGCGGTCTGTTGACCGATGCGGTGATCAAGCACCCTCATGCGGTGGTGCTGCTCGATGAAATCGAGAAGGCACACCAGGACGTGTTCAACCTGTTACTGCAGGTCATGGACAACGGTACCCTGACCGATAACAACGGACGCAAGGCGGACTTTCGCAATGTGATTTTCGTGATGACCACCAACGCCGGGGTGCAGGAGACGATACGCAAGTCGATTGGCTTCCAGCAGCAGGATCACAGCCACGATGCGATGAGCGAAATCAACCGTACCTTTTCGCCGGAATTCCGTAACCGTTTAGACCATATAATCTGGTTCAATAATCTGGATATGGTGGTGATTCATCAGGTGGTCGACAAGTTTATTGTCGAACTGCAGGCACAGCTGGATGCCAAGGGCGTATCGATGGAAGTGAGCGAGCCGGCTCGTCATTGGTTAGCCGAGAAGGGTTACGACAGAACCATGGGGGCTCGACCCATGGGGCGGGTGATTCAGGAGCAACTGAAAAAGCCGCTGGCCAACGAGCTGCTGTTTGGCGAACTGGTTGGTGGCGGCTCGGTCAAAGTCACCCTTGAGGACAACAAACTGCACTTTGATTATCAGTCGGAAGCCTCTTTGGCTCACTAAAATGGGTCTGAGTACATAATGCCACTATGCCCGGCCCCCGAGAGGGAGCCGGGCATTTTTTATTCAAGAGGCAGATGCCTGGCAGAACACAAGCAAGCAAAGCACCCGGCGCATAGCAAGCAACAGCGAATGCTGGCTGCTCGCCTCCGAGTGTGACTGGCGAACGAATTAACGAGCGCGGAAAACGATACGTCCTTTCGACAAATCGTAAGGAGTCAGTTGAACAGTGACCTTGTCGCCGGTAAGAATACGAATGTAGTTCTTACGCATTTTTCCGGAGATGTGAGCGGTTACCACGTGGCCATTTTCCAGCTCAACGCGAAACATGGTGTTCGGCAGGGTATCCAGAATGGTCCCTTGCATTTCAATACTGTCTTCTTTAGCCATTGAGTCCTCTTGTTAACGCAGGCAATAAAAGCGGCAGCGATCATGCCGGATTTCGCCCTGAGTGTAAAGTTTCCGCTCAGTCTTTCATCGCTTGCCAGTGTCCGGCGACAAGTCGCTGATGAGGGCGGAAGTGTTGTTTATAATTCATTTTCTGGCAATCATCTACCTGATAGCCCAGATAAACCCACTTTTTGTGATGTTCCCTTGCCATGATGACCTGGCTCAATATGGCAAAAGAGCCCAGGGATCTGTGCTCCAGCTCGGGATCATAGAAGGTATAAAGGGCACTGAGAGACTCTTTCAGCCTGTCGGTGACCGCCACGGCAACCAGTTGCTGCCCGAGCCGAAACTCGATAAACAGCGGTGGCAGCCAGTCGCACTGTAAAAAGCCCTGGTACTGGTCGCGATTGGCCGGATACATGGTACCGTCCTGATGACGCTGGTTGATATAGCGCGCATACAAGTCAAAGTATTCGGGTTTGTCCTGTTCGCTGGGGATAACCTCGATGTCGCGGTTGAGGCGGATAATGCGCTTTTGGCTGCGACTGGGTACAAACCGGGCCACATCGATGCGCAGCGATTCACAGGCACTGCAGAGCTGACAGTGGGGCCGGTAAATATCGCTGCCACTGCGGCGAAAGCCCGCACTTAACAGCTGTTCGTAGCCCTCAAGGCACAGCAGTTTCTTGTCGAGCAGCACCAGCAATTGCTCTTTTTGCCCGGCAAGATAACTGCACGGATGTTTGGGGGTCAGCCCAACCTTGAGATTGACTTCTCGCATAATACCAACTCGCCTGATTGCCAGCATCCCGATGTGAGCGGCTGTTGTTGTAGCTGTTTTAGTTTATGCAAAAAACGCGTACGCGGCCAAGTTTGCACACCCAGAGACATCAGATGGGGGTTGGGCAGCTGACAGTCGACCAGCTCGCCGCCATATCGGCTGAAGTGGCGGCACAGGCCGAGCATGGCCAGTTTGGAGCCATTGTCGACCCGATGAAACATGGACTCACCACAGAACAGCTTCCCCAGACTGATACCATACAGACCGGCTACCAGACGATTCTCTTGCCACACCTCAACCGAGTGGGCGTGACCTTGCCGGTGCAGCTGGCAATAAGCCTGTTCGATATCGGCGGTGATCCAGGTGCCTTCGTGATGTTCTCTCAATGAGCGACACGCATGGATCACCTGATCAAAGGCGGTATTGATGGTCAGCCGGTAACGATTGCGCCGCGCCAGCTTGGCCAGGCTGCGACTGACATGAAGCTGATCCGGTGCAATGACGGCGCGCGGATCGGGTGACCACCACAGCATGGGTTGACCCTGTTCAAACCAGGGGAAGATGCCCATCTGGTAGGCAAGCCACAGCCGCTGGGGGCTTAAATCGCCGCCCATGGCCAGCAGGCCGTTCGGATCTTGCAGCGCCTGGGAAGGCGGCGGAAACCAGAGTTGATGATCGAGTAAGGTCAGCATGATAAGCGGCCTTAGTCCTTGATGATATCGAGCCAGTCCTGGCCGGTTTTCTGCTCGATATAATCACGAATAAACTGCCGTACCTTTTGTGACGGCGTGACATCTTCCTGCGCGCACAGTTGTTCAAACAGCGCCTTTTTTCTCGGATCGATTAACAAGGTCAAGCGAGCGGTACGTTGTTCCATATTGGCTCCAAATATCATAATACATGTTAATCATATTAACATTGAATGAATAATCAATGGGCATATAATCGATGACATCACTTAAATATAAGGTCGTTGGGAGAAAAACATGCCGCATCGGGCACATTTGTTTTCGCTACGCATTGGCCACGCGCTGCGCGAGAGCTGCTTTCAGGAAGGCTACAACCGTCAACGATTATTAAAAGATGTGCTGGCCGGTATCACGGTGGGCATTATTGCCATACCTCTGGCCATGGCGCTGGCGATTGCCAGTGGCGTGGCTCCCCAGTACGGGCTGTATACCGCGATTATTGCCGGTTTTGTGATTGCGCTGACCGGCGGCTCCCGCTTCAGTATTTCCGGCCCCACCGCCGCCTTTGTGGTGATTTTGTTTCCCGTGGCGCAGCAATATGGTCTGGGGGGCCTGTTGCTGGCCACCGTGATGTCGGGCGTGATCCTGATTGGCATGGCGCTGGTGCGACTGGGCCGCCTGATTGAATACATACCCGCGCCCGTCACCCTTGGCTTTACCGGTGGCATTGGCGTGGTGATTGCCACTCTGCAGCTCAAAGACTTTCTGGGCCTGACGCTGACCACTCTGCCCGAACATTATGTGGGCAAGGTGCAGGCTTTGGCCGCGGCTGTGCCTGGTTTATATTGGCCAAGCGTGCTGGTCGCCTTGCTGACGCTGGCCATTATGCTGGGCTGGCCGAGACTGAAAACCGGTATTCCCGCACACTTGCCGGCGGTGCTGGTGGCCAGTGTGGTGACCTTGCTGTTGAACGGGCAGGGGTTGGAAATTGCCACCATCAGCAGCCAGTTCAGTTATTTATTACCCGATGGCAGCACCGGACAAGGCATACCCCCGGTATTGCCCGAGTGGGTCTGGCCCTGGCTGCAACCCGGGCCCGACGGGGCAGCGTTAACCCTGGACTGGTCATTGCTGAGGGCTTTGTTACCGGCCGCCTTCGCCATTGCCATGCTGGGGGCTATTGAGTCCTTGTTGTGTGCCGTGGTGCTGGATGGCATGACGGGTAAGCGTCACAGCGCCAACAGCGAGCTGCTGGGGCAGGGCATAGGCAACATACTGGCGCCGTTTTTTGGTGGTATTACCGCCACTGCCGCCATTGCCCGTTCGGCTGCCAACGTGAAGGCGGGGGCCGAATCGCCGGTAGCCGGCATGGTGCATGCACTGGTGGTGTTGGCGGCCCTGGTGTTGCTGGCGCCCATGCTGGCCTATTTACCCATGCCCGCCATGGCCGCCTTGCTAATGGTAGTGGCCTGGAACATGAGTGAGGCTCACAAGTCGATCAGGCTGCTGAAAACCGCGCCCAGGGGCGACGTTCTGGTATTTCTCACCTGCTTTTCGCTCACCATTTTATTCGACATGGTGCTGGCCATTACCGTGGGGGTGCTGGTGGCGGCGGTATTGTTTGTGCGCGATATTGCCGAAATGACGCGGGTGTCTGATATTTCTGCTCACCCACAGCTGCTGGACAGGCCACTGCCGGCAGGGTGGTCGGTGTTTAAAATCAACGGCCCCTTGTTTTTTGCCGCCGCCGATCGCGTATTCAGCGAGCTGGCGACCTGGTGCCGGGAGCAAAGCGGCGTGATTTTGTATATGGATGCGGTGTCTATTCTGGATGCGGGAGGTCAGGCGGCGCTGAGTCGCTTCGTACAGCAGTGCCAGCAGCGAAAAATAGAAGTGGTGATCGCCGACCTGCAATTTCAGCCGTTAAAAACCCTGGCCCGAGCCGGAGTACAGCCCATCGCCAACGAGTTATCGTTTTATTCCACCCTGCAAGAAGCGCTGGAGCAGGTAAGGGCGCGGCATGGTGAGGGGGAAGTGGTGAGGCGTGAGGGGGGAGTCGTGAGGCGTTAAAGCGGGCGCCCGGCACCGACGACAAAACAAAGGCTGTCTGTAGCTGAACGTTATGGCTGGCTGTTGAACAAAAACGGCGCCGTATCAACGGCGCCGTTTTTGTTACTACTTATGGCTCGATGTTTTACTTCAGGCTGTCAAGATAGCGTTCGGCATCCAGGGCGGCCATGCAGCCGGTGCCGGCAGAGGTAATGGCCTGACGATAAACGTGGTCCATTACATCACCGGCGGCAAACACCCCTTCAATGCTGGTTTGCGTGGCATTGCCATGCAGACCGGACTGTACTTTGAGGTAGCCGTTTTCCATGTCCAGCTGGCCTTCAAACATGCCGGTATTGGGCTGATGACCAATGGCGATGAAGACCCCGGCCAGGGCCAGTTCTTCGGTGGCATCGCTCTGAGTGTCTTTCAGACGCACGCCGGTGACGCCCATGTTGTCGCCCAGCACCTCGTCCAGGGTACGGTCGGTGTGCAGCACTATGTTGCCGTTGGCCACTTTATCCATCAGTCTGTCGATGAGGATTTTTTCGGAGCGGAAGGTATCACGACGATGCACCAGGTGTACTTCGGCGGCAATGTTCGACAGGTACAGAGCCTCTTCTACGGCGGTATTACCGCCGCCAATAACGGCCACTTTCTGGTTGCGATAGAAAAAACCGTCGCAGGTTGCACAGGCAGAGACGCCACGGCCCTGAAACGCTTCTTCAGAAGGCAGGCCTAAATATTTGGCCGAGGCGCCGGTGGCGATAATCAGGGCATCGCAGCTGTATTCGCTGTTGTCACCCTTGAGGCGAAACGGGCGCTGGCTGAAGTCGACACTGTTAATATGGTCAAACAGTATTTCGGTTTCAAAGCGTTCGGCATGGGCCTGCATACGCTCCATTAAAGCCGGGCCGGTTAATCCTTCTGCATCACCTGGCCAGTTTTCCACGTCTGTGGTGGTGGTCAGCTGACCACCTTGCTGAATACCCGTCACCAGTACCGGGTTGAGGTTAGCGCGAGCCGCATAGACGGCGGCGGTATAACCTGCAGGACCCGAACCCAGAATTAGCAGTTTGGCATGTTTTGCTTGGCTCATATATTGCTCCAACCTTGGCAATTGGCAGATAAAAGTGGAATCGATTGTAGGGGATAGGCCTCAGGGAATAAAGCACAACGAAGGGGCGGCCATCATGGGAAGTGTCACAGACAAACGGGTCGCACCGCCGACATGCATTACCCTGGTGAGGTTGATGAATATTTATGCATTATTGCCTGTTTGCCGTCGAGGTGATAAATCTGATTGAAAAGTCCAGTTTTAACAATTGCTTACGATGGCCGGTCTGGAGCGGGGGGCGGTGTCGAGTATTTTATTGCTTATTCCGTGATAAATATCACTCTTATTGACCTTGTTGGTTTAAATACCCGATATTGACGTTATAAATTATATTTAATGACGAATTGGTGGTTAAATCAAACAAATGTGCTATCCGTTTGCTTTGTGTCATGTTAGGGTATCGTCAATTAAATTGTATAGATAATCGTATTTTGTGTGTATTTATTTGCATTCTGCTTGCGGAATGACGGCACGCCCGGCATTACGGCCGGTTGAAATGCATACCAATCTAGTACCGCTATTGCATTAGGGTGTGGTTTTATGCCATATAGGTTTTATGTTCACAGTGGAATGTATCGAAAATGAGTCAAAGGATGGATGAAGTGTTGGATTTGAATAGCAGGCCGGCCAAAGAGCTTGATCGTATCGATCGTAATATACTCAATGAGCTGCAGCAAGACGGCCGAATTTCCAACGTCGAGCTGTCGAAGCGGGTCGGGTTAAGCCCGACCCCTTGTCTGGAGCGCGTGCGTCGCCTGGAGCGTCAGGGTTATATCGAAGGCTATACTGCTATTCTCAACCCCCAGTTCCTGGATGCCTCGCTACTGGTATTCGTTGAAATTACCCTTAATCGTGGTACGCCAGACGTGTTTGACGAGTTCAACGACGCGGTGCAAAAGCTCGAAGAAATTCAGGAGTGTCATTTGGTGTCCGGGGATTTCGACTATTTGCTGAAGACGCGCGTGGCGGACATGTCGGCTTACCGTAAGCTGCTGGGTGAAACCCTGTTGCGCCTGCCTGGCGTCAACGACACCCGTACCTATGTCGTGATGGAAGAAGTGAAGCAGAGTAATCGTCTGGTGATAAATACCCGATAAGCTGTGCTAATGTGCTCGGCTCTGGTATTTTTATACGGGCAGGAGCAGACCAACCTCCTGAATCCTGCGAGCGGCCCCGGCCGCTCGTTTGTCGTTTGGTTGCTGACGACTCAAGTTGTCGTCTTCAGCTTCGGTTGCCATTGAAAAACCTAATTTAAAAAGTGAGGAGCAGGCGTTTGGCGGAGAAAAAGCTGTTTACTCCCATGTCTGGTTTACAGCGTCTGTTTGAAGCCGGACTGATCACCATTGTGTTACTGGCGATCTTCATGATGTTGTCTCTGGTTTCTTACCACCCCTCTGATCCGGGCTGGTCACAAACGGCATGGGGGGGAGATATTCGTAATGCTGCCGGCCCTGCAGGTGCCTGGCTGGCCGATATTCTGCTGTTTGTCTTTGGCTTTTCGGCGTATTTAGTGCCCTTGTTGATGGTGCTGGTTGGCTGGGGCACGTTGTGGCGTCCGCGGGCCTTGAGCGAGATCTGCTATTTAACACTGAGCCTGCGCATTATCGGCTTTTTAATGCTGCTGCTCAGCCTGCAAACGATGGCCAGCATGAACCTGGGGGATATCTACTACTTCTCATCTGGCGGCCTGATCGGTGACATGCTGGCATCGGCCATGGGGCCTGTGTTTGGCATGCTGGGAACCACCTTGCTGTTGCTCTTCGCCTTTGCCACCGGGATCACGTTTTTTACCGGCTGGTCCTGGTTACTGATTGTCGAGCGTCTGGGCGCGGTGGCAATCAATGCTCCTCAGTGGTTGAGTCAGCTGCCCCGGCGCATTGCCGACTGGCAGGCAAACAGCCTGTTACGGCGCCAGTCCGAGGAGCCGCAACCGACTACAACCATGCCCGTCGAGACCACGGCTCCTGCCCCCGAGGCCGGTTTTACGGGGTGGCGCCGCTTTAAAGAGCGTCTTGCCAGCCCTGCCGATACCGAGTTGCAGCCGGAGCCGGTCGCCGATGCAGCGCAGGATGATCCCTTGCTGGCTCCGCTGCCGGCAGAGAGTGAAAAACGCCCGCCATTACAGAAGAAAAGACCCCCCGTACGCAAAGAGCCGGTACTGGGTGATGTGGACGAGCCGGAAGCGGCCATGGCAGCCGCACCCGCACCTGCACCCACGCCTAGAGTCGACACCAACAGCTGGGCGCTGGATGACGACGAAGACGATGACCTCGATTTGCCCTGGCTGAAAGAAGACGACGCGCCCGCTGCAGCGTCTCCACCGCCGGCCGCACCGGCTCCTGTGGCAACGCGCAGCCGCGAGTTGTTACCTTTACCCTCGGTCGAGTTACTCGACCCGCCCAAGCCGCGCCAGCATACGGTCAGCGAGGATGAACTGGACCGCATTGCCCGCTTGGTGGAGGCCAAACTGGCAGATTATAACGTGCAGGCCAATGTGGTGGGCGTCTATCCCGGGCCCGTGATCACGCGGTTTGAGCTGGATTTGGCGCCGGGCATCAAGGTGAGCAAAATCAGCCGCCTGGATCGCGACCTGGCTCGCTCCTTGTCCGCCATCAGTGTGCGCGTGGTAGAGGTGATTCCGGGCAAGCCCTACGTCGGACTGGAACTACCCAATACGCGGCGTGACACCGTCTATCTGCGTGAGGTGATGGACAGCCAGGCATTTGCCGACAGCAAGCACCCGCTGACTCTGGTGCTGGGACAGGATATTGCCGGCGAGCCGGTGATCGTGAACCTGGGCAAGATGCCTCACGTGCTGGTGGCCGGTACGACGGGCTCCGGTAAGTCGGTTGGCGTTAACGTGATGATCCTGTCCATTCTGTATAAGGCGACCCCGGCAGAAGTGCGCTTTATCATGATTGACCCCAAGATGCTGGAATTGTCGGTATATGAAGGCATTCCGCACTTGTTGACCGAGGTGGTCACCGACATGAAAGAAGCCGCCAATGCGCTGCGTTGGTGTGTAGGGGAAATGGAACGTCGCTATAAACTGTTGTCGGCGGTGGGCGTGCGTAACCTGCACGGCTACAACACCAAGGTGCAAGCAGCGATAGATGCCGGTGAACCTATCCGTGACCCGCTGTGGGATCCCACGCAATCGATGGACACCTATCCTCCGGCATTGGAGAAGCTGCCACACATAGTGGTGGTAATCGATGAGTTTGCCGACATGATGATGATAGTGGGCAAAAAGGTAGAAGAGCTGATTGCCCGTATTGCGCAAAAGGCGCGTGCGGCGGGTATTCATCTGATTCTGGCTACCCAGCGCCCGTCGGTTGATGTGATAACCGGATTGATTAAAGCCAACATTCCTACACGAATGTCGTTTCAGGTATCGAGCAAAATTGACTCGCGCACCATTCTGGATCAGCAGGGCGCAGAATCGCTGCTGGGCATGGGCGACATGCTCTATATGCCGGCAGGGGAGAGTACGCCCACCCGGGTGCACGGTGCCTTTGTTGATGATCACGAAGTCCACAAGGTAGTTGCGGCGTGGAAAGAGCGCGGCGAGCCGGATTATATTGAAGACATATTAAGCGGTGATGTGGGCGCAGAAGGCCTGCTGCCCGGCGAAGTGCCGGAAGGAGGTGATCAGGAAGCCGATGCCTTGTTCGATGAAGCGGTAGCTTATGTCGTAGAGACGCGTCGCGGCTCTATCTCTGGGGTACAGCGTAAGTTTAAGATAGGGTACAACCGCGCCGCCCGTCTGATAGAGCAAATGGAAAAGCAGGGTATTGTCAGTGAAGCCATGGGCAGCGGCCAACGTGAAGTTTTGGCACCTCCGCCAGTTAGGGAGCGTAACTAATGAAAAAGATAGCCGCCTTGAGTATGTTATTGTGGTCGGTTAGCGCCGTGGCGCTGGCCGATGCCCGGTCCGAGTTACAACAGAAACTGGCCGCCTTTGACCGTTTTTCTGCCGACTTCAGCCAGCAGGTATTCGATGAGCAGGGGGAGCCGATGCAAAGTGCCCAGGGCACCATGCAGTTGGCACGGCCCGATCGTTTTCGCTGGCATACCGTATCGCCGGACGAAAGCGTGATAGTGTCCGACGGTAACAACGTGTGGATGTATGACCCCTTCGTTGAACAGGTCAGCATATCGCCACTGGAAGACGCCATTCGGAATACGCCTTTTCTGCTGATTGCCGGTGGTGATGGCCAGCGCTGGCAGCAATATGATGTTACCCGTAACGGCGATGCCTATGTGGTGACCAGTAAAGATCCCGGTGAATTGATCAGCCAGTTCAGTCTGCGGTTTGATAATCGTAATCGGATTCAGCGCTTTACCGTGCTGGAGTCGGGCGGTCAACGCAGCGAGTTTACCCTGAGCCAGGTGAATACCCAGCCCAGAACAGAAAGCAGCACCTTCACCTTTCGCCCCCCGGCGGGCGTGATGATCGACGACCAACGCTAAACCCAGCAGTCAGCTTTCAGCTGCAAGAAAAACCGAACTGTCAGGGTTCGGTTTTTTTGTTGTTACACAGGCTTGGAGCCTGGCCTTTACCCTTCACGCCTCACCCTTTACACTGGCCCATTACAGAGACCGCTTTCGTTCATCGGTTTACTTATTGCTGATAGCCTGTCTCTTAGTCACAACTAATTTGTTGAAGTTAGCGTGGCTTGTCAGGCAGAGGGCACTACTCCTCCGACGCGCCGTGGAACGGGATACTCACTGTTTTAGCCTGCTGCGAATATTCACTGGATATTCGGTCAGGCCAAAACAATTCGTCACGGCGAGACAAGCTCGCCCCATGTAGGCTCAAACCGCGCTATCTGACCGCCAGGGAGGGTAGGAATGCCAAGATGGCAGGAGCATTTATTGGCCCTGGTGCGGATGGTCGGCGGAGCAGACACCCTCTGCCCTCCTATTGACAACGGAGTTGCCTGTTAAGGTGACTGGCCGACAGCTCAGAGGCTAAGAAGAGGCGGCTGGAATAGCCTCAGCCGACCATCACATGACAAGGACGTCATGTGCTGAGCGTCGCAAGGATGCGGTTTAGCGTGTCGGAGGAGGGTACCCAGTTGCCTCAGGGCATTAACTCACTGGTTAGCGACTTGTGACTAAGAGGCAGGTTTAGGACTGACAGCGTTGTCTTCTGCCGTTTTTGTGGAGTTGACATCCTCCCCTCCGTAAACGAAGGGAATTCCCGTTAGTCACCTGACGGGTTCCTGTTTCACGGTGGATTGCTCAGGCGGGAGCTTGGTTATCGCTGTAAATTCCGCACAATTGGCGGATTTTACAGTGTCGAACCAACCCCATATCCGCCTAAGTCTCACATCCACTCCGCAGGCTTAACATCCGGCGAGCCCCGCCGTAGGTCTGCTAGAGACAGGTTAAGTATAGAAACCGTTGGCGCGCTGCGCCAATGTGTTATCTCTCCCCGACCTGAAAGGCCGGGGTTTCTCACGGAGACATTTGATGAGCACCTTGAGTCTCGACTTTGAACAAGACGATTTTAGCCCGCTGGCGGCCCGTATGCGGCCGCAACGGCTAGAGCAATATCTGGGCCAGGCCCATATTTTGGGGCCGGACAAACCGCTGCGCCGTGCGCTGGAAGCCGGGCATTGCCACTCCATGATTTTGTGGGGACCACCAGGGACTGGCAAAACGACCCTTGCCGAACTGATTGCGCATTATTGTGATGCCCAGGTAGAGCGGGTGTCGGCAGTCACCTCGGGGGTGAAAGAAATACGGGCTGCCATAGAGCGGGCTCGAGAGCACAAGCTGGCCGGCCGGCGCACTATCTTGTTTGTGGATGAGGTACATCGCTTCAACAAGTCTCAGCAGGATGCCTTTTTACCCCACATAGAAGACGGCACGGTGACGTTTATTGGCGCCACCACCGAAAACCCCTCGTTTGAGCTCAATAACGCCTTGTTGTCCCGGGCACGAGTCTATTTGCTGAAACGGCTGGAGCCAACTGACATAGAGCGGATGATAACCCAGGCACTGCATGATGAGCGGGGCCTGGCCGGGCAGGGCATTGAGCTGGCCGATGGCGTGCAAGTTGCCTTGGCCCAGCTGGTGGACGGTGATGGCCGCAAGGCACTCAACTATCTGGAACTACTGTCAGACATGGCCGAGTTGCAGGGGGGCGTGCGCCGCATCGACAAAGCCTTGCTGGCCGAGGTAACCGGCGAGCGCCTGGCACGCTTTGATAATCAGGGCGATATCTATTACGACCTGATTTCGGCCATTCACAAGTCGATTCGTGGTTCCAACCCCGATGCGGGGTTGTACTGGTATGCCCGCATGATCAGTGCCGGTTGCGATCCTTTGTACATAGCTCGCCGCCTGCTGGCCATTGCCTCCGAAGACATCGGCCTGGCGGACCCCAGGGCCATGGATGTGGCGTTGGCGGCCTGGGATTGCTTTACCCGGGTTGGGCCGGCAGAAGGGGAGCGGGCCATCGCGCAAGCCATCGTCTATCTCGCCTGTGCCCCCAAGAGTAATGCGCTTTATACCGCCTGGAATGCGGCGTTGAAAGATGCGAGGGACCTGCCCGATTACGACGTGCCTGTGCATCTGCGCAACGCACCCACCAAGCTGATGAAAGAGCTGGGGCACGGGGCCGAGTATCGTTATGCCCATCATGAGCCCGGAGCCTATGCGGCCGGTGAAACCTACTTGCCCGACGCCCTGGCACAGCGCCGTTATTATCAGCCTAACGAGCGCGGCTTTGAGCAAAAAGTAAAAGCCAAGCTCGATTATCTGAAAAACCTCGATCAACAGGCCGGTAGCTAGTTGGCTCCGGGTCGGGTGGCTGCTAAACTTGGTGGTCACTTGATGACTTTAACTCTGCGCGTTATACGCAAGATTTTACGCGCACATGCATTTAATAAGGTAACTCATGCTGGATTCCAAATACCTGCGCGGCGACATCGCCGACACGGCTGCTCGGCTGGCAAGCCGTGGCTTTACGCTCGATACTGCTTTGTTTAATCGCCTCGAAGAACAGCGCAAGTCTTTGCAATCACGCACCCAGGAATTACAGGCTGATCGTAATGCGCGCTCAAAAGCCATTGGCCAGGCGGCGCGCAACGGTGAAGACATAGCGCCGTTAAAAGCAGCCGTTTCCAGCATTAATGACGAACTCGATGGCTGCAAGGTCGAGCTGGATAAACTGCTCAGTGAGATCGAAGCCTTTAATGCGGCGATTCCCAACTTGCCCCATGAGTCGGTGCCGGTTGGCAAAGACGAAGATGATAATGAGCTAGTCCGCCTGTGGGGCGAGCCCACCCGCTTTGATTTTGAACCCAAGGATCATGTGGCATTAGGCGAGGCACTGGCTGGCCTGGACTTTAAAGGCGCGGTGAAAATATCCGGCTCTCGCTTTGTGATCATGCAGGGGCAGATCGCCCGCATGCACCGGGCACTGGCACAATACATGCTGGACCTGCATACCCTGGAGCACGGTTATACCGAGTGTTATGTACCGTATCTGGTCAACAGCGACAGCCTGTTTGGTACCGGCCAGCTGCCCAAGTTTTCTGCGGACCTGTTTCATACCGCCATTGAGGGAGAAGGCGACGAAGCCGGCAAGGTACGTCGTTTCTCGTTGATCCCCACCTCTGAAGTGCCACTGACCAATATCGGCCGGGACGAGATCTTCGACGCGAAAGAGCTGCCGCTGAAATTTACCGCCCACACTCCTTGCTTCCGTTCCGAAGCGGGCTCTTATGGCCGAGATACCCGTGGTCTGGTGCGGATGCACCAGTTTGACAAGGTAGAAATGGTGCAGCTTGTGCACCCCGACACCTCGTGGGATGCGCTGGAAGAAATGGTCGGCCATGCCGAAAAAGTACTGCAGGGACTGAAGCTGCCGTACCGCGTCATGGCCCTGTGCACCGGTGACATGGGCTTTGGTGCTGCCAAGACCTATGATCTGGAAGTGTGGCTGCCGGCACAGGATACCTATCGGGAAATTTCGTCCGTGTCCAACTGCGTCGACTTTCAGGCCCGTCGCATGCAGGCCCGGGTGCGCGGTGCAGACGGCAAGCCGCAGCTGCTGCACACCTTGAATGGCTCCGGATTGGCCGTAGGCCGTACACTGGTTGCCGTGCTGGAAAACTACCAGCAGGAAGACGGCCGTATTGCCGTTCCCGAAATACTGCAGCCTTACATGGGTGGCCTGCAATTTATCGGTTAACACCCTGCCGTTGATCTCACCCTGAACCGGGCTATCAAGCAGCCGTAAGCCAGTAACCACAGCGTTATCTGGCTTACGGCTTTGTTGTTTCAGGGCCAGTCGCTTGTGTGGAAAGCGTCGGCCAGCAGCAACCCCAATGCCACCTCCGGGCGACCTAAAAAAGCCTGCCCCCGCACCATAAAAACCGTCATCGAACTCGGCATTCAGCCCAGCGACCAAACCGGCCATTATCGACTCCTATACAGACATCAGAGTCGGAGCTGGCCACACTGGCTGCATTCCTCCTTACTACCTGGCCGAAGAGCATGCAATTATTTCGTTGAATTACCTGATGCCAGTCAAATAATTCATAAAAACCAGACAGGTTGGCGTAATATTTTATTGGTGAGTGACGCTCCGTGTGTATAATCCCCCATTATTTTTTAACTATCTGGTACATCTGTTTAACTTTAATGTACTAGAAAGTTTTATCGACTGCTTGTGCTGTTGCTGGTGGTCTGGTTCGTTTGTCCGGCTGTGCCGGATTTCTGGGTTTGATGGAGAAAAAAGACATGACGTCGCGTTCAACTGAATATAAAGGCGCCTCCCAAGGTGAAGTGGAGAAAAAAGGCGGCTTTACCCGCTTTCTGGATGCTGTTGAATGGCTAGGCAACTTATTGCCACATCCCGTTACCTTGTTCGCCATCTTATGTGCCGTTATTTTGATTGCATCGGGTATTGCCGGATATTTTGAACTCGGCGTGGCGGATCCCAGGCCGAGTGGTGCAGCCGGCCGCGCCAGTGATGGCATGATCCAGGTTGTCAGCCTGCTCAATGGCGAAGGGCTGTCACGTATAGTGGGCAGCCTGGTAAGCAACTTTACCGGTTTTGCTCCCTTGGGCACCGTACTGGTTGCCTTGCTTGGGGTCGGCATTGCCGAGCATTCCGGTCTGTTGTCGGCTACCATGCGCGCTCTGGTGATGAATGCGTCCAAACGCATGGTGACGGTGACAGTGGTATTTGCCGGTATTGTTTCCAACACGGCGTCGGAGCTGGGTTACGTGGTGTTGATCCCACTGGCGGCCATGATCTTCCATTCGCTGGGTCGTCATCCATTGGCGGGACTGGCGGCGGCGTTTGCGGGTGTCTCGGGGGGCTACAGTGCCAACCTGTTGCTGGGGACGGTTGATCCCTTGTTGTCGGGCATTACCCAGACGGCGGCGAACATCATCGACCCCGAATATGTGGTGGGTCCGGAAGTAAACTGGTACTTCATGTTTGTGAGTACCTTTGTGATTGCCGCCTTAGGCGCCTTTGTGACCGAAAAAATCGTTGAGCCCAAACTGGGTAAATACAACGAGACCGACGCCGATGGCGACCTCGATATGAGCGGCATGGGCCAGGTAACGCCGGCCGAAAAACGAGCCCTTAAGGGAGCGGGTCTGGCCGCCCTGGTGGTGTGTGCGCTACTGGCGTTGACCATAGTGCCGGAAAGCGGTGTGCTGCGTCATCCGGTAACCGGTGACATTGCGGGTTCGCCGTTTCTCAAGGGAATAGTGGCCTTTATTTTCGTGTTTTTTGCCATTCCCGGTTTTGTGTATGGCCGCATGATGGGCACCATGAAAAGTGATCGGGATGTCATTGATGCCATGTCGAAAAGCATGAGCTCCATGGGGATGTACATAGTGCTGGTGTTTTTTGCCGCCCAGTTTGTCGCCTTTTTCAGCTGGACCAACTTTGGGACCGTGATTGCGGTGCAAGGGGCGACCTTCTTGCAGAATATTGGACTGACCGGCCCCATGCTAATGCTGTGCTTCATTGCGCTGTGCGGCTTTATCAACCTGATGTTGGGCTCAGCGTCTGCCCAGTGGGCGGTTACGGCACCCATTTTTGTTCCCATGTTGATGCTGGTGGGCTACTCACCCGAGGTCATTCAGGCCGCTTATCGCATCGGTGACTCGACGACCAACATTATCACCCCCATGATGAGCTACTTTGGCCTTATTATGGCGGTTGCGGCCCGTTACAAGAAAGACTTGGGAATTGGGACTCTGATGGCCATGATGTTACCCTATTCGATCGTGTTTTTGTTAGGGTGGAGCCTGTTGTTCTTTGTCTGGGTATTTGTGTTCGGCCTGCCGGTGGGACCGGGTGCCGCCACCTACTACAGCGGGTTATAAATTAAGCGGTTAGACTGGCTATAATGCGATCATTATCAGCCCGGGGTCGGTGCGGCTAGCTGCGCCGGCCCCTTTTATGCAGGGAATGTATTCGCGAGATAGTTTTATGTTGAATGAAGTTTATCCGTTTTTCTTTCGCTTTTTGACATGCTCTTTTGGTAGAATATGCAACATTAACGAGGTCCTCGGCAGTAGATGATGGTTTGGATAGACTATGTAATTTTAGGCATTATTGGCCTCTCGGCGGTCATTAGCCTGGTCAGGGGATTCGTAAAAGAAGCAATGTCGCTGGTGACCTGGTTTGCCGCTTTTTTTGTTGCCAGTCAGTTCTATGCCGATCTCAGCGTGTTGCTTGATATTTCTGATCCTTTGGTGCGCAATGGCACGGCCATTGCTATTCTATTTGTATTAACCCTTATCCTGGGTGCCCTAATCAATTACGTCGTTGGTGAGCTGGTCACCAAAACCGGACTGTCAGGCACGGATCGTGTACTCGGCGTTTGTTTTGGTGCCGTGCGCGGCGTTCTGATCGTGGCCGCCTTGTTATTTTTTATCGATACCATGACTGCTTTCTCTCAGAGTTTGTGGTGGCAGCAATCTCGGTTGATCCCGGAATTTGGTATCGTGATCCAGTGGTTCTTCAGCCTGGTGCAAAATTCATCCAGCTTTTTACCCCCCAAGCCATAATGAATTGAGGAAAGTAGGACATGTGTGGGATTGTCGGAATTCAAGGTACGACTCCAGTAAATCAGGCGCTCTATGACGGCCTAACGGTGTTGCAACACCGAGGGCAGGATGCTGCGGGCATCGTCACCATAGACGGCAATACATTGCGCCAGCGCAAGGCCAATGGCTTGGTTAAAGATGTCTTTGAAAAGCGTCATATGGAACGCTTGATTGGTAACGTTGGCATTGGCCATGTGCGTTACCCGACTGCTGGCAGCAGCAGTGTGGCGCAGGCGCAACCCTTTTATGTAAATTCCCCCTTCGGAATTGCCCTGGCACACAATGGTAACCTGACCAATGCGCGTGAGCTGAGAGAAGAGCAGTTTCGCCTTGCTCGCCGTCATATCAATACCAGCTCCGATTCTGAAATCTTGCTGAATGTGCTGGCTCACGAGCTGGACCAGCAAACACAAACGCTGCACCTCGAGCCGAGTCATGTATTTGCCGCAGTCAGCAAGGTGCATGAGCAGATCAGAGGCGCTTATGCCGCCGTTGCCGTTATTATCGGCCATGGCATGGTGGCGTTTCGTGATCCCAATGGTATTCGTCCGCTGGTACTGGGTAAGCGTGATTGTGAGCAGGGTGGTGGCACCGAATATATGGTGGCCTCTGAAAGTGTGGCACTCAATGCGGTCGGTTTCAGCCTGATCCGCGATGTGGCGCCCGGCGAAGCCGTCTATATCACCCAGCAGGGTGAGCTGTTTACCCAGCAGTGCGCAGCCGAGCCCCAGCATCACTCCTGTATTTTTGAATATGTGTATTTTGCACGCCCGGACTCCTTTATCGACAAGGTATCCGTTTATGGTGCTCGCGCCAGAATGGGTCAGAAACTAGGTGCCAAAATAGCACGGGAATGGGAAGATCTGGATATCGACGTGGTGATCCCTATCCCCGAAACATCCTGTGATATCGCCCTCGAAATCGCCCATAACCTGGACTTGCCATATCGACAGGGGTTTGTAAAAAACCGCTATATCGGCCGTACCTTTATCATGCCCGGCCAGAATCAACGCCGACAGTCGGTACGCCGCAAGCTCAATGCCATTCCATCCGAGTTTGCCGGTAAAAATGTGCTGCTGGTGGATGACTCCATCGTACGTGGTACCACCTCGGAGCAGATTATCCAGATGGCCCGTGAAGCCGGTGCGAAAAAAGTCTACTTTGCGTCTGCGGCCCCTGAAATTCGTTTCCCGAATGTCTATGGCATCGATATGCCATCGGTTAACGAGTTGATCGCCTATGGCCGAGAAGTGGATGAAATCTGCCAGTTGATTGGTGCCGACAACCTGATATTTCAGGACCTGGAAGACCTGGAAGATTCGGTACGCCACTTCAACCCGGAGCTGCGTCGTTTTGAAACCTCGGTATTTACCGGCGAGTATGTCACGCAAGACGTCAATCAGGCGTACCTAGACGAGTTGAATGCCTTGCGTAACGACAGCAGCAAACAGTCCGACTGTGCTGACAGTAGTCATCTGGGCATTTATAACGAAGGCCAGTGATAGCTGTGACTTGAAAAATAAACAAAAAAGGGCCTGTTAAGGCCCTTTTTTTATGTAACTACATTATGTCTAGTGAGTGTAAATGGGCCCCAGACCCACACTCCACAGGATGACAGACCCTACCATGATGCAAACCAGCAATACCAAACCGGCCGTGACCACTGAGCTTGCGTAGATAAAACCACGCTCTTCGGGAATCCGCATGATAATGGGAATGCCGGAATACAGCAGATAAACCGAGTAGGCGACCCCGGCCAAACCCACGGCCATCAGAAAGATCGGCTCGGGATAAAACAGGGCGAAGCCGGTCATGAACAGGGGGGTCGCGGTATAGGAGGCCAGCTCAACGGTATGACTGAAGCTGGGTTTGGCACCAAAGGTTTTTGCCATCCAGAACATCAGGTAGGCGAGGGCAAATACCCCGGCAATCAGGGTGAAGTACATGCCGACGGCCATCACCAGTGCACTCTCGTGCGTCAGCATCATGTTGTCGATGTGGCTGTACCCCAGGTTCCAACCGATTAGCGTCGTTGAAAAATAGGCACACACCGAGGGTATCAGCGCGATAAGCGCCAAGTGTACCAAGCTGTAGCTAAAACTTTCATGGTGATTATCTATAGTATGCCATTCTGTTTTGGGATGCGCATACAAACCCCAAATACGGTCTAAAATCATGGCCTTATTCCCCTGGTTATGACTGTCACTATGCGATTATCCTGGAGTAACATGAAATGTGTTCTTGCTATCTCCGCTGTACTCTCGTCTCTTGCGCCACTAAAAAGACCCCTGTGCTCGTTTGGTTAAACTAAGTATAAACCACATTTCAGGATCTGCCTGCTTGTGTCGCTACGCACAAAAAAACAGCCAAATACGGTATCCAGTGGGGGGTAACATCGGCACGGGGTTTGCCTTGGATTCAAGATTGAACCGGAGCAGCAGAGGCGACAGAGCAGTCGCCCACAGGCGCTCCGACCCAACATCAGAGCAGTTGTTTAATGGGTTTTGGTATTAGAGCCGCTTTTAACCCGTACTCGAGAAAACGCTAGGCGAGGTCGTCAAGGCCGTATATCTTCCGACATTATGGTGCGGTTTCGCCCCTGCTGTTTAGCCAGATACAAAGCCTGATCCGCTTGCTTGAGTATTGATTTGATGGCCTTGGGCTCACCGGGCCAGTGGGCGATACCCAATGAAATAGTGATAAACCCTGCCGTTGGCATGTCGAACTCAGCAACCTGTTGTCGTAGTCGCTCTGCTACCTTAAAGGCGACATCCGGCTGGGTATCTGGCAGAAAAATAATAAACTCTTCCCCACCGCTGCGGCATACAGCGTCTTCCTTTCGAGCATTGCTCATCATCAACGTGGCCAGGGTTTGAATCACCTTGTCACCCACATCGTGCCCGTAGTGATCATTAACCTGCTTGAAGTGGTCGATATCCAGGGTGATCACGGAAAAAGAGCGCTGCTCTTTCTGGTATTGGTCCAGCACCTGCTGCATGCCCCGACGGTTGAGCAGGCCAGTCATTGCGTCCGTGTGACTATCGGTATGCAACTGGCTGATTTTATCGTTGAGTAATCCCATGCCTTTTAGAATTGCCTGTTTGAGGTGAGCGGCTTCAAAGTACCAGGAGTGTATCTTGGAAATATCCTGTTGGCTCATTACTGTGGCACTTTGGGCCAGTTGCCAGAGTGGTCGGGCAATAAAAAGGGCAGATAGCCAGATGCCGGCCAGAGTCAGGAAGGTAAGAGGCAGGCTTTTCAGAAATACATTGAGAATATGGCCGTCAAGCTCTGCCAGAGCGCCTTGTTTCGGCCGTTGTGCCACCACTCCCCACCCCGCGCGATGAACAGGGGCAAAGCCTGCCAGCATTTCAGTCCCTTCTGAATTGAACAGGGCGTAGGCATGTTCTTTGCCGGCAATCACTTCATTGATGGCAACATTGTTGGTAATGACCTGGCCGATGCGCTGCTCTTTAGGATGATAAATAAGGGTTTTATTACGATCGACGACATAAAGATAAGAGCCGTCCTGGTAATAGTGTTTTCCGAGAATGGCGCCCAATATATTGTCTTGCCCTAAATAGATACTGCCGCTGATATAGCCCAGATAGTCGCCATTGTCGGCAAAAACAGGGTGCGACAGGCTGATCAGGTAATTGCCGGCAGGGGAAATAAAGGGATCGGTAATTAATGGTCGCTTGGCCTCAAGGGACTGACGAGCACTGGGAGTATCAATCTTGATGCCGTTAAGGGCCAAGGCGGGCGGAGACGATGCGATAATCAGCCCTTCTGTATTGACGATAACAACCGAGTTAAAGGAGTCGGATTGCTGATGCAGGCGACGAACTTCCTCCATGAGCGCCTGGCTGTCATTCATCCGAGAGCTCAGCAAGCTGGCACTGTAGGCGAGGTGACTTTGTGTCACCTTGAGAAATACATCCGTCACTTCGGCCAGCTTGGCTGCATAGACTCGGTTCGACTCCAGGGTGTTCTCAATCAGCAGGGTGCGCTGTACTTGATAGGTAGCATGAAAACTGTTGCCCAGGGTGATCAGGACACTCAGTATGGCCAACGTCAGGATAAGATTACGCAGATTTATTGTTATAAGGGAACGAAGAAGCATTACTGTAAGACAACCTGTGAAAAGCAGCTAAACTGGATAGGGTGGTTAGAGGTATGGTGAGTATATAAAAAAAGGCCACCCTGAGGTGGCCTTTTCCAATCGATTGGTGGAGCTGGCGGGATTTGAACCCGCGTCCGAAAAACCTACGTCGTCGGTACTACATGCTTAGTCAGTCATTGAATTCGCCACCTGCTGCGGACAGACACGCCACAGAATGACTAGCCTAAATTAGTTTTAACGCTTCCACCGTCAGGCTCGATTTCCACGCGATTCTGTGAAGGATGACCTTCCAATTCCCTAAGTCACAGACAAGCTAGGGCAGAAGGGCTCTATCAGGTTATTAAGCTGCTAGTGCGTAGTTTTCGTCGTTTGCGACTATTTTTTTGCGATTTTTTAACGAGGCCTATCGCACCTCGGCATGCACCTAGGAGTTCGAGAATCTCGTCGAATCCAGAATCAGCCCCAAGTAACTTTATGGTATGGCAATTCAGAACAAATCACAAGTGTTAACGATTTTTATGTTTCATCATGCGATCTTTTTCGCGTTTCCAGTCACGTTCTTTGACGTCCTGGCGCTTGTCATGGCTCTTTTTACCTTTTACCAAGCCTATTTCGATTTTTACCCACGACTTGGACCAGTACAGCGCCAGAGGCACGAGCGTATAGCCTTCGCGCTCAATCTGACCGGTGAGACGATCCAGCTCGCGTCGCTTCAGCAGCAGTTTGCGCGAGCGCATGGGATCGCATACTACGTGAGTAGAGGCAACGTTGAGTGGCGTAATGGTGGCGGCAAACAGGAAGGCTTCACCATTGCGCAGGAAAACGTAAGCATCGGCGATGTTGGCTTTGCCCGCCCGCATCGCTTTTACTTCCCATCCTTGTAGTTCAAGTCCAGCTTCAAATTTTTCTTCTACAAAATATTCGTGCCTTGCCTTCTTGTTAAGGGCAATGGTGCTGGAACCGACTTTTTTCTTGGCTTTGTTTTTTGTCATAGTGCATCCATTATACGGGTCCTTCGTTGCCTTGGGAATTACCAAGACGGTAATTGCGTTGTTTTTGTTCAATTTATTATCAGTTGAGCGCGATTGGTACGAACTCGCTGTGCCAGTCGTGAGTCCCGCCGAGATTAGTGTTAAAATAAGGGCGTTTTGCTGCCAGGAGAAGTTATGCCGAGTATTACTCGCAGCGCGTTAGTGATGTTTAGCGCGCAACAAATGTATGAATTGGTAAACGATATCAACTCGTACCCACAGTTTTTGCCTGGTTGTGTCGACAGCCGCGTCGTTTCCGAGTCTGATAATACGATTACAGCCGCGCTAGATGTTTCTAAGGCGGGGATTCGTAAAACCTTTACCACGCGTAATGAGCTGACTCCTTATCACCATATCAGAGTGGAGTTGGTCGACGGTCCTTTCAAGGCCTTGAATGGTGGTTGGACCTTCACCGCGCTGGATGAGGATGCCTGCAAGGTAGAGTTGGAGCTGTATTTCGAGTTTACTTCTCGACTGGTCGAGCTGGCGTTTGGCGGTATCTTCAAAGAGCTGGCCAATGCCATGGTGCATTCGTTTAGTGAGCGGGCAAGAGAGGTGTATGGCCGTGAGTCTTATCCAGGTTGAAGTAGTATACGCGTTACCGAACAAACAAACCGTATTGAGCCTCAAGGTGCCGGCGGATAATCAGGTCCAGCAGGTAATTGAGCAGTCCGGTATTTTGCAGCAGTACCCCGAGATCGATCTGGGCAGCAACATGGTCGGTATTTTTGGACGTCAGGTTAAGCTGAACCAGGTTCTGCGCGATGGAGACAGAATAGAGATCTACCGCCCCCTGCTGGCCGATCCAAAGGAAATTCGCCGCCGTCGTGCCGAGCAGGCAAAAGAAGAAGGGCGTGCAGACAAGGTGACCGGGGGCCGACCCGCTGAAAACCGCACCAAACAAAAATCCTAGTGATGACCATGGCGTTGCCATGGTCATCCGGTTTTATCAAAGGCCCTGGGTAAAGGCGGCAGGAGCTTGATAGTCACCACCGATTGCAATCAGTGCATTGTTACTGAAGTCCAGAACAAGCTGCTTTTGCTCCACCTCACCACGACCGGGCTTGAAGTAATAGAGATAAACCCAGCGGTCATGATTGAAGGTGTCCAGGTTCATGGGGTTTCCTAACAGAAAGCGGACCTGCTCCTGGCTCATGCCCTGGCGGAGTTGCTCGACCTGTTTTTCTTCTATGTAGTTGCCTTGTGGAATGTCCACCTTGTAAACCAGGCTGCAACCGGTTAGAGGAAGAGTAAACAATAAAGGTAAAATCAAGGTTTTGAGTTGCATATGTGCATATATCCTGTGTGACTTGCCGCCATAATAGCGGCTGGCGTCGACCTTGTAAAAGCCGATGCTCACCTATTATTCCGGCTCGGGTGTGGGTTCGAGAGTGGAGCCATATGATGGCAATGGCAATCTGACTCGTTAATGGCGGCGAGGTTCCGTGAAGTGGGGGACTGCCATATTGAGGCGAGTGTTTTATCAACCTTTTTTAACGCTGTAATTTGGGAGCAGCCTATGGCTAAGCACGTTTTTCACTTAGGCATTACCGACGACGATCTGCAAGGTGCCAAACTCGCTATTATACCGGGAGACCCAGAGCGGGTAGCCTGTATTGCCAGCCAACTGAGCAATGCACGACTGCTGGCAAGCCATCGGGAATTTACTTCCTGGCTGGGCGAGCTGGCAGGCAAGGCGGTGGTGGTGTGCTCTACCGGTATTGGTGGTCCTTCTACCTCTATTGCGGTAGAGGAGCTGGCTCAGCTTGGGGTCACGACATTTTTACGCATTGGTACCACGGGAGCCATTCAGCCAGGCATCAATATTGGTGACATGATAGTGACCCAGGGTGCGGTACGCCTGGATGGTGCCAGCCGTCACTTTGCGCCGCTGGCGTTTCCTGCCGTCGCCGATTTTGACTGTAGTTGTGCCTTGGTGGATGCCGCACGAGAGCTGGGGTTGAGTCCGCATGTGGGTATAACGGCGTCGTCGGATACCTTTTATCCGGGGCAGGAGCGTTACGATACCTACAGTGCCCGAGTACCAGGTCACCTGCAGGGCAGCATGAAAGAGTGGCAGGCAATGGGCGTGCTGAATTACGAAATGGAATCGGCCACCTTGTTCACCATGTGTGCCAGCATGGGGCTTAAGGCCGGTTGTGTCGCCGGTGTGATTGTGAACCGTACCCAGCAGGAAACGCCTGACCAAAGCACTCTGCAAGCGGCCGAGCAGCAAGCCATCGAGATCGTCATCGGCGCCGCCCGCCGTTTGGTTTAGAATAACTTGAAATGAGACTGGCCCAGCTGAACACCGGGCCTATCTTGGCGCCTCACGCCTCACGCCTCACGCCTCACGCTTGTCGTTATGCTTCACTCACCAGGAGTTCCCGGGCGTTGGCCAGGGTATTTTCGGTAATCTTGTTGCCGCCCAGCAAGCGGGCCAGTTCCTGCAGTCGACAGTGTTCATCCAGCTCTTGCATGCGGGTTTGAGTGTCATTGTCGGCACTGTCTTTGCTAACAAAGTAATGTTGATGACCATTACCGGCCACCTGGGGCAGGTGGGTGATCACCAATACCTGGGTGGAGTCCCCTAACTGGCGTAACAGCTTGCCGACCACGGCGGCCGTCGGGCCACTGACACCCACGTCGACTTCGTCGAAGATCAGGGTCGGCGTCTCGACCTTTTGTGCCGTAATCACCTGAATGGCGAGACTGATGCGGGATAACTCACCGCCCGATGCGACCTTGGCCAGTGGGCTCATGGGCTGGCCCGGGTTGGTGCACACCAAGAACTCGACCTTGTCGATGCCCAATGGCGAATAACCCGCGGTTTGATCCGCCGTTACTGTCATTTCAAAACGGCCGTGCTCCATGCTGAGTTGACGCATACTGGCGGTAATTTGTTTATTAAGTGATTGTGCATAGCGCTGTCTGCTTTGGCTAAGCCGCTCGGCGGCCAGCAAAAACTGTTCTTTGGCTTGCGCTACTTCTTCTGCCAGCTCCTGCAGGCGGCTGTCGTTGTGATCCATGTCGGCCAGCTGGGTGGCAATGTTTTGATGAAAGTCATGCAACTCGGCAGGCAGAACATGATGTTTGCGTGCCAGCTCCATCACCTTGGCCATGCGTGATTCGACTTCATACAAGCGTTCGGGATCGAGCTCCATTCTGTCCAGGTAGCGGCTCAGCTCACCATGACCTTCTTCCAGCTGGATCAGGCTGCTTTCAAGCATTTCCAGTACCGGCGCCAAACGCGGATCCATCTGGCAAAGCTCGGTCACGATCTTCAACCCATGACGTAACTGCTGCAGGGCATTGCTTTCTTCGCCATCGGCCAGCACATTCATGGCCAGCTGACAGTCATTTAATAATTCGGCGCCGTTGGCCAGTCGAGTATGTTCGGCTTCCAGGGTAGGAAACTCGTCGGCCTCGAGCGCAAGCTCGTCCAGCTCGGCCACCTGATATTCCAGCAACTGGCGTTGTGCCTGCCACTGGGCCTGATCGCTTTGTAATTGTTTGCGCTCATTGGTGAGCAGTCGCCAATGTTGGTAATGTTTGCTCACTGTTTGCATCAACTGATGATGGCCGGCGTAGGCATCGAGCAAGCCGCGCTGATAATCGTTTTTTTGCAAGGCCTGGTGAGCATGTTGGCCATGAATATTAATTAATAGCGCCCCCAGCGATTTCAGCTGAGCCAGCGGCACCGGTGTGCCATTAATATAGCCACGAGAACGCCCCTCGCGGCTCAGGGTACGGCGCAGGATGCATTCGTCTTGTTCGTCCAGCTCTTGTTCGCTTAACCAGGCTTTTACTCGCGGCAGTTTGTCGATACGAAAGCGCGCGCTAATGTCGGCTTTGTCGGCGCCGGGTCTGACGGTATCGGCATCGGCTCGCTCGCCCAGGGCGAGGGCCAGCGCATCGATGGCGATGGACTTTCCGGCACCGGTTTCGCCGGTAATACTGGTCATGCCCGACCGCAAGTCCAACTCAAGAAAAGAGACGATGGCAAAGTTGCTGATGGTGAGCTGAAGCAACATGGTGGAACCCCTGCACAAAATGATACTGTTTATAAAAACAGTATACTGTGGTTTTGTACAGTGGCAAGTTGAAATTACAAGACAAAGGAGGTGAGGGAAAAAAGTGTCTTCCCCTCACTCCTCACTTGTTACGTCTTATCCATCACCCATTCAAAACAGCTTGCTGCCCCAGCCCAGTTTGCTGCGCAAGACTTCAAAGTAGTTATGCCCCCGGGGGTGGAGCAACTTGAGCTTGTGCGGGCTCTTGTTGATATGTATTTCATCACCCGGCTGTACCGTTAGCGACACATGGCCGTCGCAGCTAACCAGCATTTGCCCGGTTTTGTTGTTGGGGGACAGCACCATCTTAACGTGCGAGTCGGCGTCGATAACGATAGGGCGACAACTCAGGGTGTGCGGAAACATGGGGACCAGAGTGATGGCATTCAGATTGGGGGTCAAGATAGGGCCGCCGGCAGACAGCGAGTAGGCCGTCGAGCCGGTGGGCGTGGCGACAATCATGCCATCGGCCCGCTGGCTATACATAAAGTTGCCATTGATATACACCTCAAACTCGATCATGTGGGCTATTTTACCCGGGTGCAACACCGCCTCGTTCATGGCGGAGTTACTGGCTTTCAGCTGGCCATGGCGGTGTACTTGCGCCTCAAGCAGAAAGCGGTGTTCGGCTTGATAGTCACCGGCCAGCAGGCGTTCGAGGGGCTGCTCAAAACTGTCCGGTGACAAGTCGGTCAAAAAACCCAGGTTCCCCCGGTTGACGCCCACCACGGCCACGTCGAACCTGGCCAGCACGCGGGCGGCACCGAGCATATTGCCATCGCCACCTACTACTATGGCCAGGTCTGCTCTTTCGCCCAGCTCAACCATTTCCAACAGTTCAACGTCATCAAGCCCTAGCTGTTCGCCGACGCGACGCTCTATCACCACATTAAGCCCCAAGGCAACAATGTGTTGGTAGAGGGCGACCAGCGTTTGGTTGGCCCCCTCGTGATCGGGTTTGCCAATAAGCGCTATGGTATTAAATTCGGTATCCATCGATATATAGACCTGGCTGAAAGACGAGATAGCAAAGGCGGTCATCCATAATCAGACCGAGTAATGCACCATTCTAATTAACCCTGTGCCCGAGCACCACAGGGTGATCGGGAATCGCAAAAATATTCTCTTGAAATTTGAACCTGCCCCCCCCATATAGGCTGCAAGCTAGCAAATATATAGAGGAAACAACATGGCTGACAAACAACATCAGGCTGATAAAGAGCAGGCCGTCGAGCAAGAGCCGCTGACCACAGACACCCAAGACACCCAGGCCGAGTCATCGGTAGAGAGCGAACAGCCTCAGCAGGATGCGACTTATATCGCCGAGCTGGAGCAACAGCTGGCCGAGGCGACCAGCAATGCCCAGGCGGAAAAAGACAATGCACTGCGTGCGCTGGCCGAAATGGAAAACCTGCGTCGCCGCGCCGCACAGGATGTAGAAAAGGCACAAAAATTTGCACTGGAAAAGTTTGCCAGCGAATTGTTGCCCGTTATCGACAGCCTGGAGCGGGCCCTGGAGCATACCGATAAGGAAAGTGATGCCTTTCAGGCGGTCTATGAAGGCGTAGAGCTGACGCTGAAATCGCTGTTAACCACGGTAGAGAAGTTTGGCGTGTTGCAAATTGACCCAACGGGGACGCCGTTCGATCCGAACAAGCATCAAGCGATGAGCATGGTAGAAAGTGACGAGGTTGCGCCCAACTCTGTGGTGGCCGTCATGATGAAGGGTTACGAGCTGAATGGCCGGATACTGCGTCCTGCCATGGTGATGGTGGCCAAGGGGCCTGCCGTAGACACCCAGGCGTAAAATATCGGCTGTTATTTAAAAAATGTGAGCCATGCCTTGAAAGACGTCGCTGGCAGCCACATATAGAGCTTAAAGCAAAATAAAAACTGCTTACTGTTTAAACCAAGATATTCAGAGAGGATTTTATGGGTAGAATCATCGGCATCGATTTGGGTACCACTAACTCTTGCGTCGCTATTCTGGACGGAGATAATCCACGCGTAATAGAGAACGCCGAGGGTACTCGTACTACTCCTTCTATCATCGCTTATACCGATGATGGCGAAACACTGGTTGGCCAGCCAGCCAAGCGCCAGGCGGTGACCAACCCACACAACACTCTGTTCGCTATCAAGCGTCTGATCGGTCGTCGCTTTGAAGACGAAGAAGTACAGCGTGATATTAAACTCATGCCCTTCAAGATTGTTAAGGCCGACAACGGCGATGCCTGGATAGAAGCCAAAGATAAAAAAATGGCGCCACCACAGGTGTCGGCAGAAGTCCTGAAGAAAATGAAGAAGACCGCCGAAGACTACCTGGGCGAAGCAGTGACCGAGGCGGTAATTACCGTACCTGCCTACTTTAACGATGCACAGCGTCAGGCAACCAAAGACGCCGGTCGTATCGCAGGCCTGGACGTAAAACGCATTATCAACGAGCCAACGGCAGCAGCGTTTGCCTACGGCGTTAACAAGACTCAGGGCGATCGCAAAGTAGCGGTTTACGACCTGGGTGGTGGTACTTTCGATATCTCCATCATCGAAATCGATGACATGGATGGTGAAAAAACCTTCGAAGTACTGGCAACCAATGGTGACACCCACCTGGGTGGTGAAGACTTCGATAACCGTCTGATTGGTTACCTGGTAGACGAGTTCAAGCGTGAACAGGGCTTCGATCTGCGTCAAGACATGCTGGCCCTGCAGCGTTTGAAAGAAGCCGCAGAAAAAGCCAAGTGTGAGCTGTCTTCTGCCCAGCAGACCGAGGTGAACCTGCCTTACATTACTGCCGACGCTACAGGACCCAAGCACCTGAACATCAAGCTGACCCGCGCCAAGCTGGAGTCACTGGTAGACGACATGGTGAAGAAGTCACTGGAGCCGGTGAAAACGGCACTGAAAGACGCCGGTCTGTCCGTATCGGACATCAATGACGTGATCCTGGTCGGTGGTCAGACTCGTATGCCGCTGGTACAAAAAGCCGTTAGCGACTTCTTTGGTCAGGAACCACGTAAAGACGTTAACCCGGATGAAGCCGTTGCCGTGGGTGCAGCCATTCAGGGTGCGGTATTGTCCGGCGACAAAACCGACGTACTGCTGCTGGACGTTACTCCCCTGTCTCTGGGTATCGAGACCATGGGTGGCGTAATGACCGCGCTGATTGAGAAAAACACCACGATTCCAACGCGCAAGTCCCAGACCTTTTCAACCGCAGACGACAACCAGGCAGCGGTGACCATTCATGTGCTGCAGGGTGAGCGCAAGCGCTCCAGCGATAACAAGTCACTGGGTCAGTTCAACCTGGAAGGTATTCGTCCGGCCCCACGCGGCCTGCCACAAATTGAAGTGACCTTCGATTTGGACGCCGACGGTATCTTGCATGTATCTGCGGTCGATAAAGACACGGGTAAAGAGCAGAAGATCACCATCAAGGCCTCTTCCGGTCTGAGCGAAGAAGAAGTCGAAGCCATGGTACGTGCCGCCGAAGCCAACGCCGAGGACGACAAGAAGTTCGAGGAGCTGGTAGGTGCCCGCAACCAGGCTGATGGTTTGGTTCACGCGACTCGCAAGCAACTGGAAGAAGCAGGCGATGCACTGGCTGCCGACGACAAGAGCGCCATTGAAGCGGCGTTGACCGAGCTGGAAACTGCCGCTCGCGGTGAAGACAAGGCCGACATTGAAGCCAAGCAGCAAACGCTGATGGAAGTGTCACAAAAGCTGATGGAAGTGGCACAGGCCAAGGCGCAAGCCGATGCTTCACAAGCTGCCGGTGAGCCAAAAGATGCATCTGCCAAGGCCGATGACGACGTGGTTGATGCCGAGTTTGAAGAAGTTAAAGACGACAAAAAGTAAGTTATACCCAGCGTATTAACGCTGCCAGAGCGGGCGTTGGGATACCAACGCCCGCCTTTGTGTTAACAGGACTCAGGTAAGTACTCAGCCTATGTCAAAACGAGATTATTACGAAGTGCTTGGCGTCTCCAAAGGGGCCGATGAGCGCGAGATAAAGAAAGCCTACAAGCGGATGGCGATGAAGTATCATCCCGACCGTAACAAGACTGACGCTGACGCCGGTGACAAGTTTAAAGAAGCCACCGAGGCGTACGAAGTCCTGACCGATGCGCAAAAGCGTGCCGCCTATGATCAGTTTGGTCACGATGCGGTTAATGGTCAGCAGGGCGGTCATGGCTTTGGCGGTGGCGCCGACTTCGGCGATATTTTTGGTGATGTATTCGGCGATATCTTCGGTGGCGGTCAGCGCCGTCAGCAGCGCTCGGCCCGAGGGTCCGACTTGCGCTATAACATGGAGCTGACGCTGGAAGAAGCCGTGCGGGGCGTGACCAAAGAGATCAAGGTACCGACACTGGTGGGTTGTGATGTCTGTGATGGCAGCGGTGCCAAGGCAGGTACGCAAGCCAGCACTTGCTCTACCTGTCATGGTCATGGCCAGGTGCAGATGCGCCAGGGCTTCTTTACCGTACAGCAGCCTTGTCCGCATTGTCGTGGTAAAGGCAAGACCATTACCGATCCGTGCCACAAGTGTCATGGTGAAGGCCGTTACCAAAAAACCAAGACCCTGTCGGTGAAAATACCTGCGGGTGTGGATACCGGTGATCGCATTCGTCTATCCGGCGAAGGCGAGGCCGGTGAAGCGGGCGCCCCCGCCGGCGACCTGTATGTACAGATGCACGTACGCGACCATGAAATTTTTGTTCGTGACGGCAATAATCTGTATTGCGAAGTGCCGATTGGTTTTACTGCCGCCGCCCTGGGTGGCGAAGTAGAAGTGCCGACGCTGGACGGACGGGTCAAGCTTAAGATACCTCCTGAAACCCAAACCGGACGCATGTTCCGCCTCAAGGGCAAAGGGGTGCGCTCGGCCAGAAACGGCCAAATGGGTGACTTGGTATGCAAGGCGTATATTGAAACGCCGGTAAGCCTGACCGAAGAACAAAAAGAGTTATTACGTCAGTTGGAAGACTCTTGTGGTGGTGTGGCTGCGAACAAGCATCAGCCCAAGACCGAGGGCTTTCTCAAGGGAGTGAAGCGCTTCTTCGACGATTTGACCCGTTAAGCCGGCTGTATTAACCTCGGTTGGCTAGATAGCAGCCCAGCGGCTGACACAAGATGTATACTATGAGCCCTGTGCCGATGTTCGACAGGGCTCTTGTTGTTTTATTGTCTGAAAGGGACTGGGTTTTCATTATGACACAAACTCCTATGACCGTTCGTGGTGCACAGCAACTGCGAGAAGAACTGGAACACCTCAAGTCGGTGTTACGACCGAAAATAATCGCCTCTATCGCCGATGCACGTGAACACGGCGACTTGAAAGAAAACGCCGAGTATCATGCCGCGCGTGAAGAGCAGGGATTTTGTGAGGGGCGGATCCAGGAAATTGAAGCCAAACTCTCCAATGCCCAGGTAATAGACGTGACCCGGATACCCAACAGCGGCAAGGTCATTTTTGGCTCGACGGTGGATTTGTTCAAGGTGGATGACGAAAAAGAAATCACCTATCAAATCGTGGGTGATGACGAGTCGGACATCAAGGCCAACATGATTTCGGTCAACTCGCCGATCGCCCGCGCCTTGATTGGCAAGGAAGTGGACGATGTGGCAGTGGTGAAGACGCCCGGTGGTGAAGTAGAGTACGAAATTATCAAGGTTCAATACCTGTAAGCTCTGCCACGAGCGTAAACCGGTTAGACCATCCAGACAGCAGGCGCTATGGCGCCTGCTGTCTGTTTATTTGCGCTAAAAAGCCGCGAAATACGAAGTCGGACAAGGTAGACTTGTCCGCCGTATCCAGCTCAAAGCAGACTGCCGTCAGCCAGAACTGCGCCCCCTTGTGCTGGCGTACCAGCGTGAGTTGCAGCGGCAGTTGTTGCGCTTGTCCCAGCCTCAGTATCACCTTTTTCTGTGCCGGTCGCCCGGACGATGAGGTAAACAGGGAGCGCAGCGACAGCAGCATCATGCCATTGATAGACAGGTCACGGATTTCGGCGGCCAGCGGTTTCCCGTCCGGCTGCTCCAGCTTGATATTCTGGGGGTGTGGCAGACGCCAGGCACGAGGGTGGCCGCCGTTGGTGATGATATTGGGGGCACTGAGGACAACTTGCTCCTGGCTGGCCACGGGGTGATTCAAGGTGACCGGAAAGCTCAGCTTTATCTGCCCGAGGTCTAGTTTCAGCTCGAGTGCTGTCGCCTGCTCCAGTAATGGCTCTATGTTGGCATCCATCACCAATGGCAGTGTCAGCAGGGTGTTCGGGCTATTGGCCGAGTACTGCTCGTTGATCATGGCGAGCTCTTCGTCGGTCAGGTAAGGGTGACTGGGCATCACAACCCCAATGGCAGATAATAATATCTAAACCATAGCGTAAAGCGGGGCGATGAGGGGAGGAAATAGGGGGGCCAGGGAGCGCTAAAGCAGGCTGTGGCCCTGAGGTTCAGGCGCGGGGCAGGCTGATTTTTTTCTCTTCGCTGGCGCGGTACAGCGTCAGGATGTGGCCGATGCTTTGCACCTTGACGGCACCGGTTTCACGGACGATGGCATCCATGACCAGCGTTTTGACTTCCCTGTCTTCGGCGGCAACCTTGACCTTGATCAGTTCATGAAAATTAAGGGCTAAATCGATCTCGGCCAATACGCCTTCGGTTAGGCCATGCTGGCCCAGCAACACCACCGGCTTAAGGCTGTGGGCCAATCCTTTGAGGTATTGTCTTTGCTTATTAGTCAGGGTCATTGCAAAATGCTTCAGTTAATAGGTTGAAAGGGGACTATTGTACCCCCATCTAGGCTTTAATGGTAATAGCAGAGCGATAATTTAATGACGAAGAAAAAGCGCTCAGCCAGCTCAACGCGCTGGCTTAAAGAGCATTTTGACGACAAATATGTACAACAGGCGCAAAAAAAAGGCCTGCGCTCGCGAGCCGTATTTAAACTTGAAGAACTACAAGGGCGCGACCGTTTGCTGAAGCATGGCATGACGGTCGTGGACCTGGGAGCCGCCCCCGGGGGCTGGAGCCAGTATTCGGTAGAGCAGGTCGGGTTAAAAGGCAAGGTGATTGCCTGTGACCTGTTGCCCATGGACCCGATAGCGGGCGTCGATTTTTTACAGGGGGACTTTCGAGATGAGGAAGTACTCAACGCCCTGTTGGAGAGAGTGGGGGATGACAAGGTCGATGTACTGCTGTCCGATATGGCGCCCAACATGAGTGGCACCCCGGAAGTTGATCAGCCCAGATCCATGTATCTGGTCGAGTTGGCACTGGATATGTGTCGCCAGGTATTGGCGCCCAAGGGCAGTTTTGTTGTAAAAGTGTTTCAGGGGGCCGGCTTCGATGAATTTCTACTGGAAGTGCGCCGGTCCTTTAGTTCGGTAAGGGTAAGAAAACCCGACTCGTCGCGACCACGTTCGCGAGAGGTCTATATTGTAGCTACAGGTTTTAAACTGTAGTACTCTCAGAGTCATAAACTGTCAGCCGGTGAGGTTAGTAATTTGAGTGACATGGCGAAAAATTTGATCCTGTGGTTGGTCATAGCCGTGGTGTTGATGTCGGTATTCCAGAGCTTTAGCCCAAGTGAACCGAGTGGACGCCAGGTGGACTACACCACGTTTGTACAGGAAGTAGGCCAAGGGCAAATTCGTGAAGTACGTATGGACGGTAAAACCGTTAACGGCGTCAAGCGTAACGGTGATCGATTCACGACGATTCTGCCTGCGCAAGACCCGCAGCTGCTGAATGACTTGTTGAATAACAACGTACGGGTGGTGGGTGAAAAGCCTGAAGAGCCCAGTCTGCTGACGTCTATCTTTATCTCATGGTTCCCCATGCTGCTGTTGATCGGTGTGTGGGTGTTCTTCATGCGTCAAATGCAGGGCGGTGGTGGCGGTAAAGGCGCCATGAGCTTTGGCAAGAGCAAGGCGCGTCTGATGGGTGAAGACCAGATCAAGACCACCTTCGCCGATGTAGCCGGCTGTGATGAAGCCAAGGAAGACGTGGCCGAGCTGGTTGACTATCTGCGCGACCCCAGCCATTTCCAGAAACTGGGTGGCCGTATTCCAACCGGTATCTTGCTGGTGGGCCCACCGGGTACCGGTAAAACCCTGCTGGCCAAGGCCATTGCCGGTGAAGCCAAGGTGCCTTTCTTTACCATTTCCGGTTCCGATTTCGTGGAAATGTTCGTGGGTGTGGGTGCGTCTCGTGTGCGTGATATGTTCGAGCAGGCGAAAAAGTCGGCCCCCTGTATTATTTTTATCGATGAAATCGATGCGGTCGGTCGTCAGCGTGGTGCCGGTTTGGGCGGTGGTCATGATGAACGTGAGCAAACCCTGAACCAGATGCTGGTTGAAATGGACGGCTTTGAAGGCAACGAAGGCGTGATCGTGGTGGCGGCAACCAACCGTCCCGACGTACTGGACCCTGCGTTGTTGCGTCCGGGTCGTTTCGACCGTCAGGTGGTGGTCGGCCTGCCCGATGTGCGTGGTCGTGAACAAATTCTGAAAGTACACATGCGCCGCGTCCCCCTGGGTGACGATGTCAAGGCAAGCGTTATCGCTCGAGGAACCCCTGGTTTCAGTGGTGCCGACCTGGCTAACCTGGTAAACGAAGCGGCCTTGTTCGCAGCACGTTCTTCACGCCGAGTGGTGTCGATGGACGAGTTTGAAAAAGCGAAAGATAAAATCATGATGGGCGCCGAACGTCGTTCCATGGTGATGTCCGAGGAAGAAAAGGCCATGACTGCTTATCATGAAGCGGGTCATGCCATTGTAGGCCGAGTCGTGCCCGAGCACGATCCCGTGTACAAGGTCTCTATTATTCCTCGTGGCCGAGCTCTGGGTGTGACCATGTATTTGCCCGAGCGTGATCGTTTCAGCTACAGCAAGCAGCACCTGGAGTCCATGATTTCCAGCCTGTATGGTGGTCGTCTGGCCGAAGAAATTATTTACGGCTTTGAAAAGGTGACCACGGGTGCCTCTAATGACATCGAACGGGCTACTGATATCGCCCACAAGATGGTGACACAGTGGGGCTTGTCCGAAAAACTGGGCCCGCTGCTGTACGCAGAGGAAGAAGGTGAAGTGTTCATGGGACGCTCTGCCGCCAAGGTCAAGCATATGTCGGACGAGACGGCCAATGCCATTGATGCCGAGGTCAGAGAACTCATCGAGCGTAACTTCCAGCGTGCCAAGCAGATACTGATGGACAACATCGATATTCTGCACGCCATGAAAGATGCGCTGATGAAGTACGAGACCATAGATGCCAAGCAAATCGATGATCTGATGGCGCGTCGCCACGTACGGCCACCGGCAGACTGGGTAGAAGATTCTGACGACAAACCCCAGGCTCCAACCGCCAGTACCGGTGACAAGGACGAGTCCAAGGCCAATGAGCCCAAGGCGGGCACACCGGACTTGAACAAGCCCGGTGATGTCACCAACAACTAATATTTTATGATAAATTAAGCCCCGAACATCCCCTGTTCGGGGCTTTTTATTTTGTGGGAACCTGCCGTTATGCTGTTATCAAGTGCATCCAGAAGCCTGGATCTGTCTTCTCCTCGAATTATGGGGATCCTCAACCTGACACCCGACTCCTTTTCGGACGGTGGTCACTTCGTGGGCAAGGACGCCGCCTTGCGCCATGCCGTCCAGATGGTAAAAGACGGTGCCGACATTATTGACGTGGGCGGAGAATCGACCCGCCCGGGTGCCGGTGCCGTCACCGAACAGCAAGAGCTGGACCGAGTCGTACCTGTGATAGAATCCCTGCGCCAGGAGCTGGATTGCTGGATATCGATTGATACCAGCAAGGCAATAGTGATGCAGGAGACGGTGAAGGCCGGGGCGGATTTAATCAATGATGTTCGGGCACTGCGTGAGCCCAACGCCTTGCAGGTGGCCGCCGACAGTGGCGCCGCCATCTGCCTGATGCACATGCAGGGGCAGCCCAGAACCATGCAGCAGGCACCGGACTATGATGATGTGACGGCGGAAGTGGCGGCGTTTTTGCAACAACGCCTGCAGGCCTGCGATCAGGTCGGTATCGATCGGGCGCGTATCTGTCTGGATCCGGGCTATGGTTTTGGCAAACAGTTAGAGCACAATTATGAATTGCTGGGCAAAGTCGGGCAGCTGCATCAGCTGGGTCTGCCTTTGCTGGCGGGAATGTCGCGCAAGTCGATGCTGGGGCAATTGCTGGGTCGCGAAGTCGACCAGCGTCTGGCGGGAGGTCTGGCCGCGCATTTGTTTGCGCTGAGTCAGGGTGTACAAATACTGCGGGTGCATGATGTAAAAGAAATGGCAGATGCCATGCGAGTATGGCAACAAGCCAGGCACTATCAGGGATAATATAATGAGCAGAAAATATTTTGGTACCGATGGCATTCGCGGCCGGGTGGGCGACTACCCCATTACTCCGGAGTTTGTGATGAAGCTGGGGTGGGCGGCGGGTAAAGTTCTGTCGCAAACCGGTACAAAAAAAGTGATGATTGGTAAAGACACCCGTATTTCCGGTTATATGCTGGAGTCGGCACTGGAGGCTGGCTTGTCGGCCGCCGGGCTGCAAGCCGCCTTGCTGGGCCCCATGCCAACCCCGGCCATCGCCTATCTGACCCGTACCTTCAGGGCCGAAGCCGGCATAGTGATCAGCGCCTCGCACAATCCTTATTACGATAACGGCATCAAGTTTTTCTCTCATGACGGTACCAAGCTGCCCGATGAGGTAGAGCTGGCCATAGAAGCCATGATGGATCAGCCCATGGACTGTGTGCCCTCGGAGCAGCTGGGCAAAGCCAGCCGCATTAACGATGCCGCGGGTCGCTATATCGAGTTTTGCAAAAGCACCTTTCCGTCCGAGATGCACCTGGATGGCTTAACCATGGTGCTGGACTGCGCTCATGGCGCCACCTATCACATAGCCCCGGCGGTATTTGAAGAGCTGGGTGCCAAGGTGATCCGTATTGGCGGCCAGCCCAACGGCATCAATATTAACGACAAGGTCGGCTCTACCGCTCCCGAGGCGTTGATTGCCGCGGTACAGGAGCATGGCGCCGACTTGGGCATCGCCTTTGATGGCGATGGTGATCGTTTGGCCATGGTCGACCACACCGGCGCCTTGCTCGACGGTGATCAGCTGTTGTACATAATGGCGCAGGATGCGGTCAAACGTGGTGCCTTAGGTGGCGGCGTGGTCGGCACCTTGATGACCAACATGGCACTGGAGCTGGCGTTGGCGAAACAGGATATCCAGTTTGTGCGTGCCAAGGTAGGGGATCGTTATGTGCTGGAACAGCTGAAGCAGCACGGCTGGAAGCTGGGTGGTGAAAACTCGGGCCATATCATCAGCCTGGATCACAACACCACAGGAGATGGCATAGTGGCCGCCTTGCAGGTACTGCGGGTCATGGTGGCCGGCAATCACAGCTTGCAAAGCCTGGGTCAATTGCTGCCTCTTTATCCTCAGGTACTGAACAATGTACGTTTTGAAGCGGGTACCGACCCCCTCAACAACAGTGAGGTAAAAAGCCGAGTGGCCACTGCCGAGCAAGAGCTGGCCGGGACCGGTCGCGTGCTGTTGCGCAAATCGGGCACCGAGCCCTTGATCCGGGTGATGGTGGAAGGGCCGGAGCTGGAACAAGTGACCCGCCTGGCGCAATATATTGCCGACGCCATACCGGCACCCAAGGCGTGAAGCTGGGCGCCTGTCTTTTAGTCACAACTATTTGTTGATATTAGTGTGGCTTGTCAGGCTGAGGGAACCACTCCTCCGACACGCCGTGAATACCTCCCTGTAGGCTCAAACCGCGCCATCCCTGGCGCGGATGGTCGGTGGAGCAGACACCCTCAGCCTTCCCATTGGCAATGGAGTGACCGGTGAATGTTACCTGCCGACAGCTCAGAGATTAAGAAGAGGCGGCTGGGATAGCCTCAGCCGACCATCACAGGACAGGGATGTCATGTGCTGAGCGACACATGGAGGTGCTTGAAGCGTGTCGGAGGAGGCTACCCGGTCGCCTCTGGGCATTATTCACTGGCTGGCGACTTGTGACGAAGAGACAGGCTTACGGCTGCCAGCTTTTAAAATGGTTGTAGAATCATCTTTTTGCTGGCTTTTCGCTCATTCGAACCAATATTTGAAATTTGCGCTTGTATCCGGTGAATCGTATCGCTAGTATTAGCCCCGCTCCCGACAGCAGTCTGATGCGGGGCTCAGACGTCAAGCAAAGGTATAGCTGATGTACGAAATTCTTTTAGTGGTGTATCTGCTTATCGCACTGACCTTAATCGGTCTGGTGTTGATTCAGCAAGGCAAGGGTGCCGACATGGGCGCTTCCTTCGGAGCAGGTGCCTCCAATACAGTATTTGGCTCTGGCGGCTCGGGTAACTTTTTAACCAAAGCGACGACCCTGCTGGCAGCCGGTTTCTTTGCGGTCAGTCTGATACTGGGTAACTTATCCAGCAACAGCACCAAGCAAGGAAGCGAATGGGAAGATCTTTCTTTACCTGCAGTAGAAGAAAGTGTCATCCCGGGTGATGTCCCTGTTATCAATAACAGCGACGTACCCGAATAAAAAAGTTTTTGCCGAGGTGGTGGAATTGGTAGACACGCTATCTTGAGGGGGTAGTGCCTGTATGGGCGTGCGGGTTCAAGTCCCGCTCTCGGCACCAAAATTGAGTTAGGTTGTACTTTTAAGTTCAAAGTAACTATAATTTTGTACGTTTTGTACGTTTTGTACGTTTCGGACGCGGGATGGAGCAGTCTGGTAGCTCGTCGGGCTCATAACCCGAAGGTCGTCGGTTCAAATCCGGCTCCCGCAACCAAATCCTCACGGTTATTGCAGCTCGTTTTAACGGTAGATGCGATAAGCGGTTGTCGAAAGACAACAGTCAGGGTACAGGTGAATAGCCCCGATTTGAAGATCGGGGCTTTTTGTTATCTGCACTTCAGCGCCAGTAACAATTGGTGCACATTCACTGGGCTGCGAGCCCTTTTTTTGTTTTCGGAGGGGTAGCTTTGGCTACATTGGAACAACGATTGACCGAGATGCTGACAGAGCCGGTAGAGGCTCTGGGCTTTGAATTGCTGGGGCTCGAATTTGTACGCGCCGGCCGGCATTCGACCTTACGTTTGTATATCGACCATGAAAACGGTATTGAAGTAACTGATTGTGCCGAGGTAAGTCGGCAAGTAAGTGCCGTGTTAGATGTGGAAGATCCCATTTCTACCGAATATGATCTGGAAGTGTCTTCTCCGGGTATGGCTCGCCCCCTGTTCAAGCCGGCTCATTATCAGGCCATTATTGGTCAGCAGGTAGAGTTATCCCTGCGTATGGCGGTGAACAACCGTCGTAAACTGAGCGGACTTCTGGTGGCGGTAGACGACACCATGATCAGTCTGGAGGTGGAAGGAACCCTGTTTCCCATCGCCTTCGCTAATATCCAAAAAGCACATCTGGTTCCGAACTTTGACTAACGAGGCGGTCGGACATGAATAAAGAAATATTGCTGGTGGTTGATGCCGTTTCTAACGAAAAGGCTGTGCCTCGCGAAAAGATTTTTGAGGCGTTGGAAACCGCGCTGGCCACGGCCACAAAAAAGAAATATGAAGGTGATATACTGGTACGAGTCGAAATCGATCGTAAAAGTGGTAACTTTGAAACCTTCCGTCGCTGGCAAGTGGTGGCCGATCAGGACGCCCTGACCAACCCTTACGGCGAGATGACGCTAGAAGCGGCTCAAATTGATGAGCCCGAGATTCAGATTGGCGATTTTGTCGAAGATGAAATCGACTCGGTTACCTTCGATCGGATCACTACCCAGACGGCCAAACAGGTTATCGTACAGAAAGTACGTGAAGCCGAGCGGATGCAGGTGGTTGAGCAATTCAAGGATCAGGAAGGTGAAATCATTACCGGTGTGGTCAAAAAGGCGACCCGTGATAACGTCATTCTGGACCTGGGCAACAACGCCGAGGCGGTAATTTTCCGTGAAGACATGCTGCCCCGCGAAACTTTTCGCAGCGGTGACCGGGTACGAGGCTTGTTGTATGCCGTTCGTCCGGAAGCCCGAGGCGCCCAGCTTTTTGTCAGCCGCAGCAATCCCGACTTCCTGAAAGAGCTGTTTCGTATTGAAGTGCCGGAGATCGGTGAAGAAATCATTGAAATCATGGGCGCCGCCCGGGATCCGAGCAGCCGTGCCAAAATTGCGGTTAAAACCAACGACCGTCGTATCGATCCTATCGGTGCCTGTGTTGGCATGCGTGGCGCGCGGGTGCAGGCCGTATCCGGTGAGCTGAACGGTGAGCGCGTAGATATCGTGCTGTGGGACGATAATCCCGCGCAGTTTGTGATCAACGCCATGGCCCCGGCCGATGTTTCCTCCATCATAGTGGATGAAGACAGCCATTCCATGGATATTGCCGTGGAATCAGGCAACCTGGCGCAAGCTATCGGTCGCAATGGTCAAAACGTACGTTTGGCGGCCCAGCTGACTGGCTGGGAACTGAACGTCATGACGGTAGAAGATTTGCAGAGCAAGCATCAGGTTGAAAGTGACAAGATCGTCAATCTCTTTACCCAGCACCTGGATATCGACGACGATTTTGCCGCGCTACTGATGGAAGAAGGCTTTTCCTCCTTGGAAGAAATTGCCTACGTGCCGGTCAGCGAGCTGTTGAGCGTGGAAGGCCTGGATGAAGACATGGTGGAGGAGCTGCGTAATCGTGCCAAGGACGCTCTGACCACCCGGGCGTTGGCCCAAGAAGAATCATTCGAAGGGGTTGAGCCGGCAGAGGATCTGCTCGCACTGCCCTCCATGACCCGGGAGCTGGCGTTTTTGCTTGCCGCCCGTGGTGTTGCGGATCTGGAAGAATTGGCAGAACAGGGTATTGATGATCTTGAAGGAATTGAAGGTCTTGATGAAGCCCTGGCTGGGGAGCTGATTATGGCGGCCCGTAATATCTGCTGGTTTGGAGACCAGACCGAAGAATAAGATCAGCGGAGGTAAATGAATGGCAGAAGTTACATTATCGCAGCTCGCCAGCGACATAGACACATCAGTGGATCGTCTTGTGCAGCAGTTTCGCGAAGCCGGCATAGAGAAGTCAACCGGTGATACCGTATCGGAAACCGAAAAGGCCGAGTTGCTGACACATTTAAAGAAACAGCACGGCGCTGAGGCAAAAGAGCCCAAGCGTATGACGCTGCAGCGTAAGACCATGAGCACCTTGAATGTGCCCGTGGTGGGTGGTAAGAGCAAGGCTGTTCAGGTTGAAGTACGCAAGAAGCGTACCTACGTAAGACGTGACACGGCTGAAGAGTTACAGAATCAGCTGCAAGCAGAAGAGCAGGCGCGCCTGGAAGCAGAAGCGCAGGCTCGTCGTGAAACCGAAGAGCAAGCCAAACGTGAAGCCGAAGAAAAGGCCAAGCAAGAGGCGCAAGAAAAAGCCAAGCGTGACGCGGAAGAAAAAGCCCGCCAGGCTCAGCTGCAAGCTCGGAACACCAAAGAGCAGGGGGCAACCCCCAAAAGCAAAGAGCAGAAAAAGGTGGACGATATGGCCAAAAGCGAAGCAGAAAAGTTGAAGCAACAGCGTGAGCAAGAAGTCTTGCGCAAAGCCGAGCTGGATGCCCAGAAGAAAGCGGAAGAAGTACGCAAGCTGGCAGAAGAAAACGAAAAGCGCTGGGCAGAAGAAGCCGCAGCGAAGAAGCCTGAAGATGCCGACTACCATGTTATGACCAACGCGTCTGCCAAGGCCGCCGAAGATGAAGCGGATAAAAGCGAAGAGCAGAAAGCGCGTCGTACCGGTGGCAAGAAGCGCAAAGGCGGCAAGAACAAAGAAGACCGCGAAAACCGTGAAAGCCGCAACGAGCGTCTGCGTAAAGGCAAGCGCGCCAAGGTCATGATGCCCAACTCGATGAAGCACGGCTTCCAGAAGCCGGCGCAAGTGGTTAACCGCGACGTCGAGATTGGTGAAACCATTACCGTGGCCGAACTGGCCAATAAAATGGCCGTCAAGGGCGCCGCCGTCATCAAGGTGATGATGAAGATGGGTGCCATGGCGACCATTAACCAGGTCATTGACCAGGAAACCGCGCAACTGGTTGCGGAAGAAATGGGCCACAAAGTCATTCTGCGTCGTGAAAACGAGCTGGAAGAGTCTGTGCTGTCCGACCGTGATACCGATGCCGAGCGTCAGACACGTGCACCTGTAGTGACCATCATGGGTCACGTTGACCACGGTAAAACCTCGACGCTGGATTACATTCGTCGCGCCAAGGTTGCATCGGGCGAGGCGGGTGGTATTACCCAGCACATTGGTGCTTATCACGTAGAAACCGATAACGGTATTATTACCTTCCTGGATACCCCGGGTCACGCCGCCTTTACCTCCATGCGTGCTCGTGGTGCCAGCGCCACCGACATCGTTATTCTGGTCGTGGCTGCGGACGATGGCGTTATGCCACAGACCGTAGAAGCGATTCAGCATGCCAAGGCCGCCGGCGTCCCGTTGATTGTTGCCGTCAACAAGATGGACAAGCCGGAAGCGGATATCGACCGCGTCAAGAGCGAACTCTCCCAGCACGGCGTGATGTCGGAAGACTGGGGTGGCGAAAACATGTTCACCTTTATCTCGGCCAAAACCGGTCAGGGTATCGATGAACTGCTGGAAGCCATTCTGCTGCAAGCGGAAGTACTGGAGCTGAAAGCCATTTACGACGGCATGGCGTCCGGCGTAGTCATCGAATCTCGCCTCGACAAGGGACGTGGTCCGGTTGCCACCGTACTGGTACAGGAAGGTACCCTGAACCAGGGCGATATCGTGCTGTGTGGTCTGGAATATGGCCGAGTGCGTGCCATGCGTGACGAACTGGGTCGTGAAGTGAAAAGCGCAGGCCCGTCTATTCCGGTTGAAATTCTGGGTCTGTCTGGCGTACCGGCTGCGGGCGATGAAGCCACAGTGGTACGTGACGAGAAAAAAGCCCGTGAAGTGGCTCTTTATCGTCAAGGCAAGTTCCGTGATGTGAAACTGGCACGCCAGCAGACCGCCAAGCTTGAAAACATGTTTGCCAACATGGAAGAGGGCGAAGTGGCCGAAGTGAACCTGGTACTGAAAGCCGATGTACAGGGTTCCATTGAAGCTATTTCCGACTCCTTGCAAAAGCTGTCTACCGACGAAGTCAAGGTCAAGATTATCGGCTCGGGTGTGGGTGGAATTACCGAAACCGACGCCAGCCTGGCCGCGGCATCGAATGCCATTATTCTGGGCTTTAACGTGCGTGCCGATGCGTCTGCTCGCAAGATGATCGAATCTGAAGATATCGATCTGCGTTACTACAGCGTTATCTATGAATTGCTGGATGAAGTGAAGTCTGCCATGACTGGCATGCTGGCACCGGAATTCAAGCAGGAAATCATCGGTTTGGCCGAAGTACGTGACGTGTTCCGCTCACCCAAGTTTGGTGCAGTGGCAGGTTGTATGGTCACCGAAGGTAACGTCAAGCGTAGCAATCCGATTCGGGTATTGCGTGACAACGTGGTGATTTACGAAGGCGAGCTGGAATCTCTGCGTCGCTTTAAAGACGATGTGCAGGAAGTGCGTAATGGCATGGAATGCGGTATCGCCGTGAAGAACTATAATGACGTACGTGTGGGCGACCAGATAGAAGTCTTCCAGATTGTAGAAGTACAGCGCACCCTGTAAGGGCGACGCCGACCCCGATTTTACCGGGGTCGAAAGCAGCGGCTGTGCCTGTGGCAACCGGCCGCTCTTTTGTCACCTGATTTGATATGAAGGGGCCTGTTGGCTCCTTTTTTAATGGGAAAATAGCATTATGGCTAGAGAATTCAGCCGCGCCCGCCGGGTTGGGCAGGAATTGCAAAAAGAAATTGCGATGATACTGCAGCGGGAAATTAAAGATGAGCGTCTGAAGCTGGTCACCGTATCCGGTGTCGAGCTGTCCAAAGACTTGAGCTATGCCAAGGTATTTGTCACCTTTTTGGAAAATGACCCGGAAAAAATTGCGCAAGGCATGAAGGTATTGAAAGATGCCAGCGGCTTTATCCGTAGCCTGGTGGGGAAAGCCATGCGGTTGCGCGTGACCCCCGAATTGCGCTTTGCCTATGATCAGAGCCTGGTGGAAGGCATGCGCATTTCGACTCTGGTATCCAGCACCATTGCCGAAGATAACCGTCGGATGCAAGAAGGCAGCAAAGACGAAGCAGAGCAGCAGCAAGACCAAGATCAAGAGAAGAAGGATTAATCATGGGGCGTCAGCGTCGATTTCGTGGCCGTGAGGTAGACGGCATACTCTTATTGGACAAGCCGGCAGGTATTACCTCCAACGATGCGCTGCAGCAGGTTAAGCGTATTTATGCCGCTGCCAAGGCCGGGCACACCGGGGCTCTGGATCCCTTGGCGACCGGTATGCTGCCAATCTGCCTGGGCGAAGCCACCAAGTTTTCCCAGTTTTTGCTGGAAGCGGATAAACGCTATCGGGTGGTGGCCAAACTGGGACTGCGCACCGATACCAGTGACGCAGACGGCGAAGTCGTTGAAACGCGCCCGGTCAATGTGGCAACCGGGGACTTGATTGAAGCACTGGACCGCTTTCGTGGCCAGAGCGAGCAAATCCCTTCCATGTACTCGGCACTTAAATATCAAGGCAAGCCCTTGTATCACTATGCTCGAGAAGGCATAGAAGTGCCACGAGAGTCTCGTCCTATCACAGTGTATGAGTTAACCCTGGTACGCTTTGAAGGCGATGAAGTGGAGCTGGAAATCCATTGCAGCAAGGGCACCTATATTCGCACCATAGTCGATGACCTGGGTGAAGTGCTTGGGTGTGGTGCCCACGTGGCGGTGCTGCGCCGTTTGGCGGTCGCGACCTATCCGGCCGAGCGCATGCTGACCCTGGAGCAGCTGGAGTGCATTCTCGAAAACTGCCGGGCGCAGGATATTGCGCCTCGTCTCGAGCTGGATCCCTTGCTGTTGCCCATGGATACCGCCGTTGCCAGCCTGCCGGAAGTCAATATGTCCGAGCTGGTGGCCGGTTATATCAACCAGGGCCAGGCAGTACAGGTATCGGGTGCACCCACGAGCGGCCAGGTCAGAATGACCGTCGGCGAGCAACGCCAGTTTATTGGTGTGGGCGAAATTGACGATGATGGCAAAGTGGCGCCCAAGCGACTGGTTCGCTAACGACCCCGTGCAGGGTGCTGCCGGCCCGAGCGACTCTTTTGCTGGCAGTGCCATTTTCTGGTTGCCAACACCGCCTTAACTGGTAGAATGCGCAGCTCGCTTTCCGGCTGAATTAGTGATCGGCTGGAAAAAACATTCATCTCTTTGGAGTACAAAAGATGTCACTAAACGCTGAAACTAAAGCCCAAATCGTTGCTGACCATGCCCGTGGCGAAGGCGACACAGGTTCACCTGAAGTTCAGGTTGCCCTGCTGAGCGCTCAAATCAACCACCTGCAAGGTCACTTTAAGCAGCACATCCATGATCACCACAGCCGTCGTGGTCTGCTGCGCATGGTATCCCAGCGTCGTAACCTGCTGGACTACCTGAAGCGTAAAGACGTTGCGCGTTACAGTGCACTGATCGCTAAACTGGGTCTGCGTCGTTAATCGACACAGTCAGTTTAACAAAAAGGGGCTTAGGCCCCTTTTTTGTTGCCTGAATTTTAGGGCAGGGGCAAGGCTTGACGCGAGAGGAGAAAAACACCGCGCTTGACGTCAGGAATTTCCCCCTCACCCCTGACACTGCACTCCTCACCTAGCGGCCTGTTTTCCCCTTGCAATTCTGTCCTTTAGGCAATAATCAAGTATACTGTGGCGGTAAATTAAAAGACCAAACATATTAAGGAATCTACAACGTGAATCCTATCGTGAAAACCTTCCAGTATGGCCAGCATACAGTAACACTTGAAACCGGCGTCATCGCACGTCAGGCGAGTGGTGCCGTGATGGCCAGCATTGATGATACCGCCGTTCTAGTCACAGTCGTTGGCAAGCGCGAAGCCGACGAAAGCAAAGACTTCTTTCCGCTCACCGTTAACTATCAAGAGCGTACCTATGCTGCCGGCCGTATTCCAGGCAGCTTCTTTAAGCGTGAAGGCCGTCCAACGGAAGGCGAAACACTGACCTCGCGGTTGATTGACCGCCCGATCCGTCCGTTGTTTCCCGAAGGGTTCAAAAACGAAGTTCAGGTGATTGCGACCGTGGTGTCGGTTAACCCCGAAATTGCCCCCGACATTATCGCCATGCTGGGTACCTCTGCGGCGCTGGCTATTTCCGGTATTCCCTTTGCCGGCCCGATTGGTGCGGCGCGTGTAGGTTACATGAATGGCGAATATGTGCTGAACCCCAGCATCAGCGAGCTGGAAAACAGCGAACTGGATCTGGTAGTCGCCGGTACCGCCAATGCGGTGCTCATGGTGGAGTCCGAAGCCAACATTCTGCCTGAAGAAGTGATGCTGGGCGCGGTGGTTTATGGCCACGAACAGTTGAATACGGCAGTACAAGCCATTAACGAGTTCGCCGCCGAAGTGGGTGCCACGCCGTGGGACTGGCAGCCAAAAGCCGAAAACGAAACCCTGAAAGCACAAATTGCCGAGCTGGCGAGCGCCGACCTGGGCGAAGCCTATCGCATTACCGACAAGACCGATCGTCGTGATGCCATCAGTGCCATTAAAGCCAAGGTGTTATCAGCCGTGCAGGCCGCCAACCCCGAGCAAAACGTGAAAGAGGTTCAAGAGCAGTTAGCTAACCTCGAGAAGCACATCGTTCGTGGTCGTGTGGTGCGTGGCGAGCCGCGTATCGATGGCCGTGAACCGGACATGATCCGTGCGCTTAACGTGGCCACCGGTCTGTTGCCGCGTACCCACGGTTCTGCCTTGTTCACCCGTGGTGAAACTCAGGCGCTGGTTGCCGCCACCCTGGGGACCGAGCGTGATGCACAGATGATTGACGAGCTGACCGGTGCACGCACCAACCGCTTTATGCTGCATTACAACTTCCCTCCTTACTGTGTTGGCGAAACCGGCATGGTCGGCAGCCCCAAGCGTCGTGAAATTGGTCACGGTCGTCTGGCCAAGCGCGGTGTGGCGGCAGTTATGCCCAGCGCCGAGGCGTTCCCTTACACGGTGCGTATCGTATCGGAAATAACCGAGTCTAACGGTTCCTCTTCCATGGCCTCAGTGTGCGGCACGTCACTGGCACTGATGGATGCGGGTGTACCGATCAAGGCCTCTGTGGCCGGTATTGCCATGGGTCTGGTAAAAGAAGACGAAAACTTCGTGGTGCTGTCCGACATTCTGGGTGATGAAGATCATCTGGGCGACATGGACTTTAAAGTGGCCGGTACCACTCAGGGCATTACTGCGCTGCAGATGGACATCAAGATCGAAGGGATCACCAAAGAGATCATGGAGCAGGCGCTCAAGCAGGCACGTAATGCCCGTTTGCACATCCTGAACGTGATGGACGATGCACTGCAAGCGCCACGGGAAGAGATTTCCGACTTTGCACCGCGCATTCATATCATCAAGATCAACCCGGAGAAGATCCGTGATGTGATTGGCAAGGGCGGCGCCACCATTCGCGCGCTGACCGAAGAGACCGGCACTACCATAGAGCTGGACGATAACGGCACCGTTAAAATTGCCGCCGTTGATGGCGAAGCGGCCAAGCTGGCCATTAGCCGTATTCAGCAGCTGACCGCAGAAGTGGAAGCCGGTACCATTTATGAAGGTCAGGTCGTGCGTTTGGCCGACTTTGGTGCCTTCGTCAATATTCTGCCTGGCAAAGACGGTCTGGTGCACATTTCTCAAATTACCGAAGAGCGTGTTAAAAACGTATCGGATCATTTGACCGTGGGCGACACCGTCAAGGTGAAGGTACTGGAAGTTGACCGCCAGGGTCGTATTCGCCTGTCTATTAAAGAAGCGAAAGACCCGGAAGTGGTTGCCGAGGCTCCCGCCGCACCAGCCCAAGAAGAAGCTGCCGCTCCAGCCAAACCTGAAGCCGCAGCCCCTGCGAGCAATGACGAGAAATCGGCCGAGTAATTAAGCCTGGTCATTATTGCTGGTAATAAAAAGCCGAGATAATATCTCGGCTTTTTTTGTTGATATTGGCCGCGGGTGGCCAATATTATTCACGCCTCACGCCTCACGCCTCACGCCTCACGCCTCACGCCTCACGCCTCACGCCTCACGCCTCACGCCTCACGCTTCACGCCTCACGCTTCACGCCTGGCCGTTACAGATGGCGCAGCAGGATGGCGTAATCGGCATCGATAGAGGCGGCCAACGGGATGAAAACCACGTGGCCGCTGCCCGGCGCGACGTCAATGTGCTCGCCTTTACGATTCTTCAGCTGCTCCAGGGTAAAGGTGATGTTGCCGGCCGGGGTCATCAGCTCGAGTTGATCGCCGACGCTGAACTTGTTTTTCACCTCCACCTGAACCCAGTCACCGTCGCGTTGGGTAATGTCACCGACAAACTGCTGGCGGGTGGAAACCGAATGACCGATGTCGTAATTCTGATAGTCGCTGTGGGCATGGCGCTTGAGAAAGCCTTCGGTATAACCGCGGTGAGCGAGGTTTTCCAGGGTATTCATCAAGGTGGCATCAAAGGGCTTGCCGGCGACCGCATCATCGATGGCCTTGCGATACACCTGAGCGGTGCGGGCCACGTAATAGAAGGACTTGGTGCGTCCTTCAATTTTTAACGAATGTACGCCCATTTTCGTCAGGCGCTCGACATACTGCACCGCGCGCAGATCCTTCGAGTTCATGATGTAGGTGCCGTGCTCGTCTTCATAGGTGGGCAGGTACTCGCCCGGGCGGTGGCTGTCTTCCAGTAACACCGGCTGATCATAGGGGGCACCGGCGCCGAGAGTGGGGGCGACAGCTTCTAGTGCAGGGTCGATTTTTTGTACGGCAATCGGCTCTTGTTTATGGACGATCTGACCGGCGTCGTCTTCTTTGGCGTCGTGAACTTTATACTCCCAGCGGCAGGCGTTGGTACAGGTGCCCTGGTTGGGGTCGCGTTTATTGATGTAGCCAGACAGCAGGCAACGGCCGGAATACGCCATGCACAGGGCGCCGTGTACAAACACTTCCAGCTCGACACTGGGGCAGTTGGCGCGAATTTCTTCGATTTCTTCCAGTGATAACTCGCGGGACAAGATCACCCGCTCGATACCGTAATCCTGCCAGAATTTGACAGAAGCCCAGTTGACCGCGTTGGCCTGCACCGACAGGTGGATAGAGACCTCGGGAAAATGCTCACGCACCAGCATAATCAAACCGGGATCGGACATGATCAGCGCATCCGGGCCCATTTCTATGACCGGTTTCATGTCGCGAATAAAGGTTTTCAGCTTGGCGTTATGGGGCTGGATATTCACCACCACATAGAACTTCTTGCCCAGGGCATGGGCTTCGTCTATGCCGATCTTGAGATTTTCGTGATTAAACTCGTTATTGCGCACCCGCAGCGAGTAACGCGGCTGGCCGGCATAGACTGCATCGGCACCGTAGGCGAAGGCATAACGCATGTTTTTCAGGGTGCCGGCGGGCGAGAGCAGCTCGGGAATAAACTGGGGAGTAAAAGTGTCGGACATTAGTATCAATCTCTGATTTCAGGTCAGCAGGCCGCCACCTGATGGCGGCCGAATCCGGTATTTTACGCTGCCGGAATACTAATATCGAGGGAAAGCAATGGGGGGACAGTGAGGAGTTTCGCGCCTTGCCCCTCGCACCTCACGCTCTGGTTACTTCGAGATATGGGCGATGAGGTCCAATACCTTGTTGGAATAGCCTATTTCGTTGTCATACCAGGCCACCAGCTTGACGAAGTTGTCGTTAAGGGCGATACCGGCCGAGGCATCAAATATACAGGTGCAGGTTTCGCCTAAAAAGTCGGTGGAAACAACCGCATCTTCGGTGTAGCCCACGACGCCTGCCATCTCACCCTCGGCGGCCGCCTTGATAGTGGCGCAGATTTCTGCATAGCTGGCCGACTTTTCCAGGCGTACCGTCAGGTCGACCACAGACACGTTGGGGGTGGGTACCCTGAACGCCATGCCGGTCAACTTGCCGTTCAGCTCGGGAATGACCCTGCCGACCGCCTTGGCCGCACCGGTGGCGGAGGGGATAATGTTCTGGCCAGCGCCACGGCCGCCGCGCCAGTCTTTATGCGAAGGACCGTCAACGGTCTTTTGGGTGGCCGTAGTGGCGTGCACCGTGGTCATCAGTCCTTCGACTATGCCAAAATTATCATTGATGACCTTGGCCAGCGGCGCCAGGCAGTTGGTGGTGCAGGAGGCGTTGGACACGATATCTTCACCTGCATATTTGTCCTGGTTGACGCCCATGACGAACATGGGGGTAGCGTCTTTGGAAGGACCCGTGAGCACGACTTTTTTTGCGCCCGCCTGTATGTGTTGGCGGGCTTGCTCGTCAGTCATGAAAATGCCGGTTGCTTCTGCGACGACGTCCACTCCCACCGCGGCCCAGTCGAGGGCGGCGGGGTTGCGTTCGCTGGTCACGCGTACCGGCTTGCCGTTGACGATTAATTGCTCGCCCTCTACTTTCACCTCTCCTTGAAACCGGCCGTGGGTGGAGTCGTACTTCAACATGTACGCCATATAATCCACGTCTTGCAAATCATTGATGGCTACAACTTCCATATCGTTGCGATCGCAAGCGGCGCGAAACATCAGCCGACCAATACGACCAAAACCATTAATAGCTACCTTGATTGTCATAATAAGCACTCTATGCTGGGAATGTGAAGCTGTTGCAGGCTAACGTTACAAGAAAAGGCACAACGTTAGGCAGATTGTAAACAAAATACGCTTGATATTGTAATAAATCAACAGGCGCTGACGTATCGCTGCCTGCGGCTTCACCCGCTGTGCCATCGGCCCTGACGGCGATTAGCCACGACGATAGTTGCCTGCCTTTAACTGCGTCAGAATGCGCTCAACGTCTTGCTGCATCGACTGTTGCTCGCTGGCAGTAAAGTGGGCATAGGCATTCATGCGATCCAGGCTAATGGTTGAGGAGTGATCCAGGCGCTGGAGTACTCGCGACCACACCCAGACCTCTTGATATCGCCGTTCGCGAATATACAGCGTCAGCAGGGTGGCAATAATATCGGTATCGATAGCGGCGTTTTGATCGTACAGGCTGAGGGCATGGTGCAAGGCTTGTTCGGCGGCCTGGCTGTTACGCAGTAACAGGAATGCTGCCAGGACTTTTTGCAGTTCAGGCTGCTGCATTTCGGGGCGTTCTGCCAGCTGAATAAAGCGCGCTTTGGCCTGGTGGCTGCTCTGATACTGCCAGTGCCACAACAACAGGTAAGGGTCATCGGACTGTGCCGTGCGGCTGGCCAGTTGCGTGATGGCCTCTTTGGCCTGAATAACGACCTCTACCTTGTCGTTTTTACGCTCCTGATGCTGAGGATCTTTAATGACCAGCCAGGGGGCCAGACAATTACGATACTGCTGCAACGTCTGTATTAAATGGTAGTCACTTTGGTCACCCGGCGCCGAGGCATGTTGCCCGTGAGCGTGGATGAGCGCGGTGCGTTCTACACGGCACGACTTGCCCTGATGCAGCTCGACACAGAGCGCCGCCGGATCTTCACAGAGATCGGGGATGCGATCTCGCTCACAGGCTGCTAAAAAGAGGGGGGTGACTAACATCAAAAACACACGATTGATATTCATTTGAGTATCTTCTTGGCTATCCTTAGTCTGGTAATCATACCCCCTATCAACTAATATAGGCGCACTTAAATAGAGCTGACGCAGCATTTGTTGATTCTTGCAATACCCATGCTCGCATCATGACTCATGATAGTTACCTGAACAAAAGGATCCGGTCGATGACCCACGAGAGTTACCTGTCCGCCTGGCAACAAAGCCAGGAGCTGGCGGAATCCATGCAGCCCCTGATCGGCAAACTGTACCGTGACCAGGGCGTGGAAATTTGCGTCCATGCGCGTCCTCTGCTGAATGCTTCTACCATTGAGATTATCAAGGCGCACCGAGTGGTGAGCCGCCACGAAGGTAAGGCATTGTTGGTGAGTCAGAGCCACCCTGTGTTGAAAGCACTGAGTGAACTGGACCTGGCTCCAGCCAGCATCGATCTGGGTAAGTTGGCGGTAGGTTATTGGCAGAATCATCAGGACGAGTCTGGCCTGAGCGATTACCTGCGCACTGAACTGGCACCCGCCCTCGATACCAATCACAACAACCAGCCTACCGATGTGGTGCTGTATGGCTTTGGCCGTATCGGTCGCTTGCTGGCCCGGTTGTTGATTGAGCGTTCTGGTGGTAATCACGGTCTGCGTTTGCGCGGCATTGTGGTGCGTGGCTCGGCGGACGATCTGGAAAAACGTGCCAGCTTGTTGCGTCGCGACTCGGTGCACGGTCCTTTCAACGGCTCGATTGAAGTGGACATGGAAAATCACGCCATTATTGCCAACGGCACTTATATTCAGGTGATTTACGCCAACAGCCCAGCCGAAATCGATTACACCCAGTACGGTATCAACGATGCTTTAATCGTTGATAATACCGGTATCTGGCGCGATGAAGATGGCCTGGGTCAGCATCTAAAGGCCAAGGGTGCGGCTAAAGTACTGTTAACGGCACCGGGCAAAGGCGACATCAAAAACATCGTCTTTGGTGTGAACGATGACATGATACTGCCGGAAGATCGCATCATGTCGGCGGCCTCCTGTACCACCAACGCCATTACTCCTGTGCTGAAAGCCGTACATGATCAATATGGCATCAAGAATGGTCACGTAGAAACCGTGCACTCCTACACCAACGACCAGAACCTGATTGATAACTTCCACAAGGGTGATCGTCGTGGACGCAGTGCGGCCTTGAACATGGTTCTGACCAGCACGGGTGCGGCCTCTGCCGTGGCCAAGGCACTGCCCGAGCTGAAAGGCAAGCTGACCGGTAACGCGATTCGCGTACCAACGCCTAACGTGTCGATGGCGGTCATCAACCTGAACCTGGACAAGCCAACCAACGCCGACGAGCTCAATGAATACCTGCTGGCGATGTCACTGGATTCCCCACTGCATCAGCAGATCGACTTCAGCACCAGCAGCGAGCTGGTTTCAACCGACATGGTTGGCTCCCGCTTTGCCGGTATTGTCGACTCTCTGGCAACCATTGCCGAAGAGGACCGTGCCGTGCTGTATGTCTGGTACGATAACGAGTTCGGTTACAGCTGCCAGGTAGTGCGGGTCATGCAAAAAATGGCCGGCATCGAGCTGGCTGACCTGCCTCAGTAACGGCCAGCATTAGTACCAGGCATCGTTATCATGCCGAGTGGATAAAGGGCGGCCAGAGGCTGCCCTTTTTGTTTGCTGCCTTACCTGGATAAGTAACGACGGTAAGCACTTGCATAGATGCTCATATAGAGAATACCGACAGGAGAAACAGCATGTCATCATTTCAAAAGGCTATTGCCAATATGCCGGAAGACGTTTATTTGCGTCTGAAAACGGCGGTTGAACTGGGTAAGTGGCCAGACGGCTCGGTGCTGACTGCCGAGCAAAAAGAAAACAGCATGCAGGCGGTATTATTATGGCAGGCGCTGCATAACGACAACCCCGAGCACATGACCATCGGCAAGGGCGGGGAGCTGGTGATGAAGAGCAAGTCCGAGCTGCGCCGTCAGTTCAGCGATGAAGTGGAAATCACCCGCCAAAAAGTGAACTAATCAAGCCAGGGGTGAGGTGTTGGCTGGGGAAGAGGATGCGCCAAACAGTCATGTTGACCTTGACTGGCGGCACGCCACTGCTTTTCTGTCACGCCTCACGCCTCACGCCTCACGCCTCACGCCTCACGCCTCACGCCTCACACCTCACACCTCACACCTCCCTTGTACCTCCCTTCTGAAATTTTTCTTGTACAAACTTGATCTATTTGTACAACGTAAACTATGTTGTTACTCAGTATAGTTATACAAGAGGGTAGAGGATGTACAAGTTTGATCCCAAGGTTATCCGGGTCGGCATCAGTGGTTGCCTGGTCGGGCAAAAGGTACGTTTCGATGGCGGACACAAGCGATCGGATTTTTGTACCGAAGAGCTGGCGGAATTCGTCGAGTTTGTGCCTCTGTGTCCCGAAATGGCGATTGGCCTGGGGTCGCCGCGGCCCAGTATCCGGCTGATCAATCAAGACGAGCAGATCATAGCGCAAACGGCAACTGGTGAAGATGTCACCCCGGCGCTGCGCGACTATGGCCGCGTCATGGCGCCACAGTTCGACGGCCTGAGCGGTTACATACTGTGCGCCAAATCGCCAAGCTGTGGTATGGAAAGAGTGCGGGTATATCATGAAAGCGGCAAGGGTAACGCCAAGGAAGGGGTAGGTATTTACACCCAGGAGCTGATGAAGGCTCAGCCGCTGTTACCTCTGGAAGAAGACGGCCGTCTTACCGACCCCGAATTGCGGGAAAACTTTGTCACCCGGGTATTTGCCCTGCACGACTGGCAGTGCCTGTGTCATGAGGGAATAACGGCCGCCGGTCTGATTGCCTTTCACAGTCGTTATAAATACCTGCTGATGGCACACCATAGAGACAGTTACCAACAGCTGGGCAAGCTGCTCTCCGACTTGTCGGGAGATCTGGAGCCAACCGTCGCGGCCTATATCGAGGGTTTGATGCAGGCGCTGGCCAGACGGGTCACCCGAAACAACCACACCAATGTGCTGCAGCATCTGCAGGGTTACTTCAAACGCATGCTGAACCCGCGGCAGCGCAAGGAGCTGGCTCACACCATAGCCCAATATCATGACGGCATCTTGCCTTTGCTGGCGCCCATTACCCTGTTCCGTCATTACCTTGAAGAGTTCCCTAATGAGTATTTACATCAGCAGGTGTACTTGAACCCTCATCCGGAGGCGTTACGACTGCGTTATGGTATCTGAATCTGACTCTACTCCCCGGTACCCCATTCGTGAAGTGGCGAAGTTAACCGGGATCAATCCGGTGACGCTGCGTGCCTGGCAGCGCCGCTATGGCTTGCTAAAACCGGCCCGCACCGAAAAAGGGCATAGATTGTACTGTGAAGATGACATCACCCAGATCCGCCATATTCTGCATTGGCTGGAGCAGGGCGTCAGCATCGGACAGGTGAAAGGGTTGCTGGCCGAACCCGAAGCGGTAGTCACAGGCTCGAACTGGGAGCAGGCTCAGACCCGGTTAATGAACTCGGCGCTGGCCCTTAACCTGGGCCGGCTAGAAGCGGACCTGCTGGAGCTCACCAGTCTCTATCCTGCCGAGCTGGTATTACGCCATGTGATAGAGCCCTGGCTGCTGGCACTGGCACAGTTACACAGACCCGATGCCCAGTTGATAGAACAAAGTGCCAGAGCCTTGTTGATGCGAGTGCTGCATCAACTGCTGACCATTAAAACCGGGCCCCGGGTAGCGGTGGCGCGAGTCGGTCAGGTGCGAGAGCAGCACGCCTTGCTCGCGCAGTTTGAGCTGCAGGGGCTGGAATGCCGCAGCCTGGATTTAGGGGTGCTGGATCCGCAGGATCTGTCGCTGGCCGATGGACGTCTGAAATTTGATGCACTGGTACTGATCCTGGGAGCAGGACTAAGCCAGAGCTGGTTTAACGACATGGAGACACATTTGCCCCGACGCTGTTTCTTTGTTGGTGAGCTGGGCACCTTGTATCAACAGCAAGGTTGGCTAAATCGTCCCTTTGCAATCTATGTCAGCGAGATCGCCAGGAGGCACGATGCGCCATTTAGTCTGGTTTAGGGCGGATCTGAGAGTGGCGGACAATCCGGCCTTATATGAAGCGGCGGTGGCCGGAGCCAGGGTGTCTGCTATTTATATCGACAGCCCGGGTCAATGGCAACAACATGGCCGCAGTGCCATGCAAAGAGACTTTTTAAGCCGCAATCTGCAGGCGCTGGCCGAACAACTGGCCGCACTCGGCATGCCATTGACCCTACTCTCCGCAGAGACCTTCGATGAGGTGCCCGGGGTGTTGTCGGCCTGGTTGCAGCAACACCCCCAGGACGCGCTCTATGCCAATCGCGAACTGGGTATCGATGAGCGTCGCCGCGACAAGGCGGTACAACAGGCGCTGGCCGATAAGATGGCCATTCGGGTCTTTAATGGCGACTGTGTGTTTCAGCACGGCAGCCTGACGACGCGCAGCGGCGACATGTACAAGGTGTTTACGCCCTTTGCCAAAACCTGGTTGGCGCAGTTGCGCGCCACTGGCTATCGGTTGCTGCCCCCGCCCGCCGCTCAGGGGGAGCCCGTTACCGCGAACGCCGTTGAACTCGGCGGTGAGCGGGTGGCCAGCGATCACTGGCCGGCGGGCGAAGTGGCCGCCGCCGAGCGACTGGCCGCATTTTGCCAGCAAGATCTGCGAGATTATGGCGCGCAGCGCGACTATCCGGCCACTGAGGGCACCAGCAGCTTGTCGCCTTATCTGGCCCTGGGTGTGTTATCGCCCAATCAATGCCTGGCCGCCATGGAGCAGGAGCTTGACGGCCTGCCGATGAGCCGAGGCGAAGCGGGCTTTGTGTGGTTGAACGAGCTGATTTGGCGGGAATTTTACCGTCATTTACTGGTCGCGTATCCCCGTTTATCCATGTCGCGAGCCTTCAAACCCGATACCGATGCCTTGCAATGGAGTCAGGATCGCGAGGGGTTTGTCGCCTGGTGTACCGGTAAAACCGGTTACCCCATAGTGGATGCGGCCATGCGCTGTCTGAATGAAACCGGTTGGATGCATAACCGGCTGCGCATGATAGTGGCCAGTTTTTTAACCAAGGATCTGCATATCGACTGGCGTATGGGCGAAGCCTACTTTATGTCGCGCCTTATCGACGGTGAACTGGCCGCCAACAATGGCGGCTGGCAATGGGCGGCGGGTACCGGTGCCGATGCTGCACCCTATTTTCGGGTGTTTAATCCCACCACCCAGGGCGAGCGATTTGATGCCAACGGTGACTTTATTCGCCGCTGGGTCCCCGAACTAACCCAAGTACCAGAAAAGCTTATCCATGGCCCCCACGACTGGCTGGATAATCATGAAATGGGTCACGGTTATCCCAAACCCATAGTGGATCACAAGCGTGCCCGTCTGCATGCCATCGCCATGTTTGATGCATTAAAAGACCCGGAGGTAACATGAGTCCGGCATTGGCGGTGTTCTGTCGTGAATATCAACGGCTGTCTGGCGATAACCTGCAGGTGCTGCGCGACATTTATGCCCCCCATATCTGCTTTCGTGATCCCGCCCATCACATTCAGGGGATCGACGACCTGACAAGCTATTTTGAGGGCCTGTTTAGCCAGGTGCAGCACTGTCGCTTCAATATAGAGCAGGTGATGGAACAAGACGGTGAAGCCTTTGTACGCTGGCAGATGATGTTTGCCCACCCTCGGCTTAATGGTGGCCGTGAAGTGATGCTGCCCGGGGTGAGTCACTTGCGCTTCGTCGAACAAGTCGAGTCGCATCAGGACTACTTCGATCTGGGTGCCATGCTCTATGAGCAGATCCCTGTACTGGGCGGAGTCATCAAGACATTAAAGCGGAGGCTTAGCCAATGAAACGGATATTAATTACCGGTGCCAGCTCTGGCATGGGACTGCAACTGGCACGAGATTATGCCGCCGATGGCTGGCAGGTGGTGGCCTGTGGTCGCGATCGCGAAAAGCTGATGCAGGCACTGGCTGGCATTGAGTTTGAGCCTTGTATCTTCGATATGCAGCACACCGAACAGATACTAGACGCCGTTGCGTCTTTGGCGCCATTTGATTTGGTACTGCTTAATGCGGGCAATTGTGAATACATTGATGATGCCCGCCAGTTTGATGCCGAGCTGTTTTCCCGCGTGGTGAATGTCAACTTGCTGGGCACGGCAAACTGCTTATCCGCTCTGATACCGCGCATCAAGCGGGGCGGGCGTCTGGCCGTGGTCAGCTCTTCGGTCAGCTTTTTGCCCCTGACCCGCGCCGAAGCTTACGGTGCCTCCAAGGCGGGGCTGGATTATTTAGTACGCACGCTGGCGATAGATTTGGCGCCCCACCATGTTGCGGTGAGCTTGATCCGTCCCGGCTTTGTCGATACTCCCTTAACGCAAAAGAATGACTTCCCCATGCCTGGCAAGGTGAGCCCAGAGCAGGCGAGTCGTGCCATTCGCAATGGATTGGCCAAAGGTAAAGCCGAAATCAGTTTTCCCTTTGCTCTGATTAGCGTGCTGCGTCTGCTGTCCTGGTTGCCTCACGGTCTGTGGCGTTGGTTGTCCCAACGCATGGTAAGGAGTGACCCATGAGTAAAATTGCCGTCGTCGGCAGTGGTATCTCGGGCCTTACCAGCGCCTGGTTGCTAAGTGAACAACATGAAGTCACGGTGTTTGAGGCCAATGATTATCTGGGCGGACATACGGCGACCGTGGATGTCGAGCTGGGAGGAAAGGCGCTGGCGGTAGATACGGGTTTTATCGTGTTTAACGACAGAACCTATCCGCTGTTTCAGCGGTTATTGTCGCGCATTGGCGTCAGTGCCACCCCCACTGAAATGAGCTTCAGCGTGCATCACGCACAAACGGGATTGGAATATAACGGCCATACCCTAGGCTCCATGTTTGCCCAGCGCGCCAATCTGTTCAAGCCTCAATTTTATGGCTTTTTAGCCGAGATCCTGCGGTTTAATCTGTTGTGTAAAAAGGTCATCAAAGACGGCGAGCTGACAGACGGGGATAACCTGGGCAATTTTCTGGAACGCTACGGTTTTTCTGCGTTTTTCACCGGCCATTATATTTTGCCCATGGTGGCCGCTATCTGGTCATCATCCCTGGCCGATAGTCAGGATGTTCCGCTGGCTTTCTTTTTGCGTTTTTTTCATCACCATGGCCTGCTGAATCTGGTGGACAGACCCCAGTGGTATGTGGTGAAGGGAGGGTCGCGTAGTTATATTCCCGCATTAACGGCTCCGCTTAAAGACATTCGGCTCAATACGCCGGTGCTGGGGGTTTGCCGTCACTCAGCCGGCGTCAGAGTCACCACCCACGCCGGTGAAGAAGCCTTTGATGAAGTGGTTTTAGCCTGTCATTCCGATCAGGCACTACGCCTGCTAACGGATGCCAGTGCGCAAGAGCAACAGGTACTGGGTAGTTTGGCATATCGGGATAATGAGGTGATATTACACACGGACATCCGCTTGTTACCTGTTGAGCGTCGCGCCTGGGCCAGCTGGAACTACTGGCTGGACGGCACGGAAAATGCGCCGCCGGCGGTTACTTACAATATGAATATTCTGCAAGGCATCGACTCGGAACACACGCTTTGTGTCACCCTGAACCGGGGCCATGCTATCGCCCCCGACAAGATTATACGCCGCTTTACCTATGCCCACCCGGTATACAGTCGTGGAACGATTCAGGCTCAGGGTCGGCGGCGCGAGATCTGCGGCCAGCGGCATACTCATTTTTGTGGTGCCTATTGGTACAACGGCTTTCATGAAGATGGCGTAAAAAGTGCGCTGGATGTGTGTGCGCGCTTTGGGATCAGTTTATGAACCAGCAGAGCGCCATTTATCGTGGGCAGGTGCGCCATCGCCGTTACGCGCCCCAGCGCCATCACTTCAGCTATGGTCTGTATATGCTGGCGCTGGATCTGGATGAGCTGGAGCAGCTTTCGGCGCACAGTCGCTTGTTTTCCTGCGAGCGTTTTGCCCCGTTAAGCTTTTGCCGCCGCGATTACCTGGGCGATCCCACACAGCCGTTAAAGAGTGCCGTACTGCAAGAAGTCACGCGCCTGGGCGGTGTGGTCGAGCCACTCAATCGAGTGGTCATGCTGGGGCAAGTGCGCTGTTTTGGTGTGTATTTCAGCCCGATAAACGTGTTTTTTTGCTACCAGGGTGATCTGGCCCGTTACGCACTGCTGGAAGTGCACAACACGCCATGGAATGAGCGCCATTGTTATTTGGTGGATCTTGAACACGGCCACCCTGCGGATAAAGCGTTTCATGTGTCGCCCTTTATGGGGATGGGCATGCAGTATCACTGGCGCATTCAGCCGCCGCGCGAGCGGGTGTTGGTGCACATAGAAAACCGCGACCCGGACTTGCTATTTGATGCCACCCTGAGCATGCGTCGCTACGACTTTAATCGCTCGGCGCTCAAAGCTGCTTTGCTGCAGTGGCCCATGATGACGCTGACCATAGTGCGCGGCATTTACTGGCAGGCAGTGCGCTTATTTCTAAAACGCGTTCCTTACCATCCACATTCTTAAAGGAAGCTCATATGGACACGACATTGAGCGGGTCGGAACCACGGCGTCTGGATCGCTGGGCTCGTCGACTGGCATTTTCTCTATTATCCGACTTAAAAGGTGCCCACCTGGTTGTCAGGGAGGGACAAGAAGTCTTTGAATTTGGTGAGCGACACGCCAGCCTGCAGGCGCAGATACAGGTAAATGAGCCCCGCTTTTATCGGCGCCTCATGGCCGGTGGTAGCATAGGCGCCGCGGAAGCCTGGGTGGACGGCAGCTGGAACAGCCCTGATTTAAGCGCGGTTATCCAGTTGTTTGCTCGCAACATGGCGGTGCTGGATCGCTTCGAGCGTCGTCTGGCGTGGGTCAGTTACCCCTGGCACAAGCTGAAACACAGATTCAACCGTAATTCGTTAACCGGGAGTCGCGCCAATATCGCCGCCCATTACGACCTGGGTAATGAGATGTACCGCTTGTTTCTTGATCCCTTGATGCAATATTCCTCGGCGGTATTTCCAACCAACGATACCCCGCTTGAAGCAGCACAAGAGCACAAACTGCATCTGATTTGCCAGCAGCTTGACCTGCATCCCGACGATCATCTACTGGAAATTGGTACTGGCTGGGGGGGACTGGCCTGCTTTGCCGCTCAGCATTACGGTTGTCGGGTTACCTCCACTACCTTGTCGGCGGAGCAGTTGAAACATGCCAACGCACGGGTTGAGCAAGCCGGCCTGGGCGATCAAGTCACTTTGTTACTGCAGGATTATCGCGATCTTAGCGGTCAGTATGACAAGCTGGTGTCGGTAGAAATGATAGAAGCGGTGGGGCATGAGTATTTGCCAATCTACTTTCAGTCATTAAATCGTCTGCTCAAGCCCGAAGGCAAGCTACTGATCCAGGCCATCACCATTGCCGATCAACGCTACGATCTGTATCGCAAAGGGGTGGACTTTATACAACGCTATATTTTCCCAGGCGGCTGCCTGCCTTCGGTCAGCGAAATGTGCCGACACTTGAAAGAGCAAACCGACATGACGCTGACCCGATTACAGGATTATGGTCAGCACTATGCACAGACGCTCAATATTTGGGCCAACCGCTTTCAGCAATTAGAGCCCGCATTGAAAGACTTGGGCTATAGCCGGGATTTTCATCGGTTGTGGGCCTTTTACTTCGCTTACTGTGAAGGTGCTTTTCGTGAAGGCAGCATCGGACTGGTGCATTTTGAGGCGGTCAAGCCGGGAGCACGCAGATGTCTAAATGGCAATGGACTCAGCTGTTAGGCTTTGAAGGGTTCTGGCTGTTGGCGGTGGCCGGACAGAATCAATGGGTGTTACTGACAGCCCTGTTACTGGTGCTGCATTTTGTATTTACCCCCAGTCGTCGTGCCGATATCGGTGTGTTGTGGCTGGCTCTGGCGGGCATGACGATTGATCTTATGCTGACCGTGACGGGGGTCTTTTTCTTCGATCACTGGCCGCTGTGGCTGGGTGTGCTGTGGATCGGTTTTGTACTGACTCTGGGACACAGCCTGCGTTGGATGCGGCGATTGCCAGCCTGGCTGTTGATGATGGTTGGCGCCTTGGCCGGCACCACATCTTACCTCACTGGCTGGCAACTCGGGGCGGTCACCTTGCCACTGGGGCTTTGGCCAAGCGTGCTGGTGTTGGCAAGTTTGTGGTCGGCGCTGTTACCCATTCTGGTCCGGCTGGATCAGCACTTGCGGAGTGAAGCATGATGAAAAAAGGTGTCTGGTTACTGTGGTGGTTGTTCATGTCATTCTCCCTGTTGGCCAGCCCGACCGCTAATGTCAATCTGGTAGGGCAAGGCAGTATGAGTTGGTTATTTTTTGAACTGTACCAGGCTCGTTTATACAGTGTCGATGGTCAGTATCAAGCCGACCGTTTCCCTCAGGTATTGGTACTGAATTATCAGCGAGATATTGATAAAGAAGACTTGCTCGATGCTACCGTCACCGAATGGCAGCGTCTTGGGGTCGACTGGAAGTGGCAATGGCGGCGAGAACTCAATGCTATGTGGCCTTCTGTCAGCAAGCGTGATGAACTGGCGTTGAGAGTCGAGCCATCAGGAGTCAGTCGTTTCTATTTCAACAGGCAACTGCTGGGAGAAATCAAAGACCCGGCATTTGGACCGGCGTTTCTGGCGATTTGGCTGTCGCCAAACAGCCGTAACCCGAGTTTGACCCGTCAATTAAAAGGAAATTGAGATGCGTACTTTAGTCCTTGGCGTCACGTTCGCGTTGAGTTCGCTGCTGATGTCGTGCAGCAGCAAGATTGAAGATTATGCCGATACCTCGCCCCGCTTTGCGCTGGAGGAGTACTTTGATGGCGAGCTGACGGCGCACGGTATGGTGCAAGACAGATCGGGCAAGGTGTTGCGTCGTTTTACGGTTGCCATGGTGGGCACCTGGCAAGGCAACAAAGGCACCCTGGAAGAAGATTTCGTCTATGACGACGGTGAACAGCAACGCCGGGTGTGGCACATAGAAAAAAGTGCCGACGGCCACTATAGCGGCACCGCCAGTGATGTGGTGGTACCGGCCCAAGGCCAGGCTAAGGGCTTCGCCCTTAACTGGCGATACACGCTGGCGGTGCCGGTAGATGGCAAAATATGGAATATTGATTTCAACGACTGGATGTATCAGCTTGATGAGCGCCGGGTATTAAACCGTGCCGACATGACCAAGTGGGGATTTAAAGTTGGCGAAGTCACCTTGTGGATAGAGCGGGTAAACGGTGAGGGGGAAGGCGTAAAGCTGTAAACTGCTCCTCACTCCTCACTCCTCACTCCTCACTCCTCACTCCTTACTCTTCACTCCCACATTACATTAAAACTCGGGGCTGGATATTTCATCGAGTGATAGCGAAAAGCTGGGGACGAAGACGTCGAGAAAATAACGAATTTCTTCATTCATGCGGGCATCCAGCATGGCGGTAAGACGTTTTTGGGCGGCGGCAAATTCCTTGTTGCCGGCACTGAGTTCTTCGGCACACTTCAAGTAGGCACACAGAATATCTGCAGACTTGACCAGGTGCGTGTACTCGTCCTGGGGGTGGCCGCAGAGCAAGGGGGCATAGGCGGCTTGCAGCTCGGCGGGCAGCATGTTGAGGAGGCTCTGTTCGGCATTGCTTTCTATTTCTTTATACGCCCGGGAAATATCCTCATTAAAATACTTGACCGGGGTAGGCAAATCACCGGTCAACACCTCGCTGGCATCATGAAACAGCGCCTGCATGGCGGCTTTGGCAGGGTCCAGGGTGCCGTGATAAAACGTGTTTTTAATCACCGCCAGGGCGTGTGCCACCATGGCCACCTGCAAGCTGTGCTCGGCGACGTTTTCCTGTTCTATGCTGCGCATCAAGGGCCAGCGCTGGATTAACTTCATGCGCGCCATATGGGCGAAAAAATGACTGCGCTTCACATGTTCGTGTTTCATTTACACCTACCTGTGTGTCGAGAGATGGGTTGTTGCAAACGATATCGCTATAATGGCATCAATCGTCCCTGATGGAGAAGGTAAAATGGATAAGCAAACGCAAATCGAACTGGAAGCCGCCGCCTTTCGTACTCTGCTGGCGCACCTGGATAAACGTAAGGATGTGCAGAATATTGACCTGATGAACCTGGCCGGGTTTTGCCGTAACTGCTTGAGCAAATGGTATCTGGCTGCAGCCGAAGAGCAGGGGGTTGCCATGGATTACGATAAAGCCCGAGAGCGGGTGTATGGCATGCCCTACGATGAATGGAAGACGAAATATCAGCTGGAAGCGACACCAGAGCAGAAGGCGGCCTTCGCCAAAAGCCAGAAGTAACGGCTAGAGCGCGTCAATAGTGAGGGGGAGGCGAAACATACCGGAGCTGCGGGTATGGGGTGTACACGTCACCCAGGCGTCTCACCCCTCACATGAATGTTATTTAAAGACCACCGTCTTGTTGCCGTAGACGAATACCTTTTCTTCCAGCACCAGACTCAGTGCTCGGCTTAACACCGACTTTTCAACATCACGACCGGCTTTCGCCATATCTTCTGCGCTAAAGACATGATTCACATGAATAACATCCTGTTCGATGATCGGGCCTTCGTCCAGGTCATTGGTCACGAAGTGGGCGGTGGCGCCAATCATTTTGACGCCGCGCTCGTACGCCTGGCGATACGGGCTGGCACCAATGAAGGCAGGCAGAAACGAATGATGAATATTGATCAGGCGTCGCTCGTAGCGGGCGACAAAGTCGGGGCTTAAAATACGCATGTACTTGGCAAGTACCACATAGTCGGGCTGATAACCGTCAATGATTGCTGCGATCTGCTGTTCGTGGTCGACGCGGTTCAACCCCTCATGAGATACCCTGTGATACGGAATATCAAACTTTTCGGTCAGATCTGCCAACGCATCGTAATTGCCGATAACGGCGGCAATATCGAGCTGCATGGCGCCAGAAAACTGCTTGATCAGAATATCCCCCAGGCAATGGGCTTCCTTGGTCACCATGATCACGACCCGCTTGTTACCGGCCGATACCAGTCGGCGCTCGCTGCCTGCGGGCAGGGCATCGTCCAGATCAGCCAGCAAGGTATGATCGTTGAAATAACCTTCCAGCTCGGTGCGCATGAAAAAGTGGCCGTTATCGTAATCCACGAATTCGTCGTTACGCATGATATTCAGCTGATGCTTGTAACAAATATTGGTAATTTTAGAGATCAGTCCCTTGGCGTCGGGGCAGTGAGTAAGCAGTATTTTTCGTTCCATTATAATGTTCTGTCAGCTAGTTAAGAGAATAAAAGGTTAAGAGAGCAAGGCGGCTCCATCACAAGCCCCGGCGTTTGGCGCAGCAGTGTTTGTATTTTGTGGCAATACCATTCCGGGTAGCTCCACAGGGGCAGGGCTGGTTGGCGCCAATCTTGGGGGGATTATGCTGGCCGTCACGGTACAGCCAGTGACCGGCAATTTGTTCAAAACGAGAGCGCTCGTGCAGGGTCACGACACGGCCTTCTTCGCGATAGCGCGCCTTGAACTCCACCACTCCTGTCTGGTCCGTTACGCTACCACGAGCAAACACAATGGTAAGCCCCAGCCATTCGGTATCATGCCCCAAGCGGGTTAATTCGTCAGCGGTTAACTGGCCTCTGGTGTCAGGGTGCCAGCTGTGTAACAGATACTCACCCATCCCCAATACAAAGGCACTGTAACGAGAGCGCATCAACGCCAGGGGGGTGGCCGGTGTTTGAATACCGTCGAGGTAGGGTTGGCAGCATTGAGCAAATGGCTGCTGGCTGTGGCAATGGCAAAGCATGATGAGTCCAGAGTGGCCGCAAGAAAAAGAAACACAGTATGCCATGGCGGCGGTCAGGTTAAACAAAAAACGGCTCCTGGGAGCCGTTTTTAAACACAATTGCCAATCAGAGATATTATTCGATGATTTCAACCTGAATGGTTGCTTGTGCCTTGGCATCTACGCGACGGTCGAACTGACGTTCTTCTTCCGTTACGCCTTCAGCCAGCTCGCTACCGTACCAGGCAGTCTGGATGTTTTGCGCAGCAACACCGCGCTCAACCAGGTAGCCTTTGGCGGCCAGAGCACGACGCTCGGACAACTTGCGGTTATATTCGGCGCTGCCTAAACGGTCAGCATAACCGGCCAGTTCTACCTGGTGGTCAGGGTTTTCTTGCGAGAAACGTGCCACTTCGTCCAGGGTGGCACGAGAGTCGGCAGACAAGTCAGACTTGTCGAAGGCGAAGTAGATAGAGCCATCTGCAGTGACGGTACGAGTTTCGTAGGTTACTTCAGGTGCAGGCTGCTGTACGACAGGAGCGACCGGTGGAGGAGTGGCATCACCGCGATTTGGGTGCAGTACCAGTTCCAGCATGAAGTTGTTCACGTCGGTTTCAAAACCGTTTTTCGCTAAATCGCCCATGTCTTCGATACGGCGATAACGTGCCTGTACGTCAACCAGATCCGAGGCGCGGTAGGTCACACCCAGGCCGGCAAGAGGAGATACACCGTCATCACCGGCGCCGGCATCGGTATCCCAACCCAGGGCACCCAGCTCACCAAACAAAGAAACGCGCTCGCTCAGGGGTAAACGGCCAATCGCGGACAGGTTCAGTGCCTTGGTATCGGCGTCTTCACCAAAGTAGTTGAAGCCCAGCTCGGCACCGAAATACTCATTGAAGTTATAACCGGTGAACAGGCTGACGGCTTCACCGTCTTTGTCCAGACCCGAGTTGTTTCTGTCAATGTCTTCATACTGGGCATAGCCGGCACCGGCGCCCAGGTACCAATCGTTGGCCTGTACGTTGGCAGAAATACCCGCGGCGGCAAGCGCCATTGCAATTAAAGAAGGAGCCACTGTCTTTTTCATGTTGTCTTCCTCATTTTATGAGCATTCGACGTGAGTCGAAATGAATGTATCACCTGTAAGGCCACGGAACGTCTCTTCCGTTGCCGGTGATGTGCAGGAAGTCCTTTTTATTTTTTATTCAGAATACGTTCTTGTTGAACGCGTTATCCTGCTGAGTATGCCCGCACGAATCCAGCCTAGCGGTTTTTATAGGCGCTCACAAGATGTTAGCCGGACTAAAAGGCTAAAATTGTCGCAGCTTTTGCCATACACTGGCCTGTTTGGTCGTCTACGGAGTGTTAGGTGAGTCTTTTTTGGATTTATTTTGGTTAAAGTAATACAAGAGCACAACGAGTCTATTATGTGGTGTTAAACTAAAATGACCAAGGATGGATTATTTGTTATCGAAAGACTTCGATAGGAGTAGCAAAGCGATGAATCCAGATACCAGCTTAGTCGGTAAAAAGATCCGGCAAATCCGAGAAGTGATGGGGCTGAGCCGCCCCAAGTTTGCGGAATTGCTTCAGGTACCACCCACAACCTTAAAAAACTATGAATTAGGCTATCGGGAAGTCGGGGGGGCCTTTTTGGTGGCGCTGGCCCAGCATCCCGAGCTGCATAAGTACACGCTGTGGCTGCTGGCCGGCCAGACCATAGAGAGTGCAGGTCAGATAGCACCGGAGCAAGACGGCTGACTCAGGACAATGACGGCAGATAACTAAGGCAGCACGCTGATGAGGCAAGCTGCGCACTGGTATGGCTGCCACATGGGGCTTCGCGTTAGGTGCGTCTTGTTTCATATTGTTTGTAGCGCGCTATCATGGCGGTTTTTTGTGCGCCAGCTTGTTGAGTGCGATAAGCAATCCAGGTAAAAAGTGGCGCGGCTCGGGATAATGTAATGTATTACGGTGTCGATATGGGTGGCAGCAAAATTGCCATCGCGACCTTTGATGAACAAGGTCAGGAACAAGAACGTTCGGTGTTTGCCACGCCCCAGAGTGCATATTCCGAGTTAATCGCGTTATTAGTCGAATGGATAACCCAAGCCGACCATCGCTGGCAAACCCAAGGGAGCGTCGGTGTGGGGTTTCCCGGCATAAAAGACGCACAGGGTCGTTTGCTGGCGCCCAATGTGCCGGCTATTCACGGCCAGTACCTGCAACAGGATTTACAACGGCAGCTGAACAGACGCGTCTATGCGGACAACGACGCCCATTGCTTTCTGATGTCTGAATACCAGGGTGGCGCGGCGCAGAGCCGTGACTTGGCCTTGGCACTAACACTGGGAACCGGGCTGGGTGGCGCCTTGATACACAAAGGGCAGCTGGTCAACAGCCATCGCGGGGGCAGTGCCGAGTTTGGCCACGGTGTGATTAATGCCGGCTTGCTGGCGCGTTACCCCGAATTACCCTTGTTTGCGTGTGGGTGCGGTTTACGGGGTTGCCTGGAGACCTATGTATCGGGCACGGGTCTGGCTCGACTCTATCAGTACCTTAATCCCCCCTCTACTAAAAACGCGTCTCTGTCCGGGCCCGCTATTATTGCTGCCTGGCGACAAGGGGAGGCTGACGCGCAAAAAACCCTGTCATTGTATCTGGATATTCTTGCCTCGGGGCTGGGGAACCTGATGACGCAGCTGGATCCCGACGTGATCGTGCTTGGCGGCGGCTTAAGTGACCATGCCTGGCTCTATCAGGAGTTGAATGCCCGGCTTCCTGCTTATCTGATGCGCGATGTGGAGCCGGCGCCTGTCATGGCTCCGGTGTTTGGCGGCAGCGGCGGGGTGAGGGGTGCTGCTTTATTGGCCAAGTGTGCCATCTGACCATTTAGCTGACCGTCATATTTTGTTAGCATGCCTCTTTTACCCAACTATTAGGGAATGTCATGTCGTCATATGAGACAATAGAGCTAAAGGCCAGCTACGGTGTTGGTCGTCAAATCGGTGATCAACTGACCCAGCAGTCTTTTGATGGCCTGGAAGTATCAGCCGTGCAACAAGGCTTGGCTGATGCCATCGCCGGCGCAGAATTCGCCGTGTCTCGCGAAGACATTAACAGTGCGTTTCAGGTGATTACCCAGCGTATGCAAGAAAAGCAGGCGGCCGAGTCTGCCAAGGCGAAAGAAGAAGAAAACAACTTCCTGAGCGCAAACGGCGAACGTGCCGAAGTTGAGCAAACCGAATCAGGTCTGCAGTATGAAGTATTGGTTAAAGGCGAAGGCGCTGTTCCTTCTGCTACCGATACCGTTAGCGTGCACTATCACGGTACCTTTATTGACGGTTCTGTGTTTGACAGCTCAGTGATGCGCGGTGAGCCGGCTCAGTTCCCGGTCAACGGCGTGATCAAGGGCTGGGTTGAAGCGCTGCAGCTGATGCCTGTTGGCTCCAAGTGGAAGCTATACGTGCCTCATCACCTGGCTTACGGCGAGCAGGGCGCAGGTGCCATCCCACCTTGTGCCACTTTGGTGTTCGAAGTCGAGCTCCTGGAAATCGCGTAACACATTAAAAAAACCGGCAGCCGCCGGTTTTTTTATGCCTGTAAATATCGTTTAAAAGCCGGAACTTATCTGGCAGACTTCTGTGTTACTTGTGATTGAGCATAAAGAAAGGAAGAACAGCATGACAAATCCGGTTCGCATCGCCGTAGCTGGTTGTAATGGACGTATGGGCAAGGTATTGGTGGAGTCAGTAACCCAGACCAAGGGCGTTACCCTGACCGCTGCCCTCGAGCACTCCGGCTCGAGCGTATTGGGGGTTGATGCCGGCGAGCTGGCGAATGTGGGTCGCCTGGGCGTCACCGTCACCGATGATCTGGCGGCGGTTATCGATCAGGTCGATGTCATTATCGACTTTACCCGCCCCGAGGCAACACTGGCCAATATTGCGTTGGCGCAACAGCATGGCAAGCGACTGGTCATTGGTACCACCGGCTTTGACGATGCACAAAAAGCACAGATTCAAGCGGCGATTACCGATACCGCCATGGTGATGGCATCCAATTACAGCGTGGGCGTGAACCTGGTATTCAAGCTGCTGGAACAAGCCGCCAAGGTCATGGGCGATTATACCGATATTGAAATTATAGAAGCCCATCATCGTCATAAGGTCGATGCGCCATCCGGCACCGCCATCAGCATGGGCGAAGTGATTGCCGATACGCTGGGCCGTGATCTGAAGACCTGTGCCGTTTACGGCCGTGAAGGCATTACCGGCGAACGTGACCCGAATACCATCGGCTTTGCTACCGTGCGCGCCGGTGACATAGTGGGCGAGCATACGGCTATGTTTGCCGATATAGGCGAGCGTGTCGAAATCACCCATAAAGCCTCCAACCGACTCACATTTGCCAATGGGGCCGTGCGTGCCGCCGCCTGGATAGCAGACAAAGAGGCGGGATTATACGATATGCAGGATGTACTGAACCTCAAGTAGCGTTACATCATGAAGAACGACCTGAAAGACAAAGTAATCGAGGTTATCTCTGTTTTTCGGGTCACTTTGTTTAATGATGATGTTTTTATAATGTTGATTATTAACGAGTTTATTGTTGGTTTGTGTTTTATGTGACAAAGTTGACGTTATTCTGTCTAAACCCTTGTTTACAACTTTTGCTTGTGTCCTTCTTCATTTTTATTGCCTCATTATCGATTTTATTGCGCTTTTTGTGATGTCGAACCCACAAAAAAGGTTTTTTTACTAAATAGATTGTTGGAAATGACGCCTTTATATAAGATACGGGGAATTTGCCCAGTATTAGCCGGAATGCAGTTGTAGCTCACCTATGCTCATTTCGGGACAGCCAGGTAAATTGTTGATTTATAAGAATTAACTCGGAGGTTGTCTTGACAAACACAGCGCTGCTCGTACTAGAAGACGGAACAGTCTTTCATGGTACAGCCATTGGTGCCGACGGTTGTTCCGTTGGTGAAGTGGTATTTAATACGTCCATGACGGGATACCAGGAAATACTCACCGACCCGTCTTATTCCCGCCAAATCGTAACCCTTACTTATCCCCATATAGGCAATACCGGCACTAACGCAGAAGATGAAGAGTCCGACCGAGTTCATGCTCAAGGTTTGATTATTCGAGACCTCCCCATTATCGCTTCCAACTTCCGCAATCAAGGCTCTCTCTCCGATTACCTCAAAGCCCATAACATAGTGGGTATTGCCGATATAGATACTCGTAAGCTCACGCGTATTTTGCGTGAAAAAGGGGCTCAGGCCGGGTGTATCCTGGCCGGCGCAAACCTGGATGAAGCCACAGCATTGGCCGAGGCCAAGGCCTTTCCCGGTCTTAAAGGCATGGATCTGGCGAAAGAAGTGACCGTTGCCGAGTCTTACACCTGGCGGCAAGGAAGCTGGGCCCTGGGCAAAGGCCATAGCGAGCCTGCCGAAGCCGACCTGCCTTACCACGTGGTGGCGTATGACTATGGCGTTAAACGCAACATCTTGCGCATGCTGGTCGACCGCGGCTGTCGTCTGACGGTGGTACCGGCACAAACCTCGGCGGCCGAGGTGCTGGCCCTGAAGCCCGATGGTATTTTTCTGTCGAACGGCCCGGGTGACCCCGAGCCCTGTGATTACGCCATTACCGCCATCAAGGCGCTGCTGGACACCGGTATTCCGATATTCGGGATTTGCCTGGGGCACCAGTTACTGGGCCTGGCGAGTGGTGCCAACACCATGAAGATGAAGTTTGGTCATCATGGTGCCAACCACCCGGTGAAAGATATCGAGCAGAATACCGTCATGATCACCAGCCAGAACCATGGCTTTGCGGTTGATGAGGCCAGCTTGCCGGCCAACATGCGCGTAACGCATACCTCATTGTTTGATGGCACCCTGCAGGGTTTTCACCGCACCGACAAGCCAGCGTTCAGTTTTCAGGGGCACCCCGAAGCCAGCCCAGGCCCGGGCGAAGCCGCTAACCTGTTCGACCATTTTATCGATTTGATTAAGCAGCACAGCGCGTAAAGGAGTAGGGAACAGTCATGGCAAAACGTACAGACATACAGAGCATTCTGATCCTGGGCGCAGGCCCCATCGTGATCGGTCAGGCCTGTGAATTCGACTACTCCGGTGCCCAGGCATGTAAAGCCCTGCGCGAAGAAGGTTACCGCGTCATTCTGGTGAACTCCAACCCGGCGACCATAATGACGGATCCGGAAATGGCCGATGCCACTTACATCGAGCCCATTCACTGGGAAGTGGTCCGCGAGATCATCAAGAAAGAGCGCCCCGATGCCGTGTTGCCCACCATGGGTGGCCAAACCGCACTTAACTGTGCGCTGGATCTGGAAAAGCACGGCGTGCTGGCCGAGTTTGGCGTGGAAATGATTGGCGCCACCGCCGATGCGATTGATAAAGCAGAAGATCGCAGCCGTTTCGATGCCGCAATGAAGAGCATCGGTCTGGCCTGCCCCCGAGCCGGTATCGCTCGTACCATGGACGAGGCCTATCAGGTACAAGCGGAAGTCGGCTTCCCTTGTATTATTCGTCCTTCGTTTACCATGGGCGGCTCCGGCGGCGGTATCGCTTATAACCGTGAAGAATTTGAAGAAATTTGTACTCGTGGCCTGGATTTATCTCCGACCAACGAGCTGCTGATCGATGAATCCCTGATCGGCTGGAAAGAATACGAGATGGAAGTGGTGCGGGATCGTAACGATAACTGCATCATCGTCTGCGCCATCGAAAACTTCGATGCCATGGGCGTACACACGGGGGACTCCATTACCGTGGCCCCGGCGCAAACCCTCACCGATAAAGAATACCAGCTGATGCGCAATGCCTCCCTGGCCATTTTGCGTGAAATCGGCGTAGAAACCGGTGGGTCCAACGTCCAGTTTGGTATCGAGCCGGATACCGGGCGCATGGTCGTGATCGAGATGAACCCACGGGTTTCTCGCTCATCGGCCCTGGCGTCTAAAGCGACGGGCTTCCCGATTGCCAAAATTGCCGCCAAGCTGGCCGTGGGTTACACCCTGGATGAACTGCAAAACGACATCACGGGTGGCCTCACGCCTGCGTCATTTGAACCGGCGATCGATTATGTGGTGACCAAGATCCCGCGCTTCAACTTCGAGAAGTTTGCCGGCTCCAACGACCGCCTGACCACGCAGATGAAGTCGGTGGGCGAAGTCATGTCCATTGGTCGCAACTTTCAGGAGTCGCTGCAAAAAGCCCTGCGCAGCCTGGAAACCGGCCAGCATGGCCTGGATCCCATTATCGACCTGAACGATGCCGACAGCATGGCGCGTATTCGTCACGAGCTGCGAGAGCCGGGTCCCGATCGTATCTGGTACATAGGCGATGCCTTCCGTGCCGGTATGAGTATGGATGAAGTATTCAAGCTGACCAACGTAGACCCCTGGTTCCTGGTGCAGCTGGAAGAGCTGATCAAGCTGGAAGGGCAGGTCCAGGAGCTGGCGATTACCGACCTGACGCCTGAGCTGCTGCGCAGCCTCAAGCGCAAGGGCTTTGCCGACATCCGTTTGGGCAAGCTGCTGGGGCTGTCTGAAGATGAAGTACGCAAGCTGCGTCATCGCTTCGAAATATTCCCGGTGTACAAGCGGGTGGATACCTGCGCGGCCGAGTTCTCGACCGATACCGCTTACATGTACTCCTCTTATGATGACGAATGTGAAGCCAAGCCATCGGATAAAGACAAGATCATGATCCTGGGCGGTGGCCCCAACCGTATCGGCCAGGGCATCGAGTTCGATTACTGCTGCGTGCATGCCGCCCTGGCGCTGCGCGAAGACGGTTACGAAACCATCATGGTGAACTGCAACCCGGAAACCGTCTCTACCGACTACGACACCTCGGATCGCCTCTACTTTGAGCCGGTGACCCTGGAAGATGTGCTGGAAATCGTGCGCATTGAACAGCCCAAGGGAGTGATAGTGCAGTACGGCGGCCAAACGCCGCTTAAATTGGCGCGTGCATTGGAAGCCGCCGGCGTACCCATCATAGGTACCAGCCCGGATGCCATCGACCGTGCCGAAGACCGTGAGCGTTTTCAGCAAGCCATTGAGCGCCTGGGTCTGAAGCAGCCAGAAAATGGCACGGTGACAGCCATGGAGCAAGCGGTGGTGGTGGCCGAGCGCATCGGTTACCCCTTGGTGGTGCGTCCTTCTTACGTGCTGGGCGGCCGCGCCATGGAAATCGTCTACGACGAGCAAGACTTGCGCCGCTATTTCAATGAAGCGGTCACCGTATCCAACGAATCGCCGGTATTGCTCGACCGTTTTCTGGATGACGCGATCGAAGTGGACGTGGATGCCATTTGCGACGGTAAAGACGTGATCATCGGCGGCATTATGGAGCACATAGAGCAAGCCGGTGTGCACTCTGGTGACTCCGGTTGTTCATTGCCTGCCTATACCCTGAGCCAGGACGTACAGGATGCAATGCGCGAGCAAGTGCGCAAGCTGGCCCTGGAGCTGGGTGTAGTGGGTTTGATGAATATTCAGTTTGCGGTCAAAGGCAGCCAGATTTACCTGATTGAAGTCAACCCGCGTGCCGCTCGTACCGTGCCCTTTGTATCCAAAGCCACGGGGATTCCGCTGGCCAAGGTGGCCGCTCGCGTGATGGCGGGCAAGACACTGGCCGAGCTGGGAGTCACCAAAGAAGTGATTCCCCCCTATTACTCGGTAAAAGAAGTGGTGCTGCCCTTCAACAAGTTCCCGGGGGTGGATCCCTTGTTGGGCCCGGAGATGCGCTCGACCGGTGAAGTCATGGGGGTCGGTGCCACCTTTGCCGAAGCCTTTGGTAAAGCACACCTGGGCGCAGGCAAGGCGGTACCTACCGGTGGTCGCGCCTTGTTGTCGGTTCGTGAGAGCGACAAGAAGCGCGTGGTCGAGCTGGCAAAAGGCTTGCTGGCCGCGGGCTTCGAGCTGGATGCTACGCACGGCACCGCAGTGGTGTTGGGTGAAGCCGGCATCTATCCGCGCCTGGTGAACAAGGTACATGAAGGTCGACCTCATATTCTGGATCGCATCAAGAACAATGAGTACACCTACATAGTGAATACCGCCGAAGGGCGCCAGGCCATCGAAGACTCGCGGCAGCTACGTCGCGGTGCTTTGGCGCAAAAACTGGCTTATACCACTACCCTGAATGGCGGTATTGCCACTTGCATGGCCATGGCCCACGATGTCACCGCATCGGTGATTTCGGTTCAGGAAATGCATGCCCGTATTGCCAACGGCGAATAAGCGATATCGAGCGAGTCCTCGCTCACTATGAGTCGATAAACAGAAGGCGCCGGCAGGCGCCTTTTTGCTGCCTGCCTTTCGTTGCAGTCGGAGTGGTTGAAAAATAACCAGCTAAAGGCACGATAAAGTTTGACGCCATCCCCAGTCTCCCGTAGAGTACGTCTCAGCAAAAGATTCAAGTTAGCGCGGCCGTTGTACATTGTTCGTTCCTTATGGCACTACAGTCACCAAGCTTCCCTTATTTGATATTTGTTGCATTTTCCGAGCAGACGCTCGTCACACTAAAATAAAGGTAAGAGTTATTATGGCTACTGGTACCGTAAAATGGTTCAACGAAGCAAAAGGTTTTGGTTTTATCACTCCCGCTGACGGCGGCAAAGACTTGTTCGCGCATTTCTCTGAAATCGTGGGCAGCGGTTTTAAAACTCTGGCAGAAGGCCAGCAGGTATCTTACACTGCTACTGAAGGTGCTAAAGGTCCTCAAGCTTCACAAATCGAAGCTATCTAATTACCCTTGCGGTAATACAGATACTAAAAAAACCCGCTTCGGCGGGTTTTTTGTTTTTTAAAGCTGTGAAGGGTGAAGCGTAAAGAGTGAAGGGGACGACATAAAACACCGAGCCGGCGAGGTGGGTGGTATTCTCTTCACCCTTCACCCTTCACCCTTCACCCTTCACCCTTCACGGGCTGTTGCTTTCCATCCAGGACTCCAGGATCAGCTGGGCCGACACGGCATCGACGGCGTCTTTGCCCAGGGCCTTGTAGCCGCCGGCGTCAAACAGGCGGGCGCGGGCGTCCGTGGTCGTCAGGCGCTCGTCCTGCAGCTCGACCTTCACCCCAAAGCGACCGTGCAGGCGGTTGGCAAACTTGCGGGCGCGCCGGCTGATGTCTTGCTCTGTACCGTCCATGTTCAACGGTAACCCTACCACCAGCAAAGCGGGTTGCCACTCGTTCAACAAGGCGGCTATTTGTTCCCAGTCGGGAATGCCGTCATTCGCCTTCAAGGCCAGTAACGGGCGGGCCGAGGCGGTCACTTCCTGTCCTACCGCCACGCCAATGCTTTTGGTGCCGTAATCAAAACCGAGCAAGGTACGGCTCATGCATGACCTACCTGTGATGAGAGATGGCGCGCGTCTATGCCTAAACGGGCGATGGCCTGATGCCAGCGGTTGGCCAGCGGCGTATCGAAGATCAGGGCGGTGTCGGCGGGAATCGTGAGCCAGCTGTTCTCGGTCAGCTCCTGTTCCAGCTGACCGGGAGTCCAACCTGCGTACCCCAGCACCACCAGATAGCGCTCGGGAGCCTGTTCCGTGCCCAGGGTTTCCAGTACGTCCGGCGAGGTGGTAATCATCAGGTTATCGGCCAGCATTTGGCTGGAGCTGAACCCGGCTACCGGCGTGTGCAGCACAAACCCCCGATCGGCGGCCACGGGACCGCCTTGCAATACGGGCTTGTCGAGCTCCTCTGGCGCCTCTTTGGGTGCCATTTCCAGCTGCTCCAGCAACTCATGCAAGGGCATATCAATGGGAATATTGATCACCAGCCCCATGGCACCTTCGTCGTTGTGTTCACACACATAGGTAACGGAACCGGCAAAGAAAGGGTCTTTGAGGTTGGGCATGGCAATAAGAAAATGGTGTTGCAATGATTCCATGTCATCTCGTCTTGAGTCAGAAATGGCCCCGCCTGCAGCCGGCGGGGATAATGGTCATACTATTCAGGATAGACGTTTTTCAATCGCATCCATCAGCATGCCTGATATATTGACCGGAAACGCCGCCTCAATCTCGCGGACACAAGTCGGGCTGGTCACGTTTATTTCGGTGAGTTTATCACCAATAATATCCAGCCCAACAAAGATCAGGCCTTTTGCCTTCAAGGCGGGGCCCAGGGCTTCGGCAATGCGGCGATCACTGTCGCTCAAGGGGCGTGCTTCGCCACGTCCGCCGGCGGCCAGGTTGCCACGGGTTTCACCGCCTTGGGGAATGCGGGCCAGACAATAGGGCACGGGCTCGCCATCCACCACCAAGACCCGCTTGTCGCCGTCGGTTATGGCGGCAATATATTCCTGCGCCATGCAATAGCGGCTGCCGTGATCGGTCAGGGTTTCAAGGATCACGCCCAGGTTGGGATCGTCTTGCTTGACCCGAAAAATAGACGCGCCACCCATGCCGTCGAGCGGCTTGAGGATAATGTCGCCATGTTCCTGGTGAAAAGCGCGGATCTCTGCGGCGTTGCGACTGACCAGGGTGGTGGGCGTAAACTCGGAAAACCAGGCGGTATAGAGCTTTTCATTGGCGTCGCGCAGGCTTTGCGGCTTGTTGACGATCAGGGTGCCTTTTTCTTCGGCGCGCTCCAGCAGGTAGGTGGCGTAAACAAACTCGGTGTCAAAGGGCGGATCCTTGCGCATCAAGATAACGTCCAGGTTACTTAACGGCTGGCGCTCGGCGGCCTCCAGGGTAAACCACTGGTTGGCGTCTTCCTTGACCGTTAGTCTGGCCATGCGGCCGAACGACTCGCCCTCACGCAGGCTGAGATCGCCCATTTCCATATACCACAACTCGTAGCCGCGGCGCTGAGCTTCTAGCAGCATGGCGAAGCTGGTGTCTTTTTTGATGTTAATGGACTGAATAGGGTCCATTACGATTCCCAGTTTGATAGTCATGCAAGATCTCCAAATCGGCATTGCAAAGCAGTGATGGCGGTCAGGGCCGCGGTTTCGGTTCTCAGTACGCGAGGGCCGAGCAGAATATCAACAAAGTCCTGTTCTCGGGCCTGGATGATTTCGTCATCAGACAGGCCGCCTTCCGGACCGACCAACAGTCTAATACCCGCATCGGGTGCCGGCAAAGTGTTTACGCTATATTCGGCTCTGGGGTGAAGGTTGAGCTTGAGGTCATCGGTTTGCTCGGCCAGCCACTGGGTGAGCGTCATGGCGGGACGAACAAGGGGGATCCGGTTACGGCCGCATTGCTCGCAGGCAGCAATGGCGATGCTTTGCCATTGCTGAATCTTCTTGTCGAGGCGCTCACCGGACAGCTTGACGCCGCAGCGGCTGGAAAACAGCGGGGTGATGATGTTCACCCCCAGCTCCACCGACTTCTGGATGGTGAATTCCATTTTTTCGCCGCGGCTGATGACTTGCCCCAGATGAAAAGGCAGGGGGGATTCGCAGTCACGGGCATCAAAGTCACCAACGCGTACCCGCACCGTCTTTTTGTCGGCGTGCACAATGTCGGCCTGGTATTGACCGCCCTGGCCGTTAAACAGCACCAGGGATTGACCGGCCTGCATGCGCAGCACGCGACCCACGTGATTGGCCGCGTCATCCGACAGGGTTAATTCCAGTCCGCTGCTTAATACGGCGGGTTCATAAATTCGGGGTATACGCATAATGTTTGCACTGTTCCTTTACAAAAGGATTGTGATTGCCCTGTATGGCATTAATACGATGATCGCGTTCGCACTCCCAGCTATTAGCCGGGTATTGCCGGTTCCAGGCTTCAAACAGCTTGAGCTGCTGCGAGGCAATCTTTAGCTTATATTGTTGCTGCATGTATAAATAGGTTCGGGCAATGGCGCCACGGCTTTCTCTGGGTGGCTGCACCTTTCGACCCTTGAAGTCGACCAGCATTTGGCAGCTGCCGTACTGATTGGGTTTGCCATTCCACTCCGAAAACCGGTAGTTGGAACGATCGCCGTTTACCTCGCCCACGGCGGGCACCAGGTTATGCAGGTCCCCCTCCATTTGCTTGAAGAGATTGTCGTGACGAGTACAGTTTTTTCGACCACCCTGTTGCCAGCATTGGCGTTGATGGCCCAGTTCCCAGGCCGGTACTACGTGTTCCCATTCAATGCGGCTGGCGCGCCTTTGCTGCTTGCGTACCTGATAGCCGCAACTGGATAAGTCGGGCACCAGTTTTTTGCCGTTTTTGTTAATCGCGCAGCCACAGTAAAACGTGACGAGGTGATCGTTATAGATAGCCGGTGCTTTTCGCTTGGCCTGACTAAAAGACAAGGCTTCGCCATAGGCAAGCCCGGAGCATAAGCCCAACAGTAAAATGAAATAGCGCACAATTTATTATTTTTTATGATGTTATAAGAAGAAGTTTACCACTCGCAACCAGAGCGGGGAAGGGCAGACGGCCAGCCTTCTCTTGCTAGTCTTTGCGCAATATCTCGTTACAGTGCAGGCATTGGTAGCGCTGTTTGCCACGTTGCATATTGTTATGGCGCCGCAGGGTGAGTTGATGCGTGCGACAGCCACATTGGTAGCTGAAAGTGGGGGCAACCTTACTGGTGTTAAGGCGATGGCGGGTCCGCGGCGTAACTTGAAACACCGACTGCATAATGTGCTGCCATTCGGGCCCGTGGGGTTTGACCTTGCCAAAACAGGCAAAGGCAATCAGATGGGCCACTTCATGAGGAATGATCTCCGCCATAAACTCGGCCTCGTTATCAATCAGTAGCACCGGATTAAAGCGCAGCTCCCAGCGCTCGAGCCAGGCCGAACCGGCAATACGGCCCCGCTGGTTAAAGTGCACCTTGGGTAAAGGAAACTCACGTGATAACTGAGCGGCAGCCTGTGTGATGCAGTCATTGACACGCGCCAAGACACGTTGTTGTAAAGGAGAAGTCATGGGAGTCATAAGTAATATCGCATCACTCATTTAGTTAGTGTGAAAGCTGGCGGCTCAAGACTGAAGACGTTTTTGCCACGGAATCCACGGAAGCCACGGAAGAAGGACAGAGCTCAAGAGCGACAGTTATATTTCTTATCAGGTTTTAGGATCTGTTTGTCTTTATCATCTTGGTTTTTCAGTGGATTCCGTGTTCTTCCGTGGCGAGAAAGTCTTTAGTCTTTAAAGTGACTTATGTCATATCATCCACAGAAAAAAGGGAAGCTTGCGCTTCCCTTTTATGCTTGGTTATTTAGAACAGCGTTACTTGAGGCCGGCGGCGTCGCGCAGCAAGTCGGCCTTGTCGGTGGCTTCCCAGGGGAATTCATCGCGACCAAAGTGACCGTAGGCGGCGGTAGCCTGATAAATGGGGCGATTCAGGTCCAGCATCTGGATCAGACCATAAGGGCGAAGATCGAAATGCTCGCGCACAATGGCGTCAATCAACTCTTCTGCTACCTTGCCGGTGCCAAAGGTTTCGACGCTGATAGAGGTCGGCTCGGCGACGCCAATGGCGTAAGACACCTGAATCTCACAGCGTTCGGCCAGGCCGGCTGCCACAATGTTTTTGGCTACATAGCGCGCAGCATAGGCGGCGGAGCGGTCAACCTTTGACGGATCCTTGCCCGAGAAGGCGCCACCACCGTGACGAGCCATGCCGCCGTAGGTATCAACGATAATCTTGCGACCGGTCAGGCCGCAGTCACCCATGGGGCCGCCAATAATGAACTGGCCGGTTGGGTTGATTAAATATTTGGTGTCTTTGGTCAGCCACTCGGCCGGCAGCACCGGCTTGATGATCATTTCCATGACCGCTTCACGCAGGGTGGCCTGATCGATATCCGGTCCGTGCTGGGTCGACAGCACTACGGTGTCGATGGCCAGCGGCTTGCCGTTATCGTCGTAAATGAAGGTCACTTGCGACTTGGCGTCGGGGCGCAACCAGGGCAGCTCGCGGGCTTTACGCACGTGGGCCTGGCGCTTCACCAAACGGTGGGCGTAGGTGATGGGGGCTGGCATCAGTACATTGGTTTCGTTGGACGCATAACCAAACATCAGGCCCTGGTCGCCGGCACCCTGAGCGTATGGGTCTTCATCTTTGCGATCGACGCCCATGGCAATATCGGGAGACTGTTTACCAATGGCATTCAGTACCGCACAGCTTTCGCCGTCGAAACCCATTTCCGAGCTGGTGTAGCCAATGTTGCGCACTGTGTGGCGCACCAGGTCTTCAATATCAACCCAGGCGCTGGTAGAGATTTCACCGCCAACGATGACCATGCCGGTTTTGACGAAGCTTTCGCAAGCAACGCGGGCAGTGGGGTCTTGTTCGATAATGGCGTCCAGTACCGCATCGGAGATTTGGTCGGCAATTTTGTCTGGGTGACCTTCGGATACGGACTCGGAGGTAAACAGTCTGGCCATGATGGTTTCCTAACGTAAATATAAAGTCTTGAGTGTCATGACCGCTCAGGATGGCGGTATTAACATCTGGACGGCTATTCTAGTGAGGCACGACGTCGATTACCAGTAAAAAGTGCGTTGCCGGCACCTGGGGGTGCCAAGGATGACACCGAGCCTGCACACAGATTAGATTTGCGCCGCTTGGCAGTCTTTGGGACAATACCGCCGTTTATTCACCCTCAAATTACGTAACTGTCTCAGGAGATGTCGATGCCTTCTCGTCAAGTGCTGGCTAATGCCGTGCGCGCATTAAGTATGGATGCGGTCCAGAAAGCCAATTCCGGCCACCCCGGAGCCCCTATGGGCATGGCGGATATTGCCGAGGTGTTGTGGCGCCATTACCTCAAGCACAACCCCAGCAATCCTAACTGGGCCGATCGTGACCGTTTTATTTTGTCCAATGGTCATGGCTCCATGCTGCTGTACTCTTTGCTGCACCTCAGTGGCTACGACCTGTCTATCGAAGATCTGAAACAGTTCCGTCAGTTGCATTCCAAAACCCCCGGCCATCCCGAATACGGTTATGCGCCCGGTATTGAAACCACCACAGGCCCACTGGGCCAGGGCATTACCAATGCCGTGGGCATGGCCATTGCCGAAAAATCTCTGGCGGCGCAGTTCAACCGTCCGGGCCATGAGATTGTGGATCACTACACCTATACCTTTATGGGCGATGGCTGCCTGATGGAAGGCATTTCTCACGAAGCCTGTTCGCTGGCCGGCACTTTGGGCCTGGGCAAGCTGATTGCCTTTTGGGATGACAACGGTATTTCCATCGACGGTGAGCTGGACGGCTGGTTCAGCGACGATACCCCCAAGCGCTTTGAAGCCTACGGCTGGCATGTGATTGCCGATGTAGACGGTCACGACAGCGCTGCCCTGACCGCCGCCATCGATGCCGCTCGCGCCGATACCTCTCGCCCGACCCTGATTTGCTGCAAAACCGTGATTGGTTTTGGTTCTCCGAATAAGGCCGGCACCTCAGACAGCCACGGCGCGCCTCTGGGTGAGGCAGAAATTGCCGCCACCCGCGAGCAGCTGGGTTGGAACCATGCCCCCTTTGACATCCCTGCCGACATTTATGCCGAGTGGGATGCCAAAGCCCAGGGTGAAACTGCAGAAGCCCAGTGGAACGAGCAGTTTGCTGCCTATGCTGCCGCACATCCCGAGCTGGCCGCTGAATTCAAACGCCGTGTTGCTGGCGAATTGCCTGCGGATTGGGCGGCGCAAAGTGCCGACTTTATCAAGACGCTACAAGCCAACCCGGCCAAAATTGCCACCCGTAAAGCCTCACAGAATGCCCTGGATGCGTTTGGTGCTATTTTGCCCGAGCTACTGGGCGGCAGCGCCGACCTGGCGCCGTCCAATCTCACCATGCACAAAGCCTCTCAGGCCATTAGTGCCGAAGACGCCAGTGGCAACTACCTGCACTACGGTGTGCGTGAATTTGGCATGAGCGCCATCATGAACGGCGTGGCCCTGCACGGCGGTTTTGTGCCCTACGGCGGCACCTTCCTGATGTTTGTGGAATACGCGCGTAATGCCTTGCGCATGGCTGCGCTGATGAAGCAGAGAGCCATTTTTGTCTATACCCACGACTCTATCGGTCTGGGTGAAGATGGCCCGACTCACCAGCCGGTAGAGCAGATTGCTTCGTTGCGCCTGACGCCGAACATGAGCACCTGGCGCCCCTGTGATCAGGTGGAATCGGCAGTGGCCTGGAAAGCGGCCATCGAGCGCCAGGACGGCCCGACTTCACTGATTTTCTCTCGTCAGGGTCTGGGACAGATCGATCGCACCGACGAGCAGCTGGCCAACGTGGCCAAGGGCGGTTATGTACTGAAAGACTGTGCCGGCACCCCCGAGCTGATCATCATCGCCACCGGCTCCGAGGTTGAGCTGGCCATGGCGGCCTGCGAGCAGTTGAGCGCCCAGGGCAAGCAGGTACGCGTCGTATCCTTGCCGTGTACCGATGTGTTCGATGCCCAGTCTGCAGAATACAAAGAAAGCGTACTGCCGGCAGCGGTAACCAAGCGCCTGGCCGTAGAAGCCGGTATTGCAGATTACTGGTACAAGTATGTCGGCTTTGGCGGCGACATCATAGGTATGACCACCTTCGGCGAGTCGGCTCCGGCCGGTGACCTGTTCAAGCTGTTTGGCTTTACCGTTGACAACGTAGTCGAAAAAGCGAACGCCCTGCTAGGGAACTAAGCTGGCCTGAAGCCCAAGCGTTACGTTGAATAAAAAAACCGGCCTGTTGGCCGGTTTTTTGTGTCTGAAGCAAGGGCAGCACGGCACCGTCTTTTGGAGAAGCCGGCTCTGTGTAACAGAACAGCATGATATTTGTAGTGGCTGCTTTAGCTGCCGTTGTCGCGCAGCGGCACAGGGGTTTTTACTGATAGCTGAAAGTGGTCATATATGGCTGTTTTCTGGTGGTTTGTCATTGAGTTTCACTGTTGCTCTGCCCACAAAGCCTGTATTAATGCAGACTGGTGCTTGCATCTGCTCGGTGATACTTTAAAGGTGGTCATCATCAAGGGAGGGGAACCGTCGTGTTCGTTGATACCGAACATAACCAAGGAGCAGTATGCGCATGCGCAATGTAAACATGTGATGAGAGTGGCTATGACCAAGGTGAATCTATGAAAGAACCTAAGCTGGGCGATATGGAGCAAGCTTTATCTGCCAGCAGCGAAGCGAGTGCGATTTCACCATTTTTGCTCACCGAAATATTCCAGAGCTTTGAAGAGGCGGTTGTCGTTGCCGACACAAATCGGCGCATGGTGTATGTGAACTCGGCGGCAGAACGTCTGTTTGGTTACCCAAAGGACGACTTGTATGGGCAAGAGACAAAAATACTTTACGCCGATGAAAGTGACTTTTCAGAACAAGGCCGAAAGCGCTTTAACGTCGCGGGCAGAATAGCTGCAGAGAATTACAGGGTGCTATATCGCCGGTCGGACGGGGAGCAGTTTCTGGGGATGACGACCGGTGCAGCCATGCGTTCTGCCGGCGGGAAAGTCGTCGGTTTTATTGGCGTGATCCGCCCGGCTCGTTCGGCAGACCAGTCCCTGGATGCCCTGCAAAAGATCCACAACATCACGTCTGATGTGACCATGAGCCATGATCAAAAAATAGCATCATTGCTGCGGGTGGGTCTTAACCACTTTGGTCTGGAGGTGGCCATACTGTCACGTATCTCGGGAGATGATTACACCGTTGAAGACTGCGTGGATCTCCATGGAGAACTGGAGCCCTCAACAAAATTTGATGTGTCGGGAACCTATTGCATTCACACCTTGAGCGAGAACAAGACGGTCGGTTTTCATTTTGTGGGCCGAAGTGAAATTCAACACCACCCCTGCTATAAAAATTTCAAACTGGAATCCTATATAGGCACCCCGATAAGACTGGGCGGAGAGCTATACGGCACCGTTAATTTTTCCAGTCCGCTGCCGGTTGAGCCGTTTTGCAAGGATGACTATATCCTGATGGAGCTGCTCTCCGACACCTTCAGTTTTCTCCTGTACAAGAAGAGATCCGAGGAGGAAATGGAAGCCCTGGCCCGGGTCGACGAGTTAACGGGCTTGCCGAACCGACGCGCAACCTGGGAACGTTTGAACGAGCTGATAAACCAATCCAATCGGTCTGCCCAGAAGCTGAGTGTACTTTCGATAGATATTGATCATTTCAAGGCTATTAATGATAAATGGGGACACGCTGCAGGCGATTTGGCATTGGTCAAGTTTGCTGATGTGGTGTCAGGCCTAGGCCGCAACACGGATTTTTGTGGCCGCATAGGGGGAGAAGAGTTTATTTTTGTCCTGCCCGGTGCGGATGTAGCAGCTGCCCGGAAGTTTGCAAACCGACTGAGGCAAGGCTTAGCGGTGGAACCGGTCGCTCTCGACAGCGGCGAGTCCATCACCCTCAGCGTGAGTGCCGGTATCGCCATGCTCGAGAGGGGCGAGTCGCTCGAAAGCCTGCTTGCTCGTGCCGACGAGGCCATGTACAAAGCCAAGCAACAGGGCAGAAACCGTGTGTGCCAGTGACTCTCATAACCCTAGTGTTAATTAGGACGCTCGCCAGCTCGAGCCGGGTACGCAGGCGTTACCTTTAAGATTGCTGCTCAACTGACCACCCGCGCCAGGGAGAGACATGCTCCTGGCGTATCGGTATTCCCGCCCCTCTTGTCATTCTCGCGAAGGCGGGAATCCAGGACTGGCGGCGCAACGCTGTCAGTCCCGGCATCCACATCAGTGACAAGGTATTATACCAAACTGATTAAATAACAGATCTATTTTTGCTCTATAAATGTCGGACAAAGGGCCTCCTCCACCGACACGCTGCAAGCACGTCCCTGTGACGCTCAGCACATGACATCCTTGTCATGTGATGGTCGGTGGAGGAGATCCCTTCATCCTCCCAGGTGCTACGGAGTTGCCTGTTGGTGGTGCCTACAGGCAACTCGGTGCTTGAGAAGAGGCAGCAGAGATCGCCTCCCACGACCGTGAAATGCTATGGACGGCATTTCCCGAGCCCTCAGGGATGAGTTTATGGCGTGTCGTGGGAGGTGGCTGTGGTGCCTCTGGTATTCAGGATCAAAGGTGATCAAATCTTTACTGTAATTGATATTATTTGGCGCTATTGAGATTACTGGATTTCCAAGAGCTCCACTTCAAACACAAGCAGGGAGCCCGGCTTGATTGTGCCGGCGGGGCTGTTGCCGTAGGCGAGTTTGGACGGGATGAAAAACTTGAACTTGTCACCCACCACCATTAATTGCACGCCTTCGGTCCAGCCCCTTATGACGCGATTTAGCGGGAAGCTGATGGGCTCTTTACGTTCTACCGAACTATCAAATACGGTGCCGTCCAACAGCGTACCATGATAATGCACGGTGACCGTTGAGCTGGCGCCGGGATGAACACTGCCTTCGCCTTTTTCCAATACTTGGTATTGCAAGCCGGACGCGGTTTCCTGCACCTCGTCATTGGCCTTGTTGGAGGCTAAAAATGCCTTGCCTGCCTCGATATTTTCAAGCGCTGCTTTCTTGTTGTTTGAATTTCTAATGACGTAAAATGCCAAGACCAGAATGACGACCGCCAAAATAACAAATTTCATTATTTATCCTATTAATATTGAGATGCCCGCATTCTACCACTCGACCAGGGATGCTGGAAACGGCTTCAACAGCGTGCGCATCCTGTGGCAGCTATCTCCTTAGCCATTCAATCAAGGCCGCCTCCGACATGGGGCGGGCGCGCAGGTAGCCTTGATAGGCGGGGCAGTCCAGCTCGGCCAGTATGGCCAGCTGCTGTTCGGTTTCCACGCCTTCGGCCACGACGCTCATGTTCAGGGTGCGGGCCAGATCCAGCAGACAGGCGATAATGGCCTTGTCCTGGGAGCGCTGGTCAATATATTGAATAAAAGCGCGGTCGAGCTTTAATTCATTCACCGGCAGTTCACGCAGATAGGCAAACGACGAATAGCCGGTGCCAAAGTCATCGATGGACAGGTTGACGCCCAACGCCTTGATAAGGGCCATGCGATGACGGCTTTCCGACAGGTTTTCGAGAAACACGCCTTCGGTGACTTCCAGGGTCAGGTGATGACGACAGCTCGGGTATTGCTGCATCAGCAGTGTCAGTCGCGAAATAAAGTCCGGGCTGTGAAAGTGACGGGCGCTGATATTGACCGACAGGCAGCCCGGTGCCAGCGGTATTTGCTGCCAGCGTTGAAAGCTGGAGCAGGCCTGCTGCAGTACCCAGTTGCCGATGTCGCAAATCAAGGAGGTTTCTTCTGCCACGGGAATAAAAATGCCGGGAGGAACCGGCTTTTTCCCCGGCGGTTGCCAGCGTAGCAGGGCTTCTACGCCCACGTGTTTGTTATCGGTTACCCGTTGTTGTGGTTGAAAGTACAGCTCCAGCTCATTATGGAGCAAGGCGTGCTGCAGATCATTGGAAATGCGCAATCGCTCCTGTATTTCATCGGCCATCTCCTGGCTGTAAAACACCGGGTTGCCAGAGGCGACTTGCTTGGCAATATGGTTGGCGGTATCGGCCTGGCGCAGGTATTCCCCCCGATCCACCTGGGCGACGGGAAACAAACTGATGCCGATGCTGGCACTTAAATGCAAGCGCAGGTTCTCCAGTTCAAACGGGATGAAAAACAGCTCGTTCAAACCGTGAGCCAATTGTTCGGCACAGGTTTTGGCACCGATATAACCATGGCTCAACCCGGGGAAGAGCAACGCAAATTCATCGCTGCCAATGCGGGCCAGGCTGGCACCGTGACTGTGTTTGACAAAACTGGCCAGGCGCTCTGCTACCAGGAGCAGCAGTTGGTCGCCAATGGCGTAGCCCAGTGAGTCATTAATACTCTTGAAATCATCAAGATCGAGCAGTAGCAGGGCGCCACGACTCGAGTCGATTTCGGCTTGTTCTACGGTCTGGTTGATGTGCTCCACCATGTAACGGCGATTATGCAGCCCGGTGAGCTCATCAAAATAGGCCATGCGTTCTATGCGCTGCTTGGCTTGCTGTTGTTGCGACAAGTCTTCCAGCCAGCAGACGTAATGCATGATGCCCAACTTGTCTTTTACCTGGGAAATCCGTAGATGCACCGGCATCATCTGGCCATCGGCACGCAGGAGTTGTTGTTCACCCTGCCAGCTTTGTTGCTGCTGCAGGCTATGGGTAATGCTGTCCACGGTGGCGTGGTAGGGGGTATCTGCTCTCAGGCTCAGCGCCGAGCGCCCAATCAGCTCGTCGCCGCGGTAGCCACTCATTTGCGCAAAGGCCTGATTGGCTTTTTGAATATTCATGTGGCCGTCGGTAATAAACAGGCCTTGCTGCGCATCAAAGGCGGCGGCGGCCACCATCAGGGCTTCCTGATCTCGTCGGCGCAAGAGCTCGGCGCTGAGTCTGCCTTCCAGTTGCTCGAGCAATAACTGCATGTTGGTTGAGGCGTGTAGCGGCTGTTTGAACAGCAGGGCGAGTATGCCCACGGGTTGCTGGTTCTGATCTTTAATCGACAGGCCAATATAGGCCTGTATGCCTTTTTCTCGCAGCATGTCATCGGCTGGAAAAAGCTCTGCAATATCATTGTGATATACACACACCTTGTGTGCGCTGCTCACACTGATGTGGCAAGGGGTCGTGGCGAGAAAGTAACTGAAAGGCGCTTGTAACTGCTCATCCATAAAGCAGGATACCACTCTCACCTTTTTCCGGTTCGGGTGTAGCAGCCCGACCAGTGCGATATCTGCCTGACACAGGGCGGCAAGCTGCACCATCAACTGATTAAAAAAGTCCTGCCCGGTGTGGTGTAACAACAAGGGAGTCAGTCGGGCGATATCGATATCGTCGTCCTGAACCGGGGGGCTCTGGGCCGGCTGCATCATCAAACTGGCAAGCCGATCGGCAATGGCCGCGACAAATTGCAAGTCCGAGGGGGTCACGGGGGCGCGTGCCTGTGCGTATTCCAGGCTGATGACCCCCACGACTTTTTGCTCTATGAGCAGCGGTACATCCAGGCGATGGGCAATACCGTCGTTTGCGAGATAATGAAAGGCGCTAAGCAGGGGTTGCTGGGCGCAATGGCTGTAACTCAGGCCACCTCTTTGACGCAAGGTGCGTAAATAGCGTCGCTCCGCCTTAACCGGCTGCAAGGTAAAGGACAGCCCCTGACTATACAAAGGTCGCAGTATCTCTTCTGTCGCATAATGGCGCCACAACACCACCCGGTCAGCGCCTTGCTGACTCATCAACTCATCGAACAGCAGCGGCATGCTTGCCGCCAGGCTGGACGCACCAGTACTCTGGTTGAGCCATGTTTGTTGCAGCTGCCATTCGCTGATGCCTAGCTGATCCTGCTGTTGATGCTGCGACATGTCCGCACTCAGCAGCCAGTGATTATTTTCAACGGGCGCCAGGTGACAGTGCCAGCGTCGCTCATGGAGGGTCAGCACCAGGCTGTCAGGCAAGCCCTTAGTACAGAGTTGCTCGAGCTTGCGTCGATCGATCTCGTTAAGTTGACACAGTAAAGAGCGGCTTGCGTCGGGCAAGCGTATCTCGTCTGCCACTTGTGTGGTTAACGGGGTGAGACAAAATTGTGAGTCCAACCTGAAAAAACACAAGTGATGTTGAGGGCGATGCAATGCAGGCAACTGCATACTGTTGATATTCCTTATAAATACGCACTTTCCGAGTAAGGTCATCTTGAACGCTAGCCGAGGGATTGTAAATAACGACACCGACATTGCTCAAAACTAAATTTGCCCGGCAGTTTATATATAAGCTTTACCTAATGTAAAGTTTGCCTGTATTATTAGGGAAGTCTAATTTAATGGGAGACAGTGATGACCATAGTCAACTTTACGCCATGGACCGCCCTGATAGGAGGAGCCTGCATTGGTGGCGGTGCGCTGCTGCTACTGCTGGGCACAGGCAAGATAGCCGGTATCAGTGGCATCGTCTCGGGAATAGGGGCTCGGGCCGATAAAGGCTGGCGGTGGGCATTTGTGCTGGGGCTGGTGTTGGTGCCAACCGTATTATTTGGTAGCGGGCAGATAGCCATCCCTGAATTGGCCTCGGTGTCTGCGCTTAAGCTGGCGCTGGCGGGCGTTCTGGTCGGCATAGGTACCCGGCTGGGCAATGGCTGTACCAGTGGCCATGGTATTTGCGGCATCGGCCGTTTTTCCTGGCGCTCGATCGTGGCGACCCTGGTGTTTATGGCTACGGGGATAGCAACCGTTACCGTGTTGGGATGGGGAGCATAACGTTATGTTGATGATTATTTCATTATTATCCGGCGCCCTGTTTGGCCTGGGGCTCGTGGTATCCGGCATGATAGATCCCGCCAAGGTGCAGGGTTTCCTGAATGTATTCGGCAACTGGGATCCCAGTTTGGCCCTGGTGATGGGTGGGGCCTTGCTGGTGTTTGCACCGGGTTATTGGCTGTGGCGTCGTCAGGGCCGACAGCAATGCGCACTGGGCGCGGAGCTGCCTGAAGTGCCGGCCCCCGTGATTGATAAGCGCCTGCTGTTGGGAGCACTCATCTTTGGCATTGGCTGGGGACTGGTGGGTATTTGCCCAGGCCCGGCATTAGGCTTGCTGGGCAGCTTTCAATGGCAGGCAGGCTTGTTTGTGGTCGCTATGCTGTGCGGATTCTGGCTGGTAGGGAAAACACAGCGGTAAGCCTTACGCCGTAAATCAAAGACCCACACCGTCTTTCTTTACGTGCAGCGTACGCCAGTCTCTTTGTCACAGGTCGCTAGTCAGTAAACCAATGCATAGAGGCAGCTGGGTAGCCTCCTCCGACACGCTGCGGATAAATGACACTCACTTTTTCAACCGCTGCGAACATTCACCGGATGTTCGGTCAGGTTGAAACGGTTCGTCACGGCGAGGCAAGCTCGCCCCCTGCACGCTCAGCACATGACGTCCCTGTCATGTGATGGTCGGCTGAGGCTATCCCAGCAGCCTCTTTTTAGGCACCGAGTCTTCGGTGGGCACCACTGACCGACGGCACAGGTGTCAAATGGGAAGGCAGAGGGTGTCAGCTCAACCGACCATCCGCGCCAGGGCCAATAAATGCTCCTGCCATATTGGCATTCCCGCCCTCCCTGGCGGTCAGATAGCGCGGTTTGAGCCTTTATGGGGCAGCTTGCTGCCGTGTATCTTTGCTGGGTAATGGACTGAATATCCAGTGAATATTCACAGCCGTTATCCAGCAAAGATGGCTTTAACCCACGGCGTGTCGGAGGAGGTGTGCCCTCTGCCTGACACCACATTAACTTCAAAAAATATCAACAAATAGTTGTGACTAAGAGACAGGCGTACGGCTTAAGGCCCATCACGGCTGGGCGTTTATTGTTCTGTTAAATAATTCATCACGACCTGGTGATGGTCTTTGGTTTTGAACTTGTCGAATACTTTGCACACGGTGCCGGACTCGTCGATTAAAAAGCTGATGCGGTGAATACCGTCGTACTCTTTGCCCATAAACTTCTTTAAGCCCCATACGCCAAAGGCGTCGGCCACGGCGTGGTCTTCATCGGACAAGAGGGTGAAGTTGAGTTCATCTTTTTCTTCAAACTTTTTCAGTCGCGCCACCGGATCCGGGCTGATGCCCAGTACCACGACATTGTGCGCTTCAAGCTCGGCACGGCTGTCGCGCAGGCCACAGGCCTGTACCTTACAGCCTGGCGTCATGGCCTTTGGGTAGAAATACACCAGCACTTTTTTGCCGCTAAAATCGCCAAGGCTGACGGATTCACCATTTTGGTCGAGTAGGGTAAAGGCAGGCGCCGGGCTGCCAGCAGGTAAATAGTTCATGATGAGTCTATCCAGATTGGGTGGAAGAGAGCCAAGATACTAGCATAAATTGCAATGGGCTCCAGTGCCTCTCTTGTATTCGAAGGAAGCCGCCACTACCATAACCCTCTTTACAAGACGTAACGGAATTGCCTATGTTCAGCGGTAGCATAGTGGCATTAATCACGCCGATGACGGCAGCGGGCGACGTGGACAACGACAGCCTGAAACGGCTGGTCGATTATCACGTCGCCAGCGGCACCAGTGCCATTGCGGCCATGGGGACCACCGGCGAGTCACCGACCCTGAGTACCGAAGAGCACCTGGACGTGGTGCGCCTGGTGCTGGAATATGCCAATGGCCGCATTCCCGTTATTGGTGGTTGCGGCTCTAACGATACCCGCCAGGCCATCCGTTTGAGCAAAGCCATGCAGACCATGGGCGTGGCGGCCGGCCTGTCGGTTACGCCCTATTATAACAAGCCCTCCCAGGCAGGGCTGGTGGCGCACTATACGGCCATTACCCGGGCCTGTGACCTGCCACAGATTCTCTATAATGTGCCTGGGCGAACCGGCTGCGATCTGTTGCCGGAAACTGCGGGGCAACTGGCGGAACTTGTGCCTGTTATTGGTATCAAAGAGGCCAGTGGCTGCCTCAGCCGGGTCCGTGAGTTGAGGCGCTGTTGTGGCGATGACTTTTTGTTGTTCAGCGGCGACGACCACCTGGCGCTCGATTTTGTACGATTGGGCGGCCAGGGCGTGATATCGGTTACCGCCAACGTGGCAGCGGCCGAAATGGCAACCTTGTTTAACGCCGCCTTGGCCGGCGACTGGCCTAGGGCCAACCTGATGCATGAGGGCTTGTTGGCGCTGCATCAGCAACTATTTTGTGATACCAATCCCATACCGGTGAAGTGGGCCTGTGCCGAGCGTGGGCTCATCAGTACCTCAATGCCGCGTTTACCTTTGCTCCCGCTGGCGACAGCAGCGCAGGAGCAGGTGAGGGAAGCGTTAATTAAAGCGGAGTTAATAGGGCGTGGATAAATCGTTGAAAACAAAGAAAATGGTAATGGGCCTGCTGGCCTTGAGTGTGCTGGCTGGTTGCAGCAACCCCGAAACCCGCACGCAGGCTAATCGGGGGTTTGATTATCAGGATGCAACACTCAGAACCACTCCGTTGCTGATCCCCGCCGGGCTGGAAGCACCTAATTTCAATAATGAATATGTGATCCCCAAACCGACTGCCGCCGCCGTGAGTGGCGTGGTGGGCAAAAACATGGATATTCGACCGCCCACTCAGGTATTGCCGCTGGTGCGTGGTACCGAAGTGCTGGATAACGGAAGCGGGCTGTGGTTTTATCAGCAACGACTGGACCAGCCCCTGGAGCAAGAGCTTAACCAGGCACTGGAGGCCTTTTTCAAAGGGCAAAAAGCCGAGTATAGCCAGATAGGTCAAGGCTGGCGGAGTGACGGCAAAGCCATTGGTAATGCCGGGCAGCAATTCAGCTGGCAACTGCTTCCGGATGCGGTTCGCCGCGCGGTGGCGGTGCAGGTGAGTGTCGACGGCGAGAACACGGCACTGGCACAGGACAGACAACGTGCAGAAGCCTCCATGCTCAACGCCTTCTCCTTGTCTTATCAGCGTGAGCTGACCCAACAGCAAAACCTGCTGGACCGCAGCCCCATCAAGCTGACGCTGGATCAGGCCCAGGGCCGTTTGCTGGTCGCCGAAGGCTACGACAGAAGCTGGAAGCGGCTGATCACCTTGTTGCCCAAGCTGGGCTTTGATTTAACCAATCGCCAGCAGGCATTGGGGTATGTCGACGTCGAGTATGATGGCCTGAGCAAGGGCAAGTGGCGTGATCTCGGCTTGCCGATGCTGGATATTCCCGAGCAGCAATATCGTATTCAGCTTGGTGATCTGGGTGAGCAAAGCAGTATTACCTTGAGTGACAAGAACAAGACCCCCGTTTCTGCCGATATATTAAGCAAGGTTGCCAATACCTTTGCCGATGCCTTTCAGCGCACGGACTTAATCCGCTAAGCAGTAAGCAGATAGACAGGTATTATTGAACAGCCCCGTTCGGCGGGGCTTTTTTCCCCCTGTTATTCGGCCAACCAGATCCTGCCGGCGGCCGCGCTTGAGGTATAATGCGGCCATGAGTCATATCGAGCAGGGGTTTCTGTTAACCCGCCACAGCCGCGACCGACAGGGCCGCAGCGAAATTATTTACTGGCTGTGTACTGAACAGGGGCCAGTACGCATACTGCTGTGCGGCGAACGCCCGCTGCTGCTGATCCCCATTGAACAATATGCTGCTGCCCAGCGGGTGCTGGCCCAGGCGGACATCCTCTACCAGTGGGCGACGCCGGGGCTACACACCCTGGGGCAACAAGCGGTGGGGGTGCTGTACTTTGCCAGCATAGCCGCACACAAGGTGGCGGCCGAAGCACTGCGCCGTGAGGGTATTTCGGTATTTGAAGATGATATTCGCCTGCATGAGCGGTTTTTACTGAGCCGCTTTATTCGGGGCGGGGTGGTGTTTATGGGGGAGCCGCAACAGGCCAAAGGTTACCGCCAGGTGAACCAGGCGCGGTTAAAACCCGGAGACTACAGCCCGCAATTTCGGGTGCTGTCACTGGATATCGAGTGCTCGGGCCAGGGCGAGCTGTATTCCATCGGCCTGTACGGTGACCATCTGGCGCGGGTGTTGATGATAGGCCAGCCCGAACCCGCCGCCACTGAGATTGACTGGCAAGCCAACGAAGTGGCGCTGCTCAAGGCGCTGGAGCAGGCACTGGAGCAGTATGACCCCGATATTATTATCGGCTGGAACATAGTCGGTTTTGATTTTCGTGTGTTATTGCGCCGCGCCGCCTTGCACGGCATCAAGCTGCGGCTGGGGCGTGGTGGCGAGCCGGCGTTCTTGCGCGAGTCGTATTATACCGATCAGGTTTTTCTCACCCTGGCGGGGCGAGTGGTCATAGACGGCATTGCCGCCCTTAAAACCGCCTGCTACCAGTTTGACAGCTTTAGTCTGGAGTCGGTGGCGCAGCAGTTGCTGGGGCGAGGCAAGCAGACGGAAGACGTTGCCAACCGGCTGGCTACTATTACCCGCGATTTTCGTCATAACAAGCCCAAGCTGGCCGCCTATAACCTGGCCGACTGCCAGCTGGTGTGGGATATTTTTGCCCACACCCGCTTGCTGGACTTCCTGCGCTTGCGCAGTCAGCTCACCGGGCTGGAGCTGGATAGAGTAGGGGGCTCGGTAGCGGCCTTTACCCAGGTGTATCTGCCACACCTGCATCGCGCCGGTTATGTGGCCCCCAACCTGCCCGCTGCAGGGGGGCTGGCCAGCCCTGGCGGCTATGTGATGGACTCCAGGCCCGGCTTGTACCGCCATGTGCTGGTGCTCGACTTCAAGAGCCTGTATCCCGCCATCATTCGCACCTTTAACATAGACCCGCTTGGCCTGGCGATGGGCCTGACGGAAGAGGATGCCATCCCCGGCTTTCGTGGCGGCCGGTTTTCCCGTCGTCAGCACTTTTTACCGGCCATTATCGAACAGCTGTGGCAGGCGCGGGATCAGGCCAAACGCGAGCAGGATGCCCCACGTTCTCAAGCTATTAAGATACTGATGAATTCGTTCTACGGGGTGCTGGGCTCGGGCGGTTGTCGTTTTTATGATACCCGGCTGGCATCGTCCATTACCTTGCGCGGCCACGAGATCATGCAGCAAAGTGCCCGTTGGATAACCGAGCAGGGCCATGAGGTTATTTATGGCGATACCGACTCGGTGTTTGTATTGTTGTCCGGTCATCATAATGAGCATACCGCCAGTGCAGAAGGCCAGCGACTGGCACGGCAAATCACCCAGCAGTGGCGGCAGCAGTTGGCCAGTACCCTGCAACTGGACAGTCACCTGGAGTTGCAGTTCGAGTGCTATTTTGCGCGCTTTTTAATGCCGACCATTCGTGGCCAGGAGCAAGGCTCGAAAAAGCGCTATGCGGGGCTAAGCATAGTGCAGGGCGAGAAGCGGCTGGTATTCAAGGGGCTCGAAACCGTGCGTTCCGACTGGACCGTGCTGGCGCAGCAGTTTCAAACCGAGCTGTATCGACTGGTATTTGACGAAATAGATCCCAGCGACTTTGTGCGTGAAACCCTGGCGCAAACCTTGGCCGGAGAGCGTGATCAGGATCTGGTGTATCGCAAGCGGTTGCGGCGGCCCCTGGCATTGTATGTGAAATCACAACCGCCTCAGGTGCGCGCGGCGCGATTGGCCGACGAGCACAATGCCCGTCTTGGCTTGCCGTTGCGTTATCAGCAAAAAGGCACTATCCGCTATGTGATCACGGTGAACGGACCCGAGCCGGTGGAATATATGAGCTCGGTCATCGACTATCAGCATTATGTGGATCGTCAGCTCAAACCCGTCGCCGATGCCATCCTGCCCTTCATTGGCTTGAGCTTCGAGGCATTGATTGGCCAGCAGCTGGGCCTGTTTTAACGGGACGGGTTATTGCTCGAACAGCATCAGCATGGCGGCCAGGTCTGGCTGCCATTGATATTGCGCCATGGCGACCCTGTTTCCGCCCAGCGGGTTTCCTTTGAAGAAGATGCCTTCCGCCAGCAAGCGCTGCCTTTGCTCCAGCCAGCCGGGGCTGCCCTGGGGCAACCCCAGTCGACCATCTGCCGCTACTACCCTGTGCCAGGGTAACTGTTCGGTATCTTGGGTGCGCAGGGTTCGGCCAACGAGCCGGGCGCGGCCGGGCAAGCCCGCCAGATCTGCCAGCTGGCCATAGCTGACCACCCGTCCATCAGGCACCCAGGCCAGCACCGTTAATATCTGCTGCTGGGCGTGGGTCATGGTAGGGCCTTGGGTTTGGCGTTCGTCATTATGTGACCTTATGTTTTGACATTGGCTATTTCTCAATCGCAGCTGAAAGTCATCTCCGCAGGCGGGAGATGCAGAAGCAAGCCTTCATGCTGCCAAATAGGGTGAAAACGCACTAATACCAATTACAGTAAAGATCTGTTCACCTTTGAACCTGAATACCTGAGGCACCACAGTCACCTCCCACGACACGCCACTGGGCTAGCCATCTTTGCTGTGTAAAGGCTGCGAATATTCACAGGATATTCGGTCCATTACCCAACAAAGATACACGGCAGCAAGCTGCCCCATGGGGGCTCGGGAAATGCCATCCCTGGCATTTCACGGTCGTGGGAGGTGATCTCTGCTGCCTCTTCTTAGGTTCCGAGTTGCCTGTAGGCACCACCAACAGGCAACTCCGTAGCATCAGGGAGGATGAAGGGTTCTCCTCCACCGACCATCACATGACAAGGCCGAAAAATGCTCCTGCCGTTTCGGCACTCCCGCCATCCATGGCGGTCGGATGTCATGTGCTGAGCGTCACAGGGACGTGCTTGCAGCGTGTCGGTGGAGGAGGCCCTTTATCCGACCTTTATAGAGCAAGAAAATAGATCTGCTATTTAATCTGTTTGGTATAAAAACAACCAAGGTGCTGAAATTTAAAGCAAATAGAGTTAATAATAACAAAATGACTTGTATTATAAGGCGCCGAGTCTATAATGCACAGCCATTGGACGCCTGCAAGGGTGTGTCGATGAAGAAGTTTAGCGGGAATAGCTCAGCTGGTAGAGCACAACCTTGCCAAGGTTGGGGTCGCGAGTTCGAATCTCGTTTCCCGCTCCAAATTTCAGTCCCAACTCTCTGTCATGGCGCGTTAGCAAAGCGGTTATGCAGCGGATTGCAAATCCGTTTAGTCCGGTTCGACTCCGGAACGCGCCTCCATCTCGATTACCCCTCCTGTTATATCTTCATATTTGTGCTCTCAAGCCATTCTTCGTCTACCTGAATATACCAGTTACCGTTCCCGTCGTTGAAATTCTGTTTTCTATCCAGCCGTTCACTGTGGCGTCCACCCGTTAGCCAGCCCAATTTGTGTTGCGGAGTAAATCCGGGTTCGGGTGACTCAAGCCCCCAGGTGCCTCTTTCTCCCTGTTCGGATAAAAACTGTTGGCAGCGGGCTGGGTAATAGAGCCGGCCCTTTAAAATCAGGCGTTGATGCTGCGGCAGCAAGCCCAGTTGTGTCAGGCGCTGGCGAACAGGAGCTTGCTGACTCAGCGTCAGCTGATGATGAAGCATATGCTGATGCTTGCGACGCAGTTTGTCGCGAGGGTTCATGCCAAATGCACTGTCAAAGGCGTTATCTTGTTGACTAATCAGGTAGAATTTAACGGCTAGTTCCCAATGCTCTATGCGTTTTAGCTGTTGATCCCAGACAATAAAATCAAACGCACCCAGGGTGGTCCCCTCAATCACCTGCTGCCAGTCATGGGCCAACAGTTGATAGCGATGGTGATCGAGCAGAAAAAAATGCCAAAGAGACTCAAAATAGAAGCCGAGGCGACGATGGGGCTGGCAATGCCGGTGCAACAGCGCCGGTTGGGCATCCAGCTCGAGCAGGCGAGGCTGGTATTCGGTTAACAGTTGCGAGTACCAATGGTTATCCGGTGCCAGAGGCGAGTGTTGCAACAGGTTGGGGCTGGCCAGGGCCCAGGCCAGGTCTCGTACTGTCGGATCACCAAGCCGGGATAATAAAGAGTGCAGAACAGTACTCACTCAAGGAACCTTTTGTTTTAGAATGGGCTCAATCACGCCATGGAGTCAGCATGAATAATTTAGAACTCGAACGGCTGCTGAATAAGCAGCTCAATGTTGCAGCAATTAAAGATTATTGTCCGAATGGCCTGCAAGTTGAAGGCAAAGCCGAGATTAGCAAAATCGTCACCGGTGTGACAGCCAGTCAGGCCCTGATTGACCAGGCGATTCAGGCCGGTGCCGACGCCATACTGGTGCATCACGGTTATTTCTGGAAAGGAGAAAACGAACAGGTGCGCGGCATGAAGCGCCGGCGGCTTAAAGCCTTGTTGACCCACGATATCAACCTTTATGCCTATCATCTGCCGCTCGATATTGCCCCCGAGCTGGGTAACAACGCGCAGCTGGCCGCCTTGCTGGACATCCAAAACGTGGCGTCCCTTGAAGCGGGCAACCCGCTGTCGGTGGCGCAGTGGGGCGAATTGGACACCCCGCTTAGCGGTGCGCAGCTGAGCGAGCGGTTGCAGCAGCGACTGGATCGCTCTGTGTTGCATGTAGGCGATACCGGGCCCGAGCTGATTCGTCGCGTGGGCTTTTGCACCGGCGGTGGTCAGGGGTATATCGACCTGGCGGCGGAGCAGGGAATGGATGCATTTATCAGTGGTGAAGTATCGGAGCAAACCGTACACGTTGCCCGGGAGTGCGGTGTACACTTTTTTGCGGCAGGCCATCATGCGACCGAGCGCTACGGTGTAAAGGCTCTGGGCGAGTGGCTGGCTCAAGAGCAGGGATTGGCGGTGAGTTTTATTGATGTCGACAATCCGGCCTGAGTGAGACGGGTAATTAACTGTCGACAAAAAAAGACCAGGGTATATAAATACCCTGGTTTCGCAGCAGCCACAAAGGCTTAAAAAAGGTTGTCGTCACTCACGCTAACAAAAAAAATAAAAACGCAATATCACGGGCAGTGTCACAACATCAAGATGAGTCATACCGAGTGTTGAATGTATGTTAACATCGGGTTAATTTGTTGCAAGTTTTTTTCGTGCGACAGCGCAAAAAGACCAACCTAACGGTTAAAGGTGAGAAATATAAATGATAGATGAGAGGCTGAATGTCTTATTGGTAGAGGATACTGCCTCCCTGGCTGCGCTATACCAGGCCTACCTTCAAGATGAACCGCTGTCGTTGACCGTGGTAAGCAATGGCCAGGAAGCACTCGAGCATATTCGGCGGCAACCCCCGGATATTTTGTTGCTGGACTTGATGTTGCCCGACATGCCCGGCATGGACATCCTGCAGTGGCTGCATCGCGAACAGCATGACATCACCACTATCGTGATCACGGCTCATGGTTCGGTCGATGTGGCGGTGGAAGCCATGCGCCTGGGGGCCCATGACTTTATCAACAAGCCGATTGAACTTGAGCGACTCAAAGTCACTTTGCATAACACCATGAAGTTTCGCCAGCTGAATCAGCTGATAGACCGTTATCGTCACGATATTGAAAAAGAGCCATTTCAGGGGTTCATCGGTGCCAGCTTGCCGATGCAAAAGGTATATCGATTGATTGAAAACGCCGCCCCCAGCAGCGCGACCGTGTTCGTTACCGGTGAAAGTGGCACGGGTAAAGAAGTCTGTGCCGAAGCCCTGCATCAGCTGAGCAGCTGCAGTGACGGGCCCTTTATCGCGCTCAACTGTGCCGCCATTCCCAAAGAGCTGATGGAAAGCGAATTGTTTGGCCATATCAAGGGGGCCTTTACCGGCGCACTGCAAGACCGTGATGGTGCCGTGATCCGGGCCAATGGCGGCACCCTGTTCATGGATGAAATCTGTGAAATGGATCTGGAGCTGCAAAGCAAGCTGTTGCGGTTTCTGCAAAGCGGACAAATACAGCCCGTGGGCAGCTCTCAGCAAATCAAGGTCGACGTGCGCATCGTGTGTGCCACCAACCGTGAGCCATTGCTGGAAGTAGAACAAGGGCGCTTTAGGGAGGACTTGTATTACCGGCTGCATGTTATTCCTATTCACCTGCCGCCATTGCGGGAGCGAGGGGCCGATGTGATCAGTATCGCCACCGCGCTGGTACGCCAGGCCTCCCGGGAAGAGGGCAAGTCGTTTGTGGGCTTGTCAGAGTCAACCAAAGACCGGCTGCAAGCCTACCACTGGCCGGGTAACGTGCGACAGCTGCAAAACGTGATCCGTAACGCCGTGGTCTTGCACCAGGGAGAGTGGATAGAACCGGATATGCTGCCGGCACCGCTGGATCAACCCCTGTCTCAACAGGCTACCTCCGAACTGGTGACCGATGCCTTGCCGGCTCCCATAGTGCCGTTGGCGGTGCTGGAGCGTCAGGCGATAGAAAGGGCCATTAGTCATTGTCAGGGTAATGTGTCCCGGGCGGCGGCATTGCTGGAAGTGAGTCCTTCCACTATCTATCGCAAACTACAAAGTTGGGATACTCCACATGGTTGACTGGCAATCCTTGCAGGCGCAGCTGCCCCTGCTTGATGGTCATCTGCTGCAGCGCCTGGAAAAAGAGCTGGGGGAGCAGGTGCTGGTGCGTTTGCTACGGCTGTTTATTGTCGATGGCCAGCAGCTGAGCGATGCGTTGCAGCAGGCCTTCAATGATCAGGATCTGGTGCTCATGGCGTCCTGTTGCCACAGCCTGAAGTCGGCTTGCGGTAGCTACGGGGCATTACGTTGTCAGTATTTGAGTGAAAAGCTGGAGCAGTCTTGTCATCAACAGGACGCAGTCAGCGTCAGGCTGCAGTTTCAGGCCTGGCAAAGTGCTCTGGCTGCCACCCTGGTGGCGGTACAGGAAAGGTTGGAACAAACGGCCGGCTAAACAGCGGACTGAATAATAGATAAAAAAATGGCCAACCCAAAGGGTTGGCCGAACTTCAGCATAAGCTGAAGAGAGCACGGGATAAAAACAACTGCCATTATACATGAAATAATCGTGCCAACTTTACAAACCCAGTGCAGACAGGGGTTACACGTAAAATAAACGCCAAAAGCCTGTTGCAGATTGCCACACATCTGCGTTTTGCGACAAATTAAGATGCAGGACGCAAAAGCAGGGCCGCCGCTTCGCATAATTCAAGGTTGCTCGATATTGTTCTTGATTTGAAGCTACATTTGTACCTAAGGTGGTAGACAGAAAACCGAGAAACGTCAAAAACTCCGAGTCTGGTAGACCTAAGTTGCACATCAATAGGGTTGCCAGACCGCTCAGCCTAGTGCTGTAAGGGTTGCGGGAGAAATGCCGCTGCCTCCCGAATTTGGAAAGGTGTTTATGTTTGAATTACAGGATGCGTTCGCGCGCAAGTTCCAGTATTTGCGGCTGTCGGTTACCGACGTCTGCAATTTCAAGTGTCAATATTGTCTGCCGGATGGCTACAGGCCGGACGGTCGCAAGTCATTTCTCACCCTGGATGAAATTCGCCGTTTGGCCCGGGCCTTTGCCGCCATGGGAACCAGCAAGGTGCGTATCACTGGCGGTGAGCCCTCGCTACGCAAAGACTTTACGCAAATCATCGAAACGCTGGCCGCCACGCCGGGCATACAAAAGGTCGCCATGACCACCAATGGCTATCGGATGGCAAAACATGCAGCCGACTGGCGTCAGGCCGGTCTGACGGCGATTAACGTCAGCGTCGATAGCCTGGATCCGCACATGTTTCACCAGATCACCGGACAGAATCGCTTTCACGAGGTGATGGCGGGGATCGACGCCGCCTTTGTGGCAGGATTCGAGCAGGTCAAGGTGAATGCCGTCTTGATGCGCGGTCTAAATGACGGCGATCTTGATCGTTTCCTGGCCTGGATCAAAGACAACCCCATTCAATTGCGCTTTATTGAGCTCATGCAAACCGGCGAAATGGATGAGCTGTTTCAGCGTCACCATGTGCGGGGGGCCGTTATCAAGGCAATCTTGTTGCAACAGGGCTGGCAGCAAAAGATCAGAGCCCACAACGACGGACCGGCCGAGGTGTTCTGGCATGCGGATTATCAAGGTGAAATCGGCCTGATTATGCCCTATGCCAAAGACTTTTGTGCCAGTTGCAACCGGCTGCGGGTGTCGTCGTTGGGCAAGCTGCATTTGTGCTTGTTTGGTGACTATGGCGTTGATTTGCGGGATTTGCTGGCTGACGATCACGACCAGGGTGCCCTGCAGCAACGATTGAGAGAGGCGCTGGCCGATAAAAAGGCCACTCACTTCCTCCATGAAGGGCACACCGGCATGACACCACATTTAGCGTCTATCGGTGGTTAAGCAGACACTCCCCGTACCTTGAATGCTCAAACCGCCTGTCAGGGCGGCAGAGTGCTGCGGGTTATTATCTTTGTGTAAACGTTTAAAGGGAATGTTATGAGTCATGTTGCGAGCGCTTTTGTGCCGTTGAAAATTGCGGTGCTGACCGTTTCTGACACCCGTACTGAAGAGACCGACAGCTCGGGGCAGTACTTGGTTGGCGCCCTGACCGAAGCGGGCCATCAGCTGGCAGAAAAAGCCATTATTAAAGATGACAAATACCAGCTGCGCGCCCTGGTATCCCGCTGGATAGCCAGCCCCGAGGTGCAGGTGGTGCTGATCACAGGCGGTACCGGCTTTACCGGCCGCGATACCACTCCCGAGGCGATCGGCCCCCTGTTTGACAGCCACATAGATGGCTTTGGCGAGCTGTTTCGCCATATCACTTATCAGGAGCTGGGTACGTCAACCGTGCAGAGTCGGGCCCTGGGCGGGCTGGCCAACCGCACGGCCATTTTTTGTCTGCCTGGGTCGACCGGTGCTTGCCGGACCGGTTGGACGGGGATTCTGGCCGAGCAACTCGATGCCCGCCACAAGCCGTGTAACTTCGTACAACATCTGGTGGGCGCATGAGTGAATTAACCCACATTAATGCCTCGGGCGAGGCCAACATGGTAGACGTGAGCGCCAAGGCGGTCACGGTACGAGAAGCCAGAGCCGAAGCCTGGGTGCTGATGGCCGAGCCGACGCTGGCCCTTATCTTGAGCGGACAGCATCACAAGGGCGACGTGTTTGCCACCGCCCGCATCGCCGGCATTATGGCGGCGAAAAAAACCGCCGATGTGATCCCGTTGTGCCATCCGTTGGCGCTGTCCAAGGTCGAAGTGCAATTAACGCCGGACACCGAGCGCGGGGGCGTGCACATTCAGAGTTACTGCAAGCTCTCGGGCCAGACGGGGGTCGAGATGGAGGCGCTAACGGCAGTCTCGGTCGCGGCGCTGACGATTTATGACATGTGCAAGGCGGTCCAAAAAGACATGCGCATCGACGGCATCCGCCTGCTGGAAAAGCGGGGCGGCAAATCGGGAGACTTTACGGCATGACGATAAAAGTGGTCTTTTTTGCCCGGGTGCGTGAGCAACTCGGGCAGGACACCCTGGAGCTGAGCGGCGATTTCGCCAGCGTGGACGCACTGCGCCAGCATCTGGTGGCCCGCGGTGAGCCCTGGTCGCGCGCCCTGGGTAGCCAGACCTTGCTGGCTGCGGTGAATCACGACATAGTGTCGCTGCACGCGCCGGTGAAGGCCGGAGATGAAGTGGCTTTCTTTCCGCCGGTAACGGGAGGCTGACATGATACGGGTGCAAACCGACGACTTTGATTTGGCCACCGAATATGGTGCCCTCAGTGAATCTCACCAGACGGGTGCCGTGGTGACCTTCGTCGGCAAGGTGCGTGACATGAACCAGGGGGATGCCGTCAGCGGCATGACCCTGGAACATTATCCGGGCATGACGGAGCGGGCACTGCAGCAAATTGTCGATCAGGCTCATGAGCGTTGGTCACTTCTGGAATGCCGGGTTATCCATCGAATCGGTGCGCTTGAGTTGGGCGATCAGATTGTGCTGGTGGGCGTGGCCAGCCAGCACCGTGAAGCGGCTTTTGCGGCCTGCCAGTTCATTATGGATTACCTGAAAACCCGAGCGCCATTCTGGAAAAAGGAACAAACCCCACAGGGAACACGCTGGGTGGAAGCCAGAGACAGTGACGCCCAGGCGGCCAGCAGCTGGGATGAACAATAACGCCAGGCACGGCCGGCAGCCGTAGCCACCGGCGATAAGGCCGACGTAACTCGGCCTTATCGCCGTCTATGAGCCGTGACTGTGCTGTCATCTCCGCGAAGGCGGAGATCCAGTGCCTTTGCAGACTAGGGTCTGTGTTTGTGTCGTCATCTCCGCGAAGGCGGAGATCCAGTGCCTTTGCAGACTACTGTCTGTGTTTGTGTCGTCATCTCCACGAAGGCGGAGATCCAGTAGCCTTTGCAGACTACTGTCTGTGTTTGTGCCGTCATCTCCGCGAAGGCGGAGATCCAGTGTCCTTGCCGTCGTCCCGAGTTCTGGCACTTGCTTCCTTTACTCCCGTATTACGTTCAAAGCTTTACTTGGTCTCAAACAGACTTCTTGTTAGTATAGCCGTCTAAATGTCTAAACTGCGCGTTTAGCTGTTGGGCTGTTATCGTCTATTTCAAGGAGTTGTTATGCGTCGAACCCTGCTCAAGTTGCCTTTGCTGGCGCTGGCTGTTGCGGCCTTTCCCCTGTCTGTGCTTGCCGCAGATGCAGACAAGAAGGAAATTGTTATTGGCACCACAGTGGGTGACTTTGCCGACATGGTTAGCGAGTCGATCAAACCCTACCTGGAGCAGCAGGGGTATCAGGTGAAACTGGTCGAGTTTACCGACTATGTCATGCCCAATATCGCGTTGGCAGAAGGCTCTCTGGACGTTAACTGTTTTCAGCACAAACCCTATCTGGACAGCTTCAGCAAAGACCGCAAGCTCGATCTCACCGCCATTACCCAGGTGCCTACCGGCCCCATGGGGTTGTACTCTGGCCAGCAACACTCGCTGGAGCAGGTGAAGGCAGGCAGCAGGGTGGCCATTCCCAACGACCCGACCAATCAGGCGCGAGCATTGTTAATGCTGGCCGATTTGGGCTGGATAGAATTGAAGCCCGAGATAGACCCGCTGAAGGCGAGCGAGTTTGATATTGCAGGCAACCCCAAAGGCATCAAGCTGGTGGCGCTGGAAGCAGCTCAGCTGCCGCGTTCACGCCAGGATGTCGACTTTGCGGTGATCAACGGTAACTATGCCGCCTCCAGCGGGATTGCATTCAGTGAAGGCCTGTTTCTGGAGCGCAGTTACGACTTTATCAACTGGGTCGTGGTGCGCAGCGAAGATCAGGAGCAGCCCTTCGTTCAGGATGTGATGGCCGCCTATAACTCGGATGCTTTCAAGGACTATGCCGTTAAACGTTTTGAGGGATATAAATATCCCGAGTCCTGGGAGCAGTAAGCCGTGTTAGCGCCTTCCTGTAAACACTGGCAGTTTTCCGTGCATGGGCGCCAGTTGGCCGTCATGGAGTGGGGCAACCCCGAGGGGGATCCCGTTATTGCCCTGCACGGCTGGCTGGATAATGCCGCCAGCTTCACGTTGCTGGCGCATCATCTGCCACACATCCGGCTGATTGCGCTCGATTTGGCGGGCCACGGTTTGTCCGATCACCGGCCACTCGGTCAGCCCTATTATGTTTGGGATAACGTAGCCGATGTGCAGGCACTGGTCGAGCACCTGGGGCTGGACAAGGTGGTCTTGCTGGGTCACTCGCTGGGCGCCGGCATTGCCACCTTGTTTGCCGGGGCGTTTCCTGAACAGGTACGCCGAATGATCTTGCTGGATGGCCTGGTCCCGCTGGATTATCCCGCCGAGCAGCTACCCGAGCTGATGGGCAAGGCGTTGCGTCGAGGAGCACGGCTGGGCCGACGATCGTTGCGGCCTTATGCCAGTTTTGAAGAGGCACTGCAGGCGCGCATCAACAGTCGCTGGCCGGTGAGTCGGGAAGCGGCCACCTGGCTACTGGAGCGGGGCTTGAAACAGGCGTCCGATGGCTGGGTGTGGCGCAGCGATATCGCCCTGACCCAGCCGTCACTGGTGCGTTTGTGTGAGGCGCAAATCGTGGCTTTCGTACGCCGTTTGTCCATGCCGGTAAAGTTGATCATGGCGGAGCAGGGGGAAGAGCGGCCCTTAATCGAAAATCTGCTGCACAGGGTGCCGGACCTCGAGTTCAATACGCTGCCTGCCAGCCACCACCTGCATCTGGAACCGGAGCCGGCACGGCAGATTGCCGACTGGATCAGCCAACGCTTGCAGGCGGATAAAGAGGCTTAAAGCGGGAGTGAGTCTTGTGGTGGTGCATCCTGCTCGCCCAGTTCCAGCTCGAGTTGTTTTTTGCGTGCCGCCGCCAGTACCCGGCGTTTGCGATCCTGGCACAGGCGGATCACTTCCCGCTTCTGTCCCGAGCTGAACTGCAGCCAGTTGAACCGCTCGTCGCGATTGCGAAAGCAGCCTTTGCAATAGCCCCTGTTGTTGACCTGACACACACCAATGCAGGGGCTGGGTACGTCAAAAAACTCCAGTTGTTCCATATCGCTCCTTCCATCTTTCCCTAAATGGAGCATATTTCACCGTATTCGGCAAGTCACCCCGCATCAGTCAGGAACCTAGCAGGCAGCCAATGAGCGTACAGAGGCGACTGGGTAGCCTCCCCCGACACGCCATAAACCCATCCCTGGGGGCTCGGGAAATGACATCCCTGTCATTTCACGGTCGTGGGAGCCGATCTCTGTTGCCTCTCCACAAGCACCGAGTTGTCTGTAGATAGCACCTACAGGCAACTCCGCAGCTGGGGGCGGATGAAGGGATCTACTCCACCGACCATCACATGACAAGGATGTCATGTGTTTGAGCGCCACAGGGAGGTGCTTGCAGCGTGTCGGTGGAGTAGACCCTTCGTACGGCCTTTACTGAGCAGCTAAATAGACCAGTTACTTACTCAGTTTGGTATGACAGCTTTGTTCGGCCTTTTTACCGTCTACAGCCAATCCCGCAATCGGTACCAGGTCATGGCCAGTACCAGGGCCGGGGTGCGCAGTAAGCGGCCGCCCGGAAAGTCATGGTGCGGGATTTTGCAGAACAGGTCGAAGCGCTCCGCCGAGCCGGCAATGGTCTCGGCCATCAGGCTGCCTGCCATTCCGGTCAGGGCAATGCCGTGGCCGGAAAAGCCCTGGGCAAAATAGACGTTACCATTCAGACGGCCAAAATGAGGGGCGCGATTCATGGTGATACCCACATAGCCTCCCCAGGTGTATTGCTGTTCCACGTCATACAGTTGAGGAAAAATATGGCGCAGCCGTTGCCCCATGAGTGAGGCGAGGTGCCGTGGCTCTCGCCCCGAATAACTGACTCTGCCGCCGAACAGCAGCCGGTGATCGGCGCTGAGGCGAAAATAGTCGAGCACAAAGTTAATGTCGGCCACGGCCATGTTGTTGCGAATGAGATCCTGTGCCCGCTCGGCACCCAGGGGGGCCGTGGCGGTAATATAGGTACCCACCGGCATGAGCTTGCGTTCGATATCCGGGGCAACACCGCTCAGGTAGGCATTACCGCACAGCAATAAATGCCGGCAGCGTACCTGGCCGCGTTCGGTATGGGCCAGGGGAGTGGTACCCTGTTCGATACGGGTGACGGCACTGTGCTCATAAAAGGTGGCACCGGCCTGCTCGGCGGCCTGCACCAGCCCCAGGGTATAGTTGAGCGGATGCACATGGCCGCTATTCGGGTCAAACAAGCCGCCCAGATAGGCATCACTGGCTAATTGCTGGCGCAGTCTGGCTTGATCCCACAGCTGTAATGAACCGTAGCCAAACTCCTTTTCAAGGGATCGCTTCCAGCCGGCCAGCTCCGTCATGTGCCGCGGCTTCATGGCGGCATGCAAGTGACCATCGACCAGGTCGCAGTGAATGTGATGCTTCTCGATGCGCATGCGCATCAGGTTCATGGCGGCAAGGGACGTCTGCCATAGCGTCTGGCTGGCTCTGGGACCCATCAGGCGGGTCAGAGTTTCCTGCTCGCAGGCGTAGCCGAAGATCATTTGCCCGCCACTGCGACCCGATGCCCCCCAGCCCACCTGGTTGGCCTCCAGCACCACGACCTTGTAGCCTTTCTCTGCCAGCGACAAGGCCGCCGAGGCGCCGGTAATGCCGGCACCGACAATGCAGACATCCACATCCAGATCTTGCTCAAGAGCGGGATAGCGCAAGTCCAGATTAGTAGAGGCGGCGTAATAAGAACGGGCGTGTTGGGTCATAACCATTCCAGGTGGTAGATAAAGTAAGAGCCGGTAGCGAATGAGTGTGCATTCTTGCTATGTTAAAGATTAAGCCAGAATGGGTCATCCTATCCAGGTCTGTCGAACTTTCGCGTCTCACGGTCAACAGGCCAGCTAGGACAAGGGAATTGTTTTTATTGTGGGTATAAGCAATGAATAAACATGGTACACAAAAGCGCGATATGGAGTGGCTGAAAGGCTGGATGGAGCAGCATGCCATTACCGAGGTGGAATGTCTGTTACCCGACTTTACCGGCAATGCCAGAGGCAAGATATTACCGGCCAGCAAATTCTTAAAAGAAGGCGGTATGCGACTGCCGGAAAACATCTTTCTGCAAACGGTCAATGGTGACTGGCCCGAAGATGAACATATCGACTGGACCGAACGGGATATGGAATTGCAGGCCGACACCCGTACCCCGCGGCTGGTGCCCTGGGCCAGTGAACCCACGGCACAGGTGATCCACGATTGTTTTGATGCCCATGGTCAGGCGGTGGAAATGGCGCCGCGCAGTGTGTTGCGCAAAATATTGGCACTGTATGAAGCTCAGGGCTGGCGGCCTGTGGTGGCCCCCGAACTGGAGTTTTTTCTGGTTAAAAAAAATGAAGACTGGGACTATCCGCTAGAACCGCCCATCGGGCGTAACGGTCGCCCGGAAACCGCACGCCAGTCGTTCAGCATCGATGCGGTTAACGAATTTGATCCCATTTTCGAGGACATGTACGACTTTTGCGAGGCCCAGGGGCTGGAAGTGGACACCCTGATCCACGAGTCGGGTGCGGCACAAATGGAAGTCAACTTCATTCATGGTGACGCCCTCGACCTGGCCGACCAGGTATTTTTGTTCAAGCGCACCATGCGCGAAGCCGCCATGCGCCATAATGTATATGCCACCTTTATGGCCAAGCCGATGCAAAACGAGCCGGGCAGTGCCATGCACATTCACCAGAGCCTGGTCGACGAGGCAGGCAATAACCTGTTCAGCAATGCCGATGGTAGCCACAGCGACCTGTTCTTGCACTATATCGGCGGCATGCAGCGATATATTCCCAGTGCCGTGGCCTTGTTTGCGCCCAATGTGAACTCGTATCGTCGGCTGGCGTTTGGCGACGTGGCGCCACGCAACATGGAATGGGCAGAAGACAACCGTACCGTGGGCCTGCGAGTGCCCCGCTCGGGCCCCGCCGACCGACGCATCGAAAACCGCTTTGCCGGGGCCGATGCCAACCCTTATCTGGCCTTGGCTGCCAGCCTGGCGTGTGGCTATCTGGGCATGATGAACAAGATTGCCGCCACTGAGCAGGTGCAGGGCAGTGCCTATAACATGCCGTTCAATCTGGCGCGCAGCCTGGAGGAAGCCTTGCTGGAACTGGAGCAATGCGACGAGCTGTGCCAGTTGCTGGGCCCCAAGTTTGTCAGTGCCTTTATTTCGGTGAAGCGCAAGGAATACGAGGCATTCTTTACCGTGATCAGCGCCTGGGAGCGAGAGTTTTTACTGCTGAATGTGTAACGGCAACCTCAGGGTCTGTTGGCCCTGATTGACGTCATCAACCATCTAACTCAGAGGCAGATATGGACATTGGGGTTCCACGAGAAATAAAGAATCATGAGTATCGGGTTGGCATGACACCGGGCGGCGTTAAAGAGCTGGTGCGCGATGGCCACAAGGTGATGGTGCAAACCGGTGCCGGCACTGCCATTGGTCTGCTGGATGACGATTATGCCGCCGCGGGAGCCGAGCTGGTCAAGGATGCCAGTGACATCTTTGCCCGGGCCGAGATGATCATCAAGGTGAAAGAACCCCAGCCCGAGGAATATCGGCAGTTGCGGCCGGGACAACTGCTGTTTACCTATCTGCACCTGGCGCCGGATCTGGCGCAAACCCAAGGCTTGCTGGCCTCGGGTTGCACGGCTATTGCCTACGAGACGGTGACAGATGATCAAGGGGGCTTGCCTTTACTGTCCCCCATGAGCGAGGTAGCGGGGCGCATGGCGATACAAGCCGGTGCCCATTGCCTGGAGAAAGCCCAGGGCGGGCGAGGCGTACTGCTGGGCGGCGTGCCCGGGGTGCTGCCTGCCCGGGTGCTGATCCTGGGCGGGGGCGTAGTAGGCATTAATGCTGCGCGCATGGCGATGGGGCTGGGGGCGGATGTTACCCTGGTGGACACATCGCTGGCGCGACTCACCGAACTGGACGGGCTGTACGGCCCCAGGCTGAAAACCCTGTATTCCACGACGGCCAATATCGAGGTCGAGCTGGCTCGCAGCGAGCTGGTCATTGGTGCGGTTTTAATCCCCGGCGCCGCCGCCCCCAAACTGGTGACGCGAGACATGTTGCAGCTCATGCCCAAGGGGGCCGTGCTGGTGGATGTGGCCATCGACCAGGGGGGCTGTTTTGAAACTAGCCATCCCACCACCCACCAGGACCCCACCTTCGAAGTGGACGGTATTGTGCATTACTGTGTGGCCAACATGCCGGGCGCCGTGGCCTATACGTCAACTTTTGCCCTCACCAATGCAACGCTGCCCTTTATCAAGGCTCTGGCCAATATGGGCTGGCAACAGGCGCTGCAACAAGACGCACATCTGGCGCAAGGGCTGAATGTGCATCAGGGTCAGGTCATTTGCCAGGCCGTGGCCAAGGCACATAACCTGGATCATACTCCACTGGAACAGGTATTGACGACGGAGTGAGCCGGCCTGTTTTATCACAGTAAAGAGGCAATGATGGTACTGAGTCAAAAACAGCAACAACAAAGCGGCGCTCGTTTTTTGGCCGATATGGAATCGGTAGACTCATCGCGCCTCGAACAGGCGGCCAGTACGGGCGAGCACAAGCTGAATAAGCTGGGTGATCAGCCACCGGCTTCCCTGGCTCGGTGGTGGCAAGACCTGCGCCTGATGGTGAGTCTGTTAAATGATTACCGCAAGGGCCACTATACAGCCGTCCCCTGGAAGGTCATTGCCGCCATAGTGGCTGCCCTGGTGTATTTTGTGTCGCCGGTGGACGTGGTGCCCGACTTTTTACCGTTGGCGGGCTATCTGGATGATGCCCTGGTGATCAAGCTGGCGCTGGATTTGGCGCGTGCCGATCTGGCGCGTTATAGCCAGTGGCAAGCGCAACAAACAGAACATTAAGCCGTCTGGCATAATAGGTGTGGTGCTGTCGTCATCCCGCGCTCCCTCTCTCGTCACCCTCGCTCCCTCTCTCGTCACCCTCGCTCCCTCTCTCGTCACCCTCGCGAAGGCGGGGGTCCAGTGTCTTTGCAGGAGAAGCGCAGGCTGACAGATCTGCGCCACAGGCCCTGGATTCCCGTCCCCGCCTACGCGAGGATGACGTTCCTTCGCGGGAATGACGACAGCACCACATCAGTTACAAGATATTGCTTAACAGCCGCCGGCCTTCTTTAACTGACAGCGTACGGCTTAATGCGTACAGCTGTCCGCAGGGCAAGACAGCTTCTTTAGTCTTCTTTCTTGTGGTTATCTTTATCCTCATCGGCATGGTAGCTGCCGGGAGGCGCCGGTGGCACCCCCCATTTTTCTTCTCTAGCCTTGTCTTTTCTTTCTTCCTGATCCCAGTCTTTCAACTGCATTTTATCGCGATTTTTTTTTACCGAACGTTCAACCCGCTTGGTGTCTTTAAGCGCACTGACAAATAGCCCGACAAGAAACAGCAGGGGCAAAGCAATCCAGAGCCAGGTGCTCATGGTGTAATCCTCATTAGAATGGCTAGGGTTCACAGACCCTGATAAAACGGACAAAAATCTCGTCCAGTTGGTTAAGGATATGCGTTTTTCCTGCGATTTGCTGCAACCTTAGCGCCTCGGCGACGAGGGGCAAGGTCAGCTGACTGGCGCAAGCCGTGGCCAGAGGGCGGTAACTCAGATGCCAGGGCTCAACCGCCACCCCGTCTCCCTGGTGAGCAAACGGCAGAAAAAAGTCAAAGCGGGCCATGTTGGCCGCCAGCCATTGGCTGAGCGGGTAGAAGTAGCCCCCCGCCTGGTATTCCCAGGGCTCAAGCTTCAACCTGGTACCCGGGGGAAGCAAATCGGGGTCGTAAATATCCAGATCTGTCCCCCAGTGGTGCCGGCTGGTGCCGGGCAGGGCGCTCCAGTGCAAAATGGCGTTAATGCGCTCGGGCTCGCTTAAGGCCAGGGTGTCCAGAGGCTGGCTGTTGGCATCCAGCAGCGGGCGTTTCCCCTCAAACTTGCCATTCCAGATGGCCAGCTGGCGCTCAAAGCTGCGAAAGCTGGACGCTGGCATCAGCTTGAAACCCGCCTCGGCGGCGGCGGCCTGCATCGCCATAAAGGCGTCTCTGGCCTCGGCCTGCAGGCGGTGGCCTGGCTCGTTCAAGGCGACCAGATGGCTGTCATTCAAGCCCAGCAGGCAAAGCGGGTTCATACCAACAAGCGCTCCAGAATACCTTCATACATATCGGTGATCAGCTCGAGATCGGCAATTTTCACGCATTCGTTCAATTTGTGAATGGTGGCATTCACCGGGCCCAACTCAATCACCTGAGCACCGGTTTGTGCAATAAAACGCCCATCCGAGGTGCCACCCGAGGTCAGCAATTCGGGTTCCTTGTGTTTCACGGCCGTGATCGCGGCCACTGTGGCCTGCACCAGTTCGCCTTTATCGGTGAGAAAAGGCAGGCCGTTAAGCAGCCAGTCGATGTGGTAATTCAGGCCGTGGGCGTCGAGTATGCTGTGGACGCGGCTTTTTATTTTGTCTTCATCCAGCTCGGTGCTGAAGCGAAAGTTGAACTGCACCTTGAACTCGCCCGGGATCACATTGGAAGCTCCGGTGCCGGCGTGAAGGTTGGCAATTTGAAAGCTGGTAGGCGGAAAGAAGTCGTTACCCTGGTCCCACACCGTATTGGCCAGCTCGGCCAGTGCCGGTGCTGCCTTGTGCACCGGGTTGTCCGCCAGATGCGGATAGGCCACGTGCCCCTGAATACCCTTAACGGTAAGGTCGCCGGTCAGCGAGCCACGGCGACCGTTCTTGACCACGTCGCCGGCTTCATTGGTGGAAGAGGGCTCGCCCACCAGACACCAGGTGATTTTTTCGTTACGGGCTTCCAGGGTGTCGATCACGCGGGTAGTACCGTTGATAAAAGGCCCTTCTTCATCACTGGTGATCAAGAAGGCGATCGAGCCCCGGTGATCCGGATGTCGAGCAATAAATCGCTCGGTGGCCACTACCATGGCCGCCAGTGAGCCTTTCATGTCTGCAGCCCCCCGGCCATGCAAATAGCCATTGATGGCCGTGGCCTCAAAGGGCGGGGTGTGCCATTGATCCAGTGGGCCCGGAGGCACCACATCGGTGTGCCCGGCAAAACAGAACAGGGGCCCGTCGCTGCCTCGGCGGGCCCACAGGTTGGTGGTGTCTTCAAACACCATGGTTTCCAGCTTAAAGCCCAGGGCGGCCAGTCGCTCGCCCATTAACGTCTGACACCCCGCATCGTCGGGTGTCACCGACGCGCGGTTGATCAGATCGCAAGCGAGATCCAGCACGGCAGAGTCGGTCATGCTCAGTCCTTATTCAATACACGGGAATAGAGGGCATCGTTAAAGCCCACAGTAAACTCGCCGTTTTGCTCCAGCAGCGGCCGTTTAATCAGCGTGGGATTGGCCTCCAGCAAGGCCGCCGCCGTGTCGGCACCCAGGTTGGCCTTGTCGGTATCGGACAGCGCGCGATACGTGGTGCTGCGTTTGTTGACCAGCTGCTCCCACCCCAGTTTGTCGAGCCAAAGGTGCAGCCTGGCGGTATCAAGCCCGTCGACTCTGTGATCGATAAACTGATAACCGATATCGTGCTGCTCCAGCCACTTGCGGGCTTTTTTGATGGTATCGCAGTTTTTAATGCCATAAAGTTTGATGGTCAAGGCAGGTTCCTGTAAATACATGGGGTTAGCGTCCGTTGGCCTGTCCCTCGACAGCTCAGCAGACCTCAATATACAGGGAATTTTGTCATTTAAGCTCAGCCCCTGCAACACACGGCGCCAATCAACAAAACCGCATCCTCGGCAATGATTTTTAGTCGGCCGCATTATACACTGGCGCCCGCAAGGCTCTTTGGTTACTGTTTGGCGTTTTTAACATGTATCTCGCCGTTATCCGGGCGAGTGCGTGTGTGCCGTGCAGGTGACGCATGGGCAAACTATTTTATCGGGCAGTCCTGTCAGCAAAGCGCCTGGATACGAGTGGGGCGTTTCACTATTTAAAAAGGGGTATGGGTTGGAACTCAAAGAATACTGGAGTGATAAGCATCACTCTCGGGATTTTAAGCTCATCCGCATTGGTTTTGTGGCCGTTCGCTTTCGTTGGTTGGTTACCCTGCTCATTATCGGCATTCCCGGCTGGGTGGCCATGGACTGGTGGCTGCTGGACTCGGCTCATTTCAAGCTGTTGTGGAAAGTTCGGCTCATGACGGGCGTGATGCTGACGCCATTGTTACCCCTTAGCTATCTGTGCAAGCTGAATCGCCACTGGATGGTGATGTCGTTGTTTGCGCTCTTGTTCATTTTGCTGTCATTCAACCTGGTCAGCCTGTGGAGTTTTCGCGATGTCGCCGTCATGCCGGCAGGTTACGTGGCGTTTCCCTACTTTTTGCTGGCGTTGCTGGCGGTATTGCCCTTGCCCATCCGTTCCGGGCTGCGGGTGGCGGTAACCGTGATAGTGGCGGTGCTGGCCACGGATTACTGGCTGGACTCGCACACCCTGGATAATGGGGCGCTGTTTGACCGCGTGTGGCTGTTACTCTGCTTCAGTCTGGCCATGTTGTGGGTACAGACCGGCCAGCTGCGCATGCTGATGGACTTGTATCGGGAGTCGACCCGGGACCCCCTTACCGGCTTGATGAACCGTCGCCTGTTTATGCCGCAACTGGCCGCGGTGCGCCACGCCAGTACCGACGAGCAACCCTACACCCTGATGTTATTCGATCTGGACAAGTTCAAACGCATTAATGACCAGCACGGTCATCTGATGGGCGATGAGGTACTGGCGAGTGTGGCGACGACCCTGGTAGATATTCTGGGCTCAGAGGCCATGGTGGCACGTTACGGGGGAGAGGAGTTTATGATCCTGCTACCGGGTACCCGTCTGGAGCAGGGCGTACGCCAGGCCGAAACATTACGACTGGCGGTAGAGTCACAGCCGGTGAAAAGCCCCCTGGACGACAGCGAAGTCATGGTGACCATCAGTGCCGGCGTGGTAGAGGGGCACAGGGACAGTGATATGACCGAGTTGTTGTCGCAGGTCGATAAGGCTCTGTATGAGGCCAAAAGCCAGGGGCGGAACTGCGTAGTAGCACATGAGCCTTTGATAACTGGTGCAACCAGCGACTGAGGGCCGAGCCGGTGGTGGTTTGATAGGAGGGCTTGGCTTATACTGGCCGCGAGCCCCCTATTACTCAAATCATCACTCCCCCTGCGGGATAATAATTTAAGCGAGATGTCTTATGCCCAAAGAGCATCATGAAAAACGTGCCCTCTATGTCCCTTTTGCCGGACCAGTACTGCTGGAAACGCCGCTATTGAATAAAGGCGGCGCTTTTTCCAAGGATGAGCGGATTGCATTCAACCTGGACGGCTTGTTGCCACACAATATCGAAACCATTGAAGAGCAGGCATCGCGGGCATTCAAGCAATATACTTCTTTTCAAAACGATCTCGACAAGCACATTTACCTGCGCAACATTCAGGATACCAACGAAACCTTGTTCTACCGTTTGGTACAGAATCACCTGAGCCTGATGATGCCCATCATCTACACCCCGACCGTCGGCAAGGCCTGTGAAGAGTTTTCCAACATCTATCGTCGTGCACGGGGCCTGTTTATTTCCTACCCGGATCGTGATCGTATTGACGACATTCTGCAAAACGCCACCAAACGCAACGTCAAGGTGATTGTGGTCACCGACGGCGAGCGTATTCTGGGCCTGGGCGACCAGGGTATCGGCGGCATGGGCATTCCCATCGGCAAGCTGTCTCTGTATACCGCCTGTGGTGGCATCTCTCCGGCCTACACCCTGCCTGTGGTACTGGATGCGGGAACCAATAACCCACAGTTGCTGAAAGATCCCATGTACATGGGCTGGCGCAACCCGCGGGTAACCGGCGAAGAATATGAAGAGTTTGTCGATGCCTTTATTCAGGCGGTGAAGCGTCGCTGGCCCAATGTGTTGTTGCAGTTTGAAGACTTCGCACAGAAAAACGCCATGCCGGTGCTCAACCGTTATAAAGACGAGCTGTGCTGCTTTAACGACGACATTCAAGGTACCGCCGCCGTGACCCTGGGCTCGCTGATTGCAGCCTGTCAGGCCAGTGGCAGCAAGCTGTCCGAGAAAAAAGTGGCCTTCCTGGGGGCCGGATCAGCCGGTTGTGGTATTGCCGAGCAAATCGTGGCACAGATGAAAGCCGAAGGCCTGAGCGATGAAAAAGCCCGCCAGCGCGTGTTCATGGTCGACCGTTTTGGTCTGCTCACCGACAACATGCCCAACCTGGTTGATTTTCAGCGCCCGCTGGCCCAGTCACTCGATCACCTCAGCGACTGGCAGACTGCCGACGAGAACATCTCGCTGCTGGAAGTGATGCAAAACGGTAAGCCCGACATCCTGATCGGGGTATCCGGCCAGCCAGGTCTGTTTACCAAGGAAGTGATCCAGACCATGCATGCCCATTGTGAGCGTCCGATTGTCTTCCCGCTGTCCAACCCCACCTCCCGGGTAGAAGCCACGCCAGAAGATATTATCAACTGGACCAACGGCCAGGCACTGGTTGCTACCGGCAGCCCGTTTGCACCGGTTGAATACAAGGGCAAGCTGTATGAAATCGTGCAGTGCAACAACTCCTACATCTTCCCCGGCATTGGCCTGGGGGTGTTGGCGTGTGGCGCCAAACGAGTAACCGACGCCATGCTGATGTCGGCCAGTCGCGCGCTGGCTGCCTGCTCTCCGATGGCCACCGACAGTGAGGGTGCCTTGCTGCCACCATTGGAAGACATTCAGGAAGTGAGCCGCCAGATTGCCAAAATGGTTGCCAAAACCGCCCAGCTGCAGGGCCAGGCGCTGCAAATTTCCGATGCGGCACTGGATGAAGCAATAGAAGCCAACTTCTGGAAGCCCGAATACCGGCAGTACCGTCGCGTTTCTTTCTAAATTCCACTCCTGGCGTTAGGTGGGTCAAGGGCATGCAGTGGCATGCCCTTTTTGTCAGTGAGAAGTAAGAGGGAAGGCGTGAGGAGTAATACCCACATCTGCAGGGACGGTGTTTGGCACCAGCTCCTCACGTTCACTCGGCAAAAAATAACTTTATGACGGTTTTTTGTTGAAAAACATGAATTCATCCTCATATAGCTTAACCTGAGCCACAGTGATGCTCGACGCTGCAACTATGCCTCGTTATAATGCCGCGTCTAATTTGCCGGGAAGACAGCACTGTTGTGAAAACACACTGTCTTCATCAAGATTCAAGGAAGCAGCCCAGGCTGTTTTAAATCAATCACAGGTCAGCACCAAGGTGCTGAAGATAATTGAGGTAGAAGAATGCAAGTTTCAGTAGAAACGACTCAAGGCCTGGAGCGCCGCCTGACCATAACCGTACCTGCCGACAAGGTAGACGGCGAAGTAAACAGCCGTCTGCGTCAACTGGCCAAGACTCGCCGTATCGACGGTTTCCGTCCGGGCAAAGCGCCGCTGACCGTTATCAAGAAAATGTTTGGTGCCTCGGTAGCAGAAGATGTGGCCGGCGACCTGATGCAGCGCAACTTTTTTGAAGCCGTGATCAGCGAAAAGCTGAACCCGGCCGGTATGCCAACCCTGGAGCCCAGCGCGTTGAAAGCCGGCCAGGACTTTACCTTTACCGCCACCTTCGAAGTGTATCCAGAAGTGGAAGTGAAAGGTCTGGACGCCGTTAGCGTAGAAAAACCACAAGCCGAAGTGCAGGACGCCGATCTGGATCAGATGATCGAAACCCTGCGCAAGCAGCACGCCGACTGGATTGAAGTTGAGCGTGAAGCCACCACCGACGACCGCGTAACCATGAACTTCGTGGGCTCGGTAGACGGCGAAGAGTTTGAAGGCGGCGCGGCCGAAGACTTCGTACTGGTATTGGGCTCGGGTCGTATGATCCCGGGCTTCGAAGACGGTCTGATGGGCAAGAAAGTAGGCGACGACTTTACTCTGGAAGTGAACTTCCCCGAGGACTATCACGCCGAAAACCTGAAAGGCAAGCCGGCCCAGTTCGCCGTTGCCGTGACCAAGGTTGAAGCCCAGCAACTGCCTGAGCTGACCGAAGAGTTCGTACAGCGTTTCGGTATTGCCGATGGCAGCGTTGACGGTCTGAAAGCCGAAGTGCGCAAGAACATGGAGCGCGAACTGGCCCAGGCCCTGAAAGCCTCTGTTAAAGAGCAGGTGATTGACGGTCTGCTGGAGCAAAATCCGGTTGACGTGCCAAAGTCACTGATCGACAACGAAATCGAGACCCTGCGCAAGCAGGCGCTGCAGCGCTTTGGTGGCATGGATCAGGCCAATGCACCGCAACTGCCAGCCGAGCTGTTCCAGGAACAGGCCGAGCGTCGAGTACGCGTGGGTCTGCTGCTGGGTGAAGTGATCAAGCAGAATGAAATCAAGGCGGATGATGCCAAGGTTCAGGAAATCATCGCTTCCATGTCTTCTGCCTACGAAGATCCGTCCGAAGTTGTCGCTTATTACAACGACAACCCGGAGCTGCTGGAGAATGTTCGCAACCTGGCCATCGAAGATCAGGCTATCGAGTTCGTACTGAGCCAGGCTCAGGTAACCGACAAGCAGGTTAGCTTTGACGAACTAATGAACAAGCCAGGGGTTGGTGCTTAATAAGCAGTTGACTTAGGCGTTAAGCTCTTGCGTATAATGGCCCTAGTGTAAGTGCACTCGGGCCATTTTGTTTTAGGGACAATATCTTATGTCAAATATGCATGATTCGATGACGAGCGGGCCCTTGGCTGCCCTCATTCCCATGGTGGTGGAGCAAACTGCCAAGGGTGAGCGTTCTTATGATATCTACTCTCGCCTGCTGAAAGAGCGAGTCATTTTTCTGACCGGCCAGGTAGAAGATCACATGGCCAACCTGATCTGTGCCCAGCTGCTGTTCCTGGAGTCAGAAAACCCGGAAAAAGATATATATTTGTATATCAACTCACCGGGTGGCTCCGTCACCGCCGGCATGTCGATTTACGACACCATGCAGTTTATCAAGCCGAACGTCAGCACTGTGTGCATGGGACAAGCTTGCTCCATGGGCGCCTTCCTGCTGGCGGGTGGCGCGGAAGGCAAGCGCTTTGTGCTGCCTAACAGCCGGGTGATGATCCATCAGCCTCTGGGCGGTTTCCAGGGCCAGGCGTCGGATATTCAAATTCACGCCAAAGAAATTCTCTACATTAAAGAAAAGCTCAATCGTCTGCTGGCCAAACATACCGGCCAGGAACTGTCGATAATTGAACGTGATACCGATCGTGACAACTTCATGTCTGCCGAACAAGCCAAAGAATACGGCCTGGTCGACGAGGTGCTGTTCAAGCGCGGTTGAGCAAAGCGGGGTGGGGTGCTGTACACTCTTTATACAGAGTGAGTAAGGCACTCCTCAGCCTGTACGCATATGAGGTGACTGAATGACAGAAAAACGCAAGGGCGAAGGGGACGGCGGCAAGCTGCTGTACTGTTCTTTTTGTGGTAAAAGCCAACACGAAGTGCGCAAGCTCATTGCCGGCCCTTCCGTCTACATTTGTGACGAATGTGTCGAGCTGTGCGAAGACATCATTCGGGAAGAAATCAAAGACATTTCGCCCAAGGTTGAGGGTGATGCGTTACCGACGCCACACGAAATTCGCGCCAATCTGGATGACTATGTCATTGGTCAGGATCATGCGAAAAAAGTGCTGGCGGTGGCCGTGTACAACCACTACAAGCGGTTGCGCAATGCCGGTACCACAGAAGGTGTTGAGCTGGGCAAGTCCAACATACTGCTGATTGGTCCGACGGGCTGTGGTAAAACGCTGCTGGCAGAAACCCTGGCCCGCTTGCTGGATGTGCCTTTCACCATGGCCGATGCCACCACACTGACCGAAGCCGGTTATGTGGGGGAAGACGTTGAAAACATCATCCAGAAGCTGCTGCAAAAATGTGACTACGATGTAGAAAAAGCCCAGCGAGGCATTGTCTATATCGATGAAATCGACAAGATTTCCCGCAAGTCCGACAACCCTTCCATTACCCGTGATGTCTCGGGTGAAGGGGTGCAGCAGGCGCTGCTGAAGCTGATTGAAGGCACGGTAGCCTCGGTACCGCCCCAGGGCGGACGCAAGCACCCACAGCAGGAGTTTTTGCAGGTAGACACCTCCAAAATACTCTTTATCTGTGGCGGCGCTTTTGCCGGGCTCGACAAGGTCATTGAGCAGCGTATGGACAAGGGAACCGGCATTGGCTTTGGTGCCGATGTGAAGTCGAAAGACAGCGGGGCTTCCTTGAGCCAGATCTTTACTCAGGTGGAGCCGGAAGACCTGGTGAAATACGGTCTGATCCCCGAGTTTATCGGTCGTTTGCCCGTGGTGGCTACCCTGACCGAGCTGGATGAGTCGGCTCTGGTGCAAATACTGTCCGAGCCGAAAAATGCGCTCACCAAACAGTATGGTGCCCTGTTCGCGTTGGAAGACGTTGAACTGGAGTTTCGTGACGACGCCTTGCGTGCCATTGCCCACAAGGCCATGGAACGCAAAACCGGTGCTCGTGGCTTGCGCTCCATTGTAGAAGCGGTCTTGCTGGACACCATGTACGACTTGCCGACGCAAGCGGACGTGGCCAAAGTTGTGGTAGATGAAACCGTCATCAAGGGCGAGTCGACCCCGTTACTGATTTATCAGAAAGGGGAAAACCAAGCCGCATCGGGTGACTGATTGTCTGTCTGACGCCTGATAACCCTCGGATCCAAAAAAGAAATTTTGCGGGTCCGAACTCGTTAATGCGTCATTTTTGACCAGTTAAAAGGGGCTTTATGCCCCTTTTTCTGTTTTTGTGTGCTCAGCGATTGAATCTTCCGATCTCGCCCCCATATACTGCTCAGCGCTATTACATTGCATTCAAGCTGAGAGGACACTATGACCCTAGAGCGTTCCGAACGCATCGATACCCCCGTTCTGCCTCTCCGTGACGTGGTGGTATACCCTCATATGGTAATTCCACTGTTTGTGGGACGGGAAAAGTCCATTCGCTGTTTAGAAGCAGCCATGGACCAGGACAAAAAAGTATTGCTGATCGCCCAGAAAGAAGCAGGCACCGACGATCCGGTGGCTGACGATCTCTATCAGGTCGGCACCGTTGCCAACATACTGCAGCTGCTGAAACTGCCCGACGGTACCGTCAAGGTATTGGTCGAGGGGGGCCAGCGGGCGCGCATGGGGAACCTGCGCGAAGAAGACGGCTACTTCGTTGCCGAAGCCCAGTACCTGGAAACCGAGGCGCTGGACGAGCGTGAGCAGGAAGTCCTGGTTCGCTCGGCCATCACCCAGTTTGAAAACTACATCAAACTCAACAAGAAGATCCCGCCCGAGGTACTCACCTCGCTGTCGGCGATTGAAGATGCTGCTCGCCTGGCCGACACCATGGCCGCCCACATGCCCCTGAAGCTGGAAGACAAGCAGAAGGTGCTGGAAGTGGTACAGGTTGGCGAGCGCCTCGAATATCTGATGGCCCTGATGGAGTCGGAAATCGACGTGCTGCAGGTTGAGCGTCGTATTCGTGCCCGCGTTAAAAAGCAGATGGAAAAAAGCCAGCGCGAGTACTATCTCAACGAGCAAATGAAAGCGATTCAGAAAGAGCTGGGCGAGATGGACGACGTGCCCGATGAATTTGAAGCACTGCTGCAGAAGATTGAAGACGCCGGCATGACCGAAGAAGCCCGGCAAAAAACCGACGCCGAGCTGGCCAAGCTGAAAATGATGTCGCCCATGTCGGCGGAAGCCACTGTAGTACGCGGCTACATCGACTGGATGATATCGGTGCCCTGGAAGAAAAAGTCCAAGGTGAAAAAGGATCTGGCCAAGGCGGAAGAGACCCTGGATGCCGATCACTATGGCCTGGAAAAGGTCAAAGAGCGCATCATAGAGTATCTGGCCGTACAAAGCCGGACCAACAAGCTGAAAGGGCCTATCTTGTGCCTGGTGGGTCCACCGGGTGTGGGTAAAACCTCGCTGGGACAGTCGATTGCCAAGGCCACGGGGCGTAAATATGTGCGCATGGCGCTGGGCGGCGTACGAGATGAAGCGGAAATTCGCGGTCACCGCCGTACCTATATTGGCTCCATGCCGGGCAAACTGATCCAGAAAATGGCCAAGGTGGGAGTACGCAACCCCCTGTTCCTGCTCGATGAAATCGACAAGATGGCGTCCGACATGCGTGGCGATCCCGCTTCTGCACTGCTCGAGGTGCTGGACCCGGAGCAGAACCACAGCTTTAACGATCACTATCTGGAAGTGGACTATGACTTGTCGGACGTGATGTTCGTGGCCACGTCCAACTCCATGCACATTCCGGGCCCCTTGCTGGACCGGATGGAAGTCATCCGCTTGTCGGGTTACACCGAAGATGAAAAGCTCAACATTGCCAAAAACCACCTGCTGTCCAAGCAAATCAGCCGTAACGGTCTGAAAGAAAGCGAAATAGTGGTGGAAGACTCGGCGATTATCGGCATCATTCGTTACCATACCCGCGAGGCTGGCGTACGTAGCCTGGAGCGGGAGATTTCCAAGCTGTGCCGCAAGGCGGTGAAGGAAATCCTGCTGAATAAAGACATCAAGCAGGTGGTGATCAATCAGGAGAACCTGAAAAAATATCTGGGTGTGCAGCGCTTTGACTACGGCAGAGCTGAAGAGCATAACCAGATAGGCCAGGTGACCGGTCTGGCGTGGACCGAAGTGGGGGGCGAGCTGCTCACCATAGAGGTGGCGAACGTGCCCGGCAAAGGTAAACTGGCGTATACCGGTTCTTTGGGTGACGTGATGAAAGAGTCGGTGCAGGCGGCCATGACAGTGGTACGCTCTCGTGCCGACAAGTGGCGCATTAACAGCGACTTCCACGAGAAGCGGGATATCCATGTGCACGTGCCGGAAGGGGCAACCCCGAAAGACGGTCCGAGTGCTGGTGTGGCCATGTGTACGGCATTGGTGTCCAGCCTGACCGGTAACCCGGTGCGGGCCGATGTAGCCATGACCGGCGAGATCACCCTGCGCGGCGAAGTATTGCCCATCGGTGGTTTGAAAGAAAAACTGCTGGCGGCGCGTCGTGGTGGTATCAAGCGGGTGCTGATCCCGAAAGAAAACGAGCGTGATCTGGAAGAGATTCCGGCCAACATTACCCAGGATCTGGAGATTCATCCGGTGCGCTGGATAGAAGAAGTACTGGAGTTGGCACTGGAACAGCCACCAGAAGGCTTTTCTGCGGTACCGGCATAAGCTTTTTTCGTCTTAACTCATGGTTCTGACTTGTCAGCAGCCCTGAGTCGCAGTAGCCTTGGGTAAAATTATCCGGCTACGCTTGCGACATGGATGGCATCGGTGGTTAGCCTGAGGGCAGGGGTCTTGTATTGAGACCTTGCCATCCATTAATCAATAACAATATCGAAGGGTTGCTTCACTAAAGCAACGTATCAACGACAAGGGGAATGACTGTGAACAAATCTCAACTGATCGACAAGATCGCCGACGGCGCCGACATCACCAAAGCAGCTGCTGGCCGTGCCTTGGATGCCTTTGTTGAATCCATTACCGAAACGCTGAAAGAAGGCGAGCAGGTCTCTCTGGTGGGTTTTGGTACCTTTTCTGTGCGCGAGCGTGCAGCTCGTACCGGCCGTAACCCGCAAACCGGTGCTGCCATCGAGATTGCTGCCGCCAAAACACCTGGCTTTAAAGCCGGTAAAACCCTGAAAGATGCGGTTAACTAATACTTCTGCTGCCGGGCTCCTGGTCCGCTAAGCCATGACTCGAAAGGCGCATCAACTAGGTGCGCTTTTTTTTCGATTACGACGACACACCCCTCTAGTGGGAGTAAAGACAAATTATGTTTTTTGACAAACTCAGAGCGGGCGCCCAGGGCACCGTTTCTAAAGTCATCCTGGTATTAATTATTTTATCTTTTGCCCTCGCCGGGGTGGGCAGTTACGTCACTCAACCCAAGGTCGAAATTGCCGCCGAGGTGAACGGCGATGAAATCAGTGCCCAGGAACTGGAAAATGCCTATCGTAACGAGCGTGCCCGGCTGGAAAGCCAGCTCGGCCCCCAGTTCAGTGAATTGCTGGGTGATCCTTTATACGTAGAGCAGCTTCGCCGCTCGGTACTGGAGCAGCTCATAGAGCAGCGCCTGATCGATCAGAAGGTACAAGAGCTGAACTTATACGCCAGTGACGAGCAGGTGCGTAACGCCATTCGTGCCCTGCCCGAGTTTCAGCAAGATAACAAATTCAGCAACGATCGCTATCAGCAACTGCTGGCCCGAAGTGGCATCAGTGCCGAACAGCTGCGGGACAACATACGCCAGGATCTGAGCCGCCAGCTGTTGCTAAATGCCGTCATCGGCTCCGCTTTTACCCTGGAAGCCGAAGCGGGCCTGCTGGACCGTTTAAGCCGCCAGCAACGGGATGGTGAACTGGTGCGCTTGCCGCTGGCCAACTTTAACACCAGCGTGAGTCTGAGCGAGGAAGAAGCCAAGGACTATTATCAGCAGCACCCCGAACAGTTTCAGCGTCCGGAGCAGGTTAAGGTCAACTATCTGCTGCTGGATGCCAGTAGCCTGACGGCGGCCCAGGTGGATGAAGCCGCCATTGAAGCACAATACCAGGCCAACCTGAGCGCCTACAGCCAGCCAGAGCAACGGCAGGTGGCGCACATCATGCTGAACAAGAGCGAAGGGGCAGCCGACAAGCTGCAAGCCATTCGTGAACGCATAGCTGCAGGTGAGTCGTTTGCCGAGCTGGCTCAGGCCGAATCGGATGATGTGTTCTCCGGCGCTAACGGTGGCGAGCTGGACTGGATGGAGCAGGGTACCCTGGATCCCGCCTTCGATGCAGCGGCATTTGCCCTGAACGAGACCGGCGAGATTTCCCCCGTGGTTGAAAGCGAGTTTGGCTTTCACCTGATCACCTTGCTGGACAAGCGTGACGCCAAAACCAAGCCACTGGCCGAAGTGCGCGATGCCATTGCCGCTCATCTGAAACAAGAGCAGGCCGCCAATGCATTTTATGAGCAGGAGCAGCGGTTGGCCGAGCTGGCGTTCGAGTTTCCGGACTCGCTGGACGTTGCCGCCGACGAGCTGGGCCTGACGATAGTGTCTACCGACTACTTCTCGGCGCAAGATGCCCCCGCCGCCATCAATGACCCCCGCGTGCTTACGCCGGCTTTTTCCGGAGAGCTACGGGACCAGGCCATGAACTCGGAAGTGATTGAGCTGGGTGATAACAAGGCGGTGGTGATCCATGTGACCGAGCACAGAGCGGCTGCGGTGCGCGAGTTTGCCGAAGTGAGTGAACAGGCGCGCGAACTGGCGCTGGCGGCAAAAGCCCGTGAAGTCGCAGCTCAGGCTGCCAGCGAGCTGCAGCAAGCCTGGGCCGCCGGCGAGCAGGGTGCCTGGCTGGCAGAGCACGGCTTGACCATAACCGAGCTCAAGGGCATCACCCGTGACAGTGAGCAGGATCCTGCGGTGCTGACGGCCTTGTTTGCCATGGCGGCACCGGAAGGGGAGTCTTCCAGCCTGCACACCCTGGCCCTGGCCGATGGTAGCCAGGCGGTGTTAAAGCTGAACGCGGTGACCACACCGCAAGACAGCTCCGAGTTGCTGCCCCAGATCCAGCAAAGTCAGGCCGCCCTGCAGGGGCAGCGTGAATACGAAAGCCTGTTATTGGCACTCAAGGCTGCGGCCAGCATTAAATATCAAAAATTACCATCTATTGATGATAACTTCTGATATTGCTTAAATAAAAAAGGCGCTGCGGCGCCTTTTTTAATGGCTATGGAAGGTATTTATTGCCAATATCTAACGGATTGGATAATAAAGATTAAGCGCTTATCCTGGTGGACGTTTCCTTTTCAATGGCATCTTGGTTATGATGCTATCCATAGGGTAAGTGTTATATGATAAGCAGGTTAACGAAGTCGGAGAGCATCTTTTGATAAACGTATTCCTGGTTGATGACCATGAGTTAGTGCGTACAGGGATCCGACGCATACTAGAAGACGTCAAGGGAATGAAGGTGCTGGGCGAAGCCAAAAGTGGCGAAGACGCCGTGCAGTGGTGTCGTGAGCAGCATCCCGATGTGGTATTAATGGACATGAATATGCCGGGGATAGGTGGCTTGGAAGCCACGCGCAAGATATTGCGTTTTAATCCGGATATAAAAATAATCGTCCTGACCATTCATACCGAAAACCCGTTTCCTACCAAGGTGATGCAGGCAGGAGCCTGTGGTTATCTGACCAAGGGCGCGGGACCGGAAGAAATGATTAATGCCATTCGTCTGGTGCACAGTGGCCAGCGTTATATTTCACCCGAAATTGCCCAGCGCATGGCGCTGAGTCAGTTTTCCAACGATGAAAACCCGTTCAAGCAGTTATCCGAACGAGAACTGCAAATCATGCTGATGATTACCAAGGGTCAGCGAGTGACCGACATTTCCGAGCAGTTAAGTCTGAGTCCTAAAACTGTAAACAGCTATCGTTATCGTTTATTCAGCAAGCTGGATATTAATGGTGACGTCGAGCTGACTCACCTTGCCATTCGTTATGGCATGCTGGATGCAGAAAAAATATAACCAGTGATGAGCCACTCTTTTGATGCCCAGGCTTTTTTAAAGGTCGTCACCGAGCAACCCGGCGTGTATCTGATGTTTGATGACGCCGGGGTGATTATTTATGTCGGTAAAGCCAAAAATCTGAAAAAGCGGTTATCTTCTTATTTTCGTACTCAGGTGAGTGGCGAGAAGACCCGTGCCCTGGTGCGGCACATTCATGATGTACAAGTCACGGTGACCCATACCGAGACCGAAGCCCTGATCCTGGAACACAACCTGATCAAACAGCATCTGCCGCGTTACAACGTGCTGCTGCGTGACGATAAATCCTACCCCTATATTATTATCAGTGACCATCGCCATCCGCGTATTGGCCTGCACCGGGGGGCCCGCAAGAAGAAGGGCGAATACTTCGGGCCTTACCCCAACGGGGCGGCGGTGCGTGAAAGCCTGCACCTGATGCAAAAGCTGTTTCCGGTGCGCCAGTGCGAAGACAGCGTGTATGCCAACCGCTCTCGGCCTTGCCTGCTCTACCAGATCAAACGCTGTGCCGGCCCTTGTGTGAGCGGTCTGGTCAGCGATGAAGAATATAACCATCAGCTGCAACTGGCACGCTTGTTCCTGCAGGGTAAAAACCAGCAGGTGCTGCAAGACCTGGCCAACAGCATGGATCTGGCCAGCACCGAGCTGCGCTTTGAGGACGCCGCCAAATATCGCGACCAGTTACAGGCCCTGCGCCGGGTCCAGGAGCAGCAGTTTGTGAGCGGCAATGTGCTGGATGATCTGGACGTGATCGGGCTGGCTCTGTCACCCAGCCAGGCCTGTGTACAGGTGCTGTTTATTCGCCAGGGCAAGGTGCTGGGCAGTCGCAGTTATTTTCCTAAAATGCCGCCGGATACCGACGGCGAAGAAATACTGCAAAGTTTTGTGCTGCAGTTTTACCTGGCCGGCATAGGGGGCCGCGAAGCGCCGGCGGAAATCTTGCTCGACTACACCCTGTCTGACGAAGCCGTGTTAAGCGACACCCTGAGCCAGCATTATGGCCGCCGTATCAAGTTGCGCAGCCGGACCCGATCCGAGCGGGCACGCTTTATCAAGCTGGCCACTACCAATGCAGAAACCGCACTGGCCAGTCGTCTGGCGCACAAGAGCACGCAACGACAACGCTTGCTACAGTTGGAAGAAGTGCTGGCCTGCCCACCGATTAACCGCATGGAATGTTTTGATATCTCCCATACCATGGGGGAAAAAACCGTGGCTTCTTGCGTGGTGTTTAATCAGGAAGGCCCCAACAAAAGTGAATACCGGCGCTTTAACATCACGGGTATTACCCCGGGGGATGATTATGCGGCCATGGAACAAGCCTTGAGCCGACGTTTTCATCAAGCCGATATCGACAAGCTACCGGACATTCTGTTTATCGATGGGGGCTTGGGCCAGTTGGCACGAGCCGAAGAAGTGATAGCCCGCGAGCTGGCCGACAGCCCACGCCAGCCGCTGCTCATCGGGGTGGCCAAGGGGGTCACGCGCAAGGCCGGGCTGGAGACCCTGATCATGGGCGGCAGTCACGAAGAGCGGCATTTACCGGCGGACTTGCCGGCATTACACCTGATTCAGCATATACGTGACGAGTCGCACCGTTTTGCCATTACCGGCCACCGGGCGCAACGAGGCAAGGTGCGCACCACCAGCACGCTGGAAACCATTCCCGGCGTGGGCGCCAAACGGCGGCAGGCACTGTTGAAATACCTGGGCGGTATTCAGGAAGTCAAACGCGCCAGTGTGGATGAACTGGCCAAGGTGCCGGGGATCAGCCTGTCACTGGCAGAAAAAATTCACGATGCATTGCATCACTAAGCGGCATCATGCACCATGTAGCGGCATCATCTAATGGTCTAAAAATAATGATAAATATACCTAATTCTCTTACTTTCTTTCGATTACTGCTGATCCCCGTTTTTATTGTGCTGTTTTATGTACAAATGGAAGGGGCGTATATGTGGGCCGCGGCTGTGTTTACCCTGGCTGCGGTGACCGATTGGCTCGATGGCTTTCTGGCGCGCAAGCTAAAGCAGAACACGCCCTTTGGTGCCTTTCTCGATCCGGTCGCCGACAAGGTGATGGTGGCGGCGGCGCTGATCATCATAGTGGAAGACTACAGCAGTCCGCTGGTGACCATCCCCGCCCTGATCATGATAGGGCGGGAAATTATTATTTCGGCCCTGCGCGAGTGGATGGCTGAAATTGGCCAGCGCTCTCAGGTGGCGGTCAGCTGGATTGGCAAGTGGAAAACCACTATCCAGATGCTGGCGCTTATCGGCCTGATCTGGCAGCAGAGCCTGTACATGATTTGGGGCAGCTATTTTTTACTGTACGTGGCCACCGGCTTGACCCTGTATTCGGCATACGATTACTTGAAAGCCGCCTGGGGAGACTTGACTCGCTCAGCGTAAGCCGTGGGGTGTAAATAGTGGGGGGTGGCCGTAACCTGCGAATCTGCAGGCATTATTCACGCCGCCTTTAGTCATGCATATTAGGTCTCCCACCGGTGTAAAAGTATGTTTAATATACAAAAACAAGCACTTGCGGATAAAAAATGCTCGAACAAACCAAAAAGAATAGATTAGAGTTGACCTAAGCGCAGCGATCATTAAAATGCCTAGCAACTGAGTAACACAGCTCATGCGGCGCGTTAGCAAAGCGGTTATGCAGCGGATTGCAAATCCGTTTAGTCCGGTTCGACTCCGGAACGCGCCTCCAATTTTGTGACAAGCAAGTCTACTGCCCGGATGGTGAAATCGGTAGACACAAGGGATTTAAAATCCCTCGCTCGCAAGGGCGTGCCGGTTCAATTCCGGCTCCGGGCACCATATGAAACAAAAAAGCCACTCACTCCGTGAGTGGCTTTTTTGTTTCTGTCATCCGATAAATCTGAGCATGCCTACCAAACGAATGATACCAAACAGATTAAATAGCAGATCTATTTTCTTGCTCTATAAAGGTCGGATAAAGGGCCTCCTCCACCGACACGCTGCAAGCACGTCCCTGTGACGCTCAGCACATGACATCCTTGTCATGTGATGGTCGGTGGAGGAGATCCCTTCATCCTCCCTGATGCTACGGAGTTGCCTGTTGGTGGTGCCTACAGGCAACTCGGAGCCTAAGAAGAGGCAGCAGAGATCACCTCCCACGACCGTGAAATGCCGATGGCATTTCCCGAGCCCTCAGGGGGCGAGCTTGTCTCGCCGTGACGAACGTTGCTGCCTGAACGAACATCCAGTGAATGTTCGCAGTAGGCTGCAACGGTGAGTGTCATTTATCCATGGCGTGTCGTGGGAGGTGGCTGTGGTGCCTCTGGTATTCAGGTTCAAAGGTGAACAGATCTTTACTGTAATTGGTATGAGTCATACCAACCTCGAGCAGAGGGCCGACTTCCTGGGGCCCGCTTCCCGTCCCGCTGGGGCGAGCACCATATGGCAGGCAAAAAAATGCCCAGCAGAGCTGGGCGAACTTAGTGCTTAATTGCAGTGGCATTACATTGGAGCAGGGTAAGCGTAAAAAGTTCCCCAGAATTATTATTCAATAGAAAAATGGCTTGTTATCGCTTTTAGCTTGACAGTGATAGCAAATGAAACGTAAATTTTAAACAGTTGTTTTATTTGGGGTGTCCCGTGGCTAAAAAAGAAACCAAACAAAAAATACTCGATGCAGCCGAGTTGCTGTTTGCCGAGCAGGGATTTAGCGAGACCTCGCTGCGGCAAATCACCGGTGATGCCGGGGTCAATCTGGCGTCGGTCAACTATCACTTTGGGTCGAAAAAAGACCTGATCAAAGCGGTCATGGATCGTTATCTTGCCATCTTTATGCCCAACACGAATGCGGCACTGCTGCAGCTGCTGGATGAGCCGGCCATTACCTTGCATCAGGTCTTTGATTGTTTTGTGGCGCCCTTGATGCAGCTGGTGTCCGTTCAGCGCCGCGGACCGGAGATTTTTTTACAGCTGCTGGGACGAGGTTATATCGATAACCAGGGGTTCTTGCGCTGGTTTATCGTTAATCATTATGGCCAGGTGCTGGAACACTTTACCCGGGCCATTCAAAAAGCGGCGCCAGGATTGTCATCTGCGGACCTGTTCTGGCGGCTGCATTTTACCCTGGGAACTGTGGTGTTCACCATGGCCTCCAGTGAGGCCCTGCGTGATATTGCCAAGACAGATTTCAATGAAGACATAGATGTAGAAGGGCTGGTGCGCAAGGTGATCCCTTATCTTGCCAGCGGAGTCGGTGCCAACCCTGTGTAGGGTCTGTTGACCTTAGTGGTTTATGAGGAGTGGGAACATGAGTTTACGTAAGAAGTGGATCAGCGAGCCGGCCTTTGCCACCTTTAAAAAAATTCTGCCGCCGCTGTCGGTAACCGAGCGTGAAGCCATGGAAGCCGGCACGGTTTGGTGGGACGGAGACTTGTTCAGTGGCAAGCCCGACTGGTCGAAACTGCTGGCCTACGGACCTTCTCGTCTAAGCGATGACGAACAACACTTTCTCGATAATCAGGTAGAAACCTTGCTGGCTATGCTGGATGACCACCAGATAGTCAACGACGAGCGCGAGCTGCCCGAACCGGTATGGGATTACATCAAGCAGGAAGGCTTTTTCTCGCTGATTATCCCCAGAGAATACGGCGGCCGGGACTTTTCCGCTTACGCCAACTCCACCATAGTGGCACGCATTGCCTCGCGCAGTGTCAGTGCCGCAGTCACTGTCATGGTGCCCAACTCCCTGGGCCCGGGTGAACTGCTGATGCACTACGGTACCCAGCAGCAGAAAGACCACTGGTTGCCCGGCCTGGCCAATGGCACAGAAGTGCCCTGTTTTGCCCTGACCGGCCCGGAGGCCGGCTCGGATGCGGGCGCCATTCCCGACTCGGGTGTGGTGTGCAAGGGCGAGTTTGAAGGCCAGGAAGTAGTGGGTATTCGTCTTAACTGGGACAAACGCTACATTACGCTGGCACCAAGAGCCACAGTGCTGGGACTGGCATTCAAACTGTTCGATCCCGACGGTCTGCTGGGTGACAACAAGGCTCCCGGCATTACCTGTGCGTTGATCCCCACCAGTCACCCGGGGGTCAACATTGGCGACCGGCATTTTCCGATGGGATTGGCATTTTTAAACGGCACCACTCACGGCAAAGACGTCTTTATCCCACTGAGCTGGATCATCGGCGGACCCGAGTATGCCGGCCGGGGCTGGCGGATGCTGGTAGAGTGCTTGTCGGCCGGGCGGGGCATTTCGTTGCCCGCGCTGGGTACCGCCAGCGGCCATTTGTCGGTGCGCAGCACCAGCGCCTATGCCTATGTACGCAAGCAGTTTGGCTTGTCTATCGGCAAATTCGAAGGGGTGCAGGAAGCCCTGGCCAGCATTGGCGGACTCACTTACCAGTTGGAAGCGACTCGTCGACTCACGGCCCAAGCGCTGGATCTGAACGAAAGCCCGGCCATCGTCACCGCCATTTCCAAATACCATATGACGGAAATGGCGCGTACCGTACTGGATCACGCCATGGATGTGCATGCGGGCAAAGCCATTCAAATGGGGCCTAAAAACTACCTGGCGCACAACTACATGGGCATACCGGTAGCCATCACGGTAGAAGGGGCCAATATTCTTACCCGCAACCTGATGATCTTCGGCCAGGGAGCGACCCGTTGTCATCCCTATGTACTGCAGGAGCTGGAGGCGGCGGCCAATCCGGATGAAGAGGCGGGGCTGAAGGAGTTTGACCGTCTGCTGTTCAAGCATATCGGCTTTGCCACCGGCAACGTTTTTGGTGCCTTCTGGCAGGGGCTGACCGGCGCACGTTTTAACCGAGCACCGGTATCGGGCGAAACGGCGGTCTATTATCGTCAGCTGGCGCGCATGAGCAAAGCCCTGGCCTTGTGTGCCGATATCTCCATGTTGATGTTGGGCGGTGATCTTAAACGCAAAGAAATGATTTCGGCGCGCCTGGGCGATGTGTTGAGCCATCTTTATTTAGGCAGTGCCACCCTCAAGTTCTTCGAAGACAACGGCCGCCCTCGGGATGAATTACCTTTTGTGCATTATGCGCTGACCCGCAACCTGCATCTGATGGGAGAAGCGCTGGACGGCTTTTTTCAGAACTTCCCCAACCGGGCGGTGGCGGTCACCTTGAAGGCGTTGATTTTCCCGCTAGGCAATCGCTACAAGAAACCCCTGGATAGCCATGCGCAGGCGATCAGCAGGTCGTTGATGTCGCCGTCGGGCATACGCGAGCGGTTAACTTCTCTGTGCTACGTGCCTGCCGACGGCAAGCCGGGGCTGGGTGAAGTGGAGGCGGCCTTTTTGGCCATGGTGGGCGTGCAGGGCATCGAGAAAAAACTGCATCAGGCACAAAAAACCGGCACCTTGCCACGCAAGCTGACGTTTGACGAGCTGCTCGTTCAGGGCAAGGCACACAACATTATCAAGGATGAGGACATCAAGCAGCTTGAGCGTGCAGACGAACTGCGTCGCCAAGCGATAGCGGTAGACAGCTTCAAGCCGGGGGTGCTGTAATACGTGAGGCGTGAGGCGTGAGGCGTGAGGCGTGAGGCGTGAGGCGTGAGGCGTGAGGCGTGAGGCGTGAGGCGTGAGGCGTGAGGCGTGAAGCTTATCGCGTATTGTTTTCTTTAGGATCAAAAAAGCCGCCTTGGGCGGCTTTTTGGTGACTGACTTTTATTAAAGCGCATTCAACGAATGGGTTTATTCAACCGTCAGGATCTTGCAGGTGTTGGTGCTGCCGACGACTTCCATGGTGTCGCCGTGGGTCAGCAATACCAGGTCACCGCTGTTCACGTAGCCGGCTTTCTTCAAGGTTACCAGCGCTTCACGGGTCACTTCGGAGTTGTTAAGCAGGGCATCGTGCTTGAAATACACCGGCGTGACACCACGGTACAGGTTGCTCCAGGCCAGGGTGGTTTCCTCGCCAGACAGCGAGAAAATAGGCAGGCCGGAGCTGATGCGTGACAGCAGCAGGGGCGTGGTGCCCGAGTGGGTCAGGGCCACGATGGCCTTTACACCTTGCAGGTGGTTGGCGGCATACATGGTCGACATGGCGACCGTTTCTTCCACCGACGTGAAGGTATAGTTCATGCGGTGATTGGACACATTGATGCTGGGGTGCTTTTCGGCGCCCACACAGACTTCAGCCATGGCTTTAACAGTTTCAATCGGGAACTCACCGGCGGCGGTTTCGGCGGACAGCATCACCGCATCGGTGCCATCCAGCACGGCGTTGGCCACGTCCATGACTTCGGCACGAGTCGGCTGCGGCGCGGAAATCATCGATTCCATCATTTGTGTCGCGGTAATCACCACGCGGTTCAGACGGCGAGCGGCGCGGATCAGCTTCTTCTGCACACCCACCAGCTCGGAGTCGCCAATTTCAACACCCAGGTCGCCACGGGCCACCATGACCACGTCGGACGCCAGAATCACATCTTCCATGGCGGCATCGGTAGCCACGGCTTCGGCGCGTTCTACCTTGGCCACCATCTTGGCGTTGCTGCCGGCAGCCCGGGCCAGATCGCGGGCGACGCGCATGTCTTCACCGGTACGGGGAAAAGACACGGCCAGGTAGTCGACGCCAATCTGGGCGGCGGTGATGATGTCTTCCTTGTCTTTCTCGGTCAGCGCCGGAGCAGACAGGCCGCCGCCTTTTTTGTTGATGCCCTTGTTGTTGGACAGAGGGCCGGCCACGGTGACCACGGTGAATACCTTGTTGCCTGCGACGCTTTCAACGCGCAGCTGTACACGACCATCGTCGAGCAGCAGAACATCGTCGACTTTAACGTCTTTTGGCAGGTCTTTATAATCGATCCCCACTTGCTGCTGGTCACCTTCGCCTAGCGCCAGATCGGCATCCAGCACGAACTTGTCACCGACATTCAGGTGGATTTTACCGTCTTTAAAGGTAGAAACCCGGATTTTAGGGCCTTGCAGATCCCCCAGAATAGCTACGTGTACGCCCAGCTTCTTGGCTATGGCACGTACTTGATTGGCCCGGTTCATATGATCTTCGGCGGTACCGTGAGAAAAGTTCATGCGTACCACGTTGGCGCCGGCCTTGATGATGCCTTCAAGATTATTGTCGCGATCAGTCGCCGGACCCAGGGTAGTAACTATCTTGGTACGTCTTAACATAAGAGACTCCAGTGTAGAGGTAGATCACATAAAGAAGAATGCGTGTGGTGTTTCATACCAATATGCACAGACATGGTAACAGAATAAGGGATGCCAGCCGGAGAGTGCTTCAACGTCGATAAAGTCGTGGTAACACAATGTGACGTTGGAAAGAAGATAACTGGCCTGCTCACGGTTTATAGCTGCACCCTTGGTTTATAAATTGTTATCGATAATAACTGAAGGAAACGGGAAAGTGTAGACTGCGTCACAAAAACGGAAGTCGTTGGACAGCCAGTCAATCAAAATCAAAGATGAGGGTTATCAAATTGTGAATTTTTTATCCCTTCTTTAGCTTTTCTCAGGTTTTCTCTGAATTTGCTGCCGCGGCGCAAGATAAAGCCGGTTGCCAGTACATCAATAACGACCATTTGAGTCAACCTGGATGCCATGGGAAGATACAGATCCGCATCATTGGGTACGTCCATTGACAACACCATGGTGCAGGCTCTGGCCAGTGGAGAGTCTTTGGCGGTTAACCCCAGCACAATGGCATCGTTTTGCCGCGCCAGGTGGGCAATTTCTACCAATGCCTTGGTGCGGCCGGTATACGAAATCAATACCAGTACATCATCGACCGAGCTGTTGGCGGCGCTCATGCGCATCATGACTACGTCGTCAAAACACTGCACGGGGACGTTGAACCGAAAAAATTTGTTCATGGCGTCATGGGCCACAGCCGAAGAGGCACCCAGACCAAAAAAAGACAGCCGTTTGGCCTGGGTCAGTAGGTCGACCGCGCGATTCACCGCCTGGGGATCCAGGCTGGTGCTGGCGGCGTTCAAACAGGCCATGCTCGACTCGAATACCTTGGCGGTATAAGCCTCGGGGCCATCGTCATCATCCAGCTCGCGATGGACATAAGGCGCACCATTGGCCAGGCTTTGTGCCAAATGCAGCTTGAAGTCGGGAAAACCTTTAGTGTCTAACCGGCGGCAAAAGCGATTAACCGTCGGCTCGCTGACATCGGCCAGTCTGGCCAGCGTGGCAATGCTGGAATGAATCGCGGTTTGTGGGGAAGCCAGGATTACGTCTGCGACTTTGCGCTCCGACTTACTAAAACTTTCAAGATGTTGTGTGATTCTTTCTAATGTATTCATCTGTATGACCAGGTTCTGTAAGAAGCGCAGCTTGGGTCTTGGACTGCGTTAAACAAGAATGACTATACAGGACAATTGATTACCTGATGAGATCCGGCTAACAAAATATGATGCTGGACTACACAATAAGCCTGAAAAGGCACAGAACAGGTTGCTTTATAACCGGTGTTGTTACTGAATGACGAAAGGTGGGTACAAAAAAAGCCCCGATTTCGGGGCTTTCAAGTAAACATTACGCAGTATTTTAGACGAGTTCGCCCCACAAATCGTATTCATCGGAATGAGTGACGGTCACTTCAACCATCTGGCCGGGGGCGAGACTGGTCTCTCCGTTCAAGTACACAACACCGTCTATTTCCGGCGCGTCGGCACTGGAGCGGCCGATGGCGCCTTCTTCGTCCACTTCGTCGATCAGCACTTGTATGGTCTTGCCCACCTTTTGCGCCAGCTTGCGGGTAGAGATGGCTTGCTGCAGCGACATAAAGCGCTCGAAGCGTTCCTGTTTTATGTCTTCCGGTACCGGATCGGCCAGTTCGTTGGCGCGAGCACCGTCAACCGGGCTGTAGGTGAAACAACCGACCCGATCCAGTTCGGCCTGCTCGATGAAGTCGAGCAGCAGCTGGAAGTCTTCTTCGGTTTCGCCGGGAAAGCCGACGATAAAGGTGGAGCGAATGGTGATCTCCGGGCAGATTTCGCGCCAGCTGCGAATGCGCTCCAGGGTGCGATCTATGGCGCCGGGGCGCTTCATTAACTTGAGAATGCGCGGGCTGGCATGCTGCAGCGGAATATCCAGATAAGGCAGAATGAGGCCATCGCGCATCAAGGGGATCAGGTTATCCACGCTCGGGTAAGGGTACACATAGTGCAACCGCACCCACACACCCATTTTGCCCAGCTCTTCGCACAAGGCCTGAATGTGGGTCTTGACCGGCATGCCGTCGGCAAAGCCGGTTTTATGCTTAACGTCTACCCCGTAGGCTGAGGTGTCCTGAGAGATGACCAGCAGCTCTTTTACCCCGGCATTGACCAGGCGGCGCGCTTCACCGATGACGTCACCAATGGGTCGGCTGTCCAGATCACCCCGCATAGACGGGATAATGCAAAAAGTACACTTGTGGTTACAGCCTTCGGAGATTTTCAGGTAGGCAAAGTGCTTGGGGGTCAGCTTGACGCCTTGTTCTGGTACCAAGTTAACAAAGGGGTTGTACTCGGGGCGAGGCACATAACGATGCACATGCTCGAGCACCTGCTCATAGGAATGCGGGCCGGTAATTTCCAGCACCTTGGGGTGCACTTCACGGATTTGATCTTCCTTGGCACCCAGACAACCGGTGACAATGACCTTGCCGTTTTCGCTCAGGGCTTCGCCTACCGCTTCCAGGGACTCTTGCACCGCACTGTCGATAAAGCCACAAGTATTGACGATCACCATATCGGCATCATCGTAAGAAGGCACAACCTCATAACCTTCAATACGCAGTTGGGTCAGAATTCGCTCCGAGTCGACCAGATTTTTAGGGCATCCCAAGCTAACAAACCCAATACGTGGCGGTTTTTGCATAAAGCCTCTTTTGTTTAAAATATATACAGATAAAAAAGTGGCGGGAATTGTAACGCAAACAGGTATGCCGGGACAATAAACGATCAAGCTTATAAATGGTCGGCAATGGTCATGTTCACCGGAGTCTGATCAGGCAGTGACGGGCACTATCTACTATTATTGAGCAAGGTGTTTTTTTGAATGCGGTATTGAACCATCGGCGTCAGTAGGCAAAGTATATAACCCAAGGAAGGGACATGCATAAACTGAGTCATCGAGAGCGTGACCCGAATAGTTTGCAGCAGCTGCTGCTAGTTTGCGGCGTTGTTTCCATCTTCTTGATATTAAGCCTGTCCTGGATTGGCATTCAGCGAGCCGCCACCAACAGCGTACTGATAGAGGCTGAATACGATAGTACCCAGATTGCGAAGCTGATGGTTGCCCAGCACTATCAGCTCCTGTTTAGTGATGGCGAGCAAAATATTGCCATGGACAACCATGGATTAAATACTTTTGATAAAACAATCAGAGACTTTCTGCACCTCTTCGGGATCGTCAAGGTCAAGGTATTTGATCTCGACGGGGTGATCATCTATAGCACCGATGCCAATATCATCGGTAGGCGGGTTGAGGACCGTGCTGGCCTGGAGAAGGCTCTGCGTGGGGAGACAGACTCCCACCAGATGACCAAGGAGCAGCTCATCGACCTGTATGAGGAACAGCGGTTCGATGTCGATGTCGTGGAAACCTACCTGCCTGTTTACAATACCTCGGGGGAGATCGCGGGGAGTTTTGAGGTATATCTCGATGTCACCCGCTACCGAAATGAAATTTCCTATCGAGTCAGCTCGTCGCTGCTGCTCCTGGCGACCATTCTTCTGGGGGTATTTCTTCTCTCTTTTTGGGTGGTGAGTAAGGCAAGCAAGCAGCTTAAAGCACTGCTCACCCGCTTGGAGCAGCAGGCCACTACCGATACATTGACCGGTTTAATTAACCGGGGTGCCGTGCTCCATCGGGCCGAAGAGGAGCTGTCGCGGATGCAGCGGCACGATTTACAGCAGAAGCCCACCCACGGCCTGGGGGTGATCATGCTCGACATCGATTTCTTTAAAGCGGTTAACGACACCTATGGCCATCAAGTCGGAGATGAGGTGTTGCGCGAGATGTCTCGGCGTATCACCGGGTGCCTGCGTGAATATGATATTTTCGGGCGCTATGGAGGGGAGGAATTCCTGGTCCTGATCCCCAGTTGCACTCGAGAGGAAGCCATGCTGTCTGCCGAACGTATCCGCGGATGTCTGGCCGGTGGCCCTGTTATTATCGGTGAGTATAGACTCGAAATAACGGTCAGCCTTGGCGTAACCTGCTGTCTGAATCCAGAAGAGGGATTTGAGGCTGTGCTGTCTCGCGCCGACCACGCGCTCTACGAGGCCAAGCATTTAGGACGAAACAGGATGATCTTTTTTGGCATCCAACAGATGCAGGATATCGATGGTGACGGTCAGGAAGTGGTCAAGCCCATCGGCGACGCGCTTTACGGTGCGGATAACTAGGAAAGGTAAGGGCTGCAAGCCGTTCTCGCCTGTCGACTCCAGGCAAGAGCGGCACAAAGCCGATGAAACAGATTTACTCATAAAAAAACCCCGGCAAGCCGGGGTTTTTTATCATTCAGCCAGTATTACTTGGCGAAGTTTTCTGCCGCAAATTCCCAGTTAACCAGGGACCAGAAGGCTTTTACATAGTCGGGACGTACGTTGCGGTAGTCGATGTAGTAGGCGTGTTCCCATACATCACAGGTCAGCAGCGGGGTAACGTTATCGGTTAGCGGGCAACCGGCGTTGGAGGTGTTGGCGATGGCAACGGTACCGTCGGCTTTTTTCACCAACCAGGTCCAGCCAGAGCCGAAGTTGGTTACGCAAGACTTGGTGAATTCTTCTTTGAATGCGTCAAAAGAGCCAAAGGCCGCGTTAATGGCATCAGCCAAAGCACCGGTAGGCTCGCCGCCACCGTTGGGTGCCAGACAGTGCCAGTAGAAGGTGTGGTTCCAGATTTGTGCCGCGTTGTTGAAGATGCCACCAGAAGAGGTAGTGATGATGTCTTCCAGAGATTTACCTTCAAACTCGGTACCAGGAACCAGATTGTTCAGGTTAACGACGTAAGAGTTGTGGTGCTTACCGTAGTGATATTCCAGGGTTTCCTGGGAAATATGCGGTTGCAGTGCATCTTTGGCGTAAGGCAGAGCGGGAAGTTCAAATGCCATTCTTATAATCTCCATTTTGATGGTGCCAGCCTGAAGCTGGTCTAGACATTGCGACGTGCTTTCCAGTGCAAATACGACTAACAACAATAAAGTCGCAAGCCGCTAAATTACTGAATCCATTGTAGCAGTTAGCCAGATGGCTAAACAACAACAGCTTTAGTAGGGGTATCACAGCCGGCGCCAGTGTGTAAAGAAATACCTGCCAGCCGCACCCCGTTGCCTGTTATGTGACCAGTCACGTCAGTTAATGTATTCCAATACCAATTTATGGTGTCTCGGTCTTGTGACATCAGGGGGATAAAGTAGAATGGGTTGTTAATACATCATTTATTTACCAACAGTCGTCTGCTGAGGTGCCCCATGGACACAATTGAAAAGATTAAAACCCAAATCAGTGAGAACCCGATACTGCTGTATATGAAAGGCTCTCCGAAGTTCCCTAGCTGTGGTTTTTCTGCCCAGGCTTCTCAAGCTCTGATGAACTGCGGCGAACCCTTCGCGTACGTGGATATTCTGCAGAACCCGGAAATTCGTGCCGAGCTGCCAAAGTACGCCGATTGGCCAACCTTCCCACAGCTGTGGGTAGACGGCGAGCTGGTCGGCGGTTGCGACATCATCATGGAAATGTTCCAGCATGGTGAATTGCAGCCACTGATCAAGGAAACCGCTGCCAAGTACCCCAAGCCCGAGCAAAAATAAGCCCGAAGGGCAGCTGCAGCGATAAGCTGTCAGCCATAAGTGAAAGACAAACACCGTCTTTTGTAGCCGCTTGTTTGTTCGGCAAACAAACATATTTGAAAAAACGTGTGTCAGCATAACGCTGACAGCCGTTTTTACTTTCAATTTCTTAATTTTATCAAAAGCTTACGGAACAGTATCTAGTAGGGGAGACTTGTTCTAGGTAAGAGTATTCGGCCAAAACGATGGCACAACCTAAAAGTGGTCGAATACTCTTCATACAACATGACCCCTACGAAGGGGACGGGTTATCGGTAGCTGACCGCTTCTAGCTGATGGCCTGTCTCTTAGTCACAAGTCGCTAGCCAATGAATTAATGCCCAGAGGCAACTGGGTAGCCTCCTCCGACACGCTTCAAGCACCTCCCTGTGACGCTCAGCACATGACGTCCCTGTCATGTGATGGTCGGCTGAGGCTATCCCAGCAGCCTCTTTTTAGGCCCCGAGTCGTCGGCGAGCACCACTGACCGACGGCACTGGTGTCAATGGGAAGGCAGAGGGTGTCTGCTCAGCCGACCATCCGCGCCAGGGATGGCGCGGCTGAGCCTACAGGGACCGTATTAACGGCGAGTCGGAGGAGTAGTGCCCTCTGCCTGACCAGTCACACTAATTTCAACAGATAGTTGTGACTTAGAGACAGGCATCCGGCTTCCAGCTTTTTCAGATGCACTTCACTGGTTTGGGCAGGCCGGCCAGTTTGGTGGCCTGCTTGGCCGGGCCCTTGGGGAACAGACGGTATAAATAACGGCTGTTGCCTTTTTCTTCGCCCAGCTCTTTGGCCATGGCTTTGACCAGGGCGCGCATGGCCGGCGAGGTGTTGTACTTGATATAAAAATCGCGCACAAACTGGATCACTTCCCAATGCTCCGGGCTGACCGTAATGCCTTCCTGCTCGGCCAGAATGGCCACCATTTCCGGCTGCCAGTCCCGATGCTGCTTAAGATAGCCCTGAGCATCGGTCTCTATGGTGCGCCCTTCAAACTCGAACATCATCATTCATCTTCTTTCGTTCACTGTGGTGTCGTGATTTTACCCAAGTCCAGGGGCGGGTGCATCTTCCGTTGGCGGTGGCAGGTGATGAAAGCTTTGGGCCTGCTGGTAAAGTGCGTTTACCAGCAGGGTGACCTGGTTCAATAACTGGCGGCTGAGGATCAACCATTCATCGTCATTGTCGGCGTCCAGAGTGCTGGTTGGCAGTGGCGGATAGTCTGGCAACGCCTCTTCGCTTCGCAATGCCTGGGCCGAGGCCAGCAGCCGGTCCACCAGTTGCTGGATCTGATCGCCCTGCAAGGGTGCGCTGTGCATGCGGTGGGCTCCCAGGGTCGACAGATAGGACAGCAGCGCATGGTTGCGATAGGCAATGTCGAAACACAGGTTCAGCCAAAACCGCGGCACCGGCTCAACCCGGATATTCTGCCAGGCCAGCGCCAGCTGATTATCTGCCAGGTGCGCCTGCTTGCGTGGCAGCCGGTAGTCCAGCTCGTCATCCCGGCCCTGTTCGAACTGGCGGGCAATGGCGGCCAGATAATGGGCGTTGGCTTCCATGGCATCGGCCATCAGCCGGGGCAGATGGCGGCGCTGCCAGTCGGGCCAGATAAACCAGACTGCGACAAAGGCCAGGGCGCAGCCGATCAGGGTGTCTAACAATCGGGCCAGAAACGCCGGTTCGGCCATGGCGTCCTGCAGGTTGAAGGCCAGCAAGACGAAGAGGGTCACAAAACCCACCGCCCAGCTGTAGTAGACCTTGACCTGAGTAAAAAAGATAAAGATGCACAACAGCAGTATTACCAGCTGGGCACCGACCGAGGGAAAGAGATGAAGCAGGGGAACCGCAGCTACAATACCGCCGAAAGTCCCCAGAGTGCGCTGCATCAGTCGTTTGCGGGTGGCGCTGAAGCTGGGCTTGCAGACGAAGAGAATGGTCAGCAATATCCAGTAGCCCCGTTCCAGCTCAAAGCCGGCAATCAGGGCATAACCCAGGGCAAAGCACAGGCTCAGACGTACCCCGTGGCGAAACAACAGGGCATTGGGATGCAGCAGCGCCTTGAGCCTGGGCCAGAATGGCACCGGGTCGGGGCGGGCCAGCTCGATGGAGACCGGCTCGGGCTGGCGCCGGGTGAGCGCCTCGGCCCGTTGCAGTGATTGATGCAGGGATGCCATGTTACGGGCCAGAAACCTCATCGGGCTGAGCAGGGAAGGGGGATAGTGGCGCTTGAGGTGACTGTAATCCAGCTGATCCTGCAGGGCGCTCAGCTCCCAGGTGATGCGCTTGCTGTGCCGATAAGTATTGTGGGTGAGAATGGCGTAACCCAGCCGATAACAGGCCTGCCCCAGCTCCATCAGCAGGATCTGGTAGCCGACCAGCACATCGGCCTGTTTCAGATCCTGATTAAGCTGTTGATAGGGATAATGGCTGGAGGTGGCCCGTTCGTGCATCTCCTGCACCAGCAGGTAGAGTGCCAGCAGTCGGCTCAGCTCCTGATCCTGTTCTTGCTTGCCCCGGCCCTGAGTACGCAAATTCAGCATTTGCTTGGTGTTTTCCAGGGCACTGACCAGCTGAATATTGAGCTGGGCCAGCTGATGACGGCGCTGCTGATGTTGCTCTTGAGGGCTGTCGAAGAAACGGGACTTTTCCAGCAGATAGCGGGACAGGGCGAAGTAGCACTGGGCCAGCTGTTCATGTACCTGTTTGTAGGGCCAGACCAGCAGCACCAGCCAGGACAGGAGGCCATACCAGGCCGCCCCCAGAGTCAGCAGCACGGGCTGATACCAGAACGAAGGGCTGTCGACATGGCCCTGCATGGCGTAGAGCGAGATCAGCAGGGTGCCGAACCCCAGCGTACCGGCGGCTGGTCCCCAGGCGCCGATCAGGATCAGCACCAGGGTACTGAGCACCAGCAAGGGGCCGAACAGCAGGGGGATGTCGATTAACAGGGTGACCAGGGTGATGGCGCCGAAGAAACACAGCAGGCTCAGCAGCAGGTGGCGCAGCCGGCCTTTGGGGGCCTGATCCACTTCGCTCAGGGCACCGGCCATGGCGCCCAGGGCGAGCGTCATGGCGGCGGGCGTCTGATCCAGCCACCAGCCGGGCAGCACCAGGCTGATCATGGCCAGCAGCACTTTAAGGGCGAAGAAGAAATGGCTGTCAGTAAAGACTCGCCTTAACCAGGTAATTGCGGGTGACATAATGTGCTCAAGGTTCCGTACTTAACCTTGATGATACTCGACTGGGTGGTGAACAACAGAGTGCAAAGACATAAAAAAAGCCCCGTTAGGGGCTTTTTTAGGATTATCGTGAGTTTAAGCTTAGTCGCGGCTAAGGCCGAGTAACTGCAGCAGGCTCAGGAAAATATTGAAGATAGACACATACAGGGTCACGGTAGCAGAGATGTAGTTGCGCTCACCACCATGAATAATGGCACTGGTCTGCATTAAAATAGCGCCCGAGGAAAACAGGATAAACAGCGCGCTCAATGCCAGGCTTAGCGCAGGCAGCTGGAAGAAAATGTTGGCGACAAAGCCCACCAGAATCACCACAAAACCGGCCATCATCATGCCACCTAAAAAGGACATGTCTTTTTTGGTGGTCAGCACATAGGCGGACAGTGACAAAAAGGTCAGTGCCGTGCCGGCCAGTGCCAGCATCACGGTTTCGGTCCCGCTCGCGGTACTGAGGTAGTAGTTGATGATGGGGCCAATGGTGTAACCGGTAAACGCGGTAAAGGCAAAAATGAACAACAAGCCCAGGCCACTGTCACGATTTTTTTCGGTTAAAAACATCAAGCCGTAAAAACCGACCAGCGTAATAATGAGCCCGGGGCGGGGCAGGGCCAGCATGGCACTGATACCGGCGGACAGAGAAGCCACCACCAGCGTCAGTCCCAGCAGCATGTAAGTGTTACGCAGCACCTTGTTGGTCGCCAGTGCACTGGACTGGGTATGAGGAATCGTGTTTTGGTATCGCATGATACAAGCTCCTAAATCTGTGTCTGATACTAATATGGTACAGAAACGATGAGGGTGATATAAAGTTATTGTGCCATTTGGACATATCATGACCGGATTGTCGAGCTTTGTATTGCGTGAACAAGAGCCAGGATGCCCGAGTTATCGGCAAATTGAATATTTAATGTGCATTCAAATGAATATTGTCATTTATGGGTTTACAAGCCGCTGCTGCCTTGGGTAGTATGCACGGCGTCGGAGGGGTGGCAGAGTGGTTGAATGCACCGGTCTTGAAAACCGGCATGGGTTTATAGCCCATCCAGGGTTCAAATCCCTGCTCCTCCGCCAAACCATGAAAAGCCCGCTGCGTTAATTCGCAGCGGGCTTTTTGCATTTTCAGCTCCTGAAAAGCCTTAGAGACTCAGCTATGGATATTCTGCGTACCGACCCCGATTATCTGGTTATCAATAAACCCGCTGGCATAGGCATGCATCAAGAAGGCGCAGACCCGGGCCTGGTGCGTTTGCTCAGCGAGCAGCTGGGCGAGCAGCTGTATCCGGTACACCGGCTCGATAAAATTACCACCGGCGTCTTGTTGTTGGCACGCAATAGCACCGCCAACCGGGAACTCAGCCGTCAGTTTGCCGAGCGCAGCACCCGCAAGTGGTACCTGGCGTTGTCGGCTAGCAAGCCCACTAAAAAGCAGGGGCTGATCAAGGGCGATATGGAAAAGGCCCGTGGCGGCAGCTGGAAACTCGCTCGCAGCCAGAACAACCCGGCTGTTACCCGCTTTTACAGCTGCTTGCTGGCCGAACGGTTGCGTGGTTTCTTGCTGCAGCCAGAAACGGGCAAGACCCACCAGCTGCGCGTGGCACTAAAAAGCCAGGGCTGTCCCATTCTGGGGGACGAGCGTTATGGCGGTGGGCCGGCAGACCGTGGCTATCTGCACGCCTGGCAATTACGCTTTGCCTATCGCGGTGAGCCTGTGTGTGTGCGCGCGCCGCTGACCTTTGGCCAGCACTTTTTAACCCATGGTGATCAGTTAACGGCCTGGGCCGATGCCTTGCTGGCGGCCCACAGCGAGCGGTAAGAAAAGCCGATGATTGTCAAGGGTGGCATTGAGGAGTAAGCGAATGCAGTATTGGATTATGGGCGCGGGTGGCATAGGCTGTGCGCTGGCTCGGGCGTGTCTGGCCCGAGGCGACCAGGTGGTGATCTTCAGCCGTACCGATCCCGCTATCGACGGCGCTGAGTGGCAGGCGGTGGATAACACCGACCAGGCGGCCTTGACCGAGGCGACCGCTGCCCACGCCTTGCCGGACAGGGTCATCAATACCCTGGGCATGCTGCACCAGGGTGAGCAACAGCCCGAAAAACGCATCGAGCAGCTTGATGAAGCGGCATTCAGTAACAGCCTGCGCATCAACACCTGGCCCACGCTGGCCATGGCTCAACTCTTGTCGGCCCGCCTGACCCGCAGCCAGACACTGCAGTTTGCCGCCTTGTCGGCGCGGGTGGGGAGTATCAGTGACAACAGAGCGGGGGGCTGGTATAGCTATCGTATCAGCAAGGCGGCACTGAATATGGCCATTAAAACCATCGGCATCGAGTGGCAGCGGCGGTTTCCGGCCGCGACTATCGTCGGGCTACACCCGGGCACGGTGGCCACCCGGTTATCGGCTCCTTTCAGGTCGGGGTTGGCCGAGGGGCAGTTGCACACACCTGCCCAGGCGGCGCGGCATTTATTGCAGGTGCTGGATAGGGTGCAGCCCGAGCATTCGGGGCGTCTGTTTGCCTGGGATGGCCAGGAAATACAACCCTGACGGCTCCCTGGGGAAACCATCGAGCCTGCAAGGAACACCACAGCCTGAAAATGGATGAGGCCAGTGTGAAGTGAATGGAGAAAGGCATGTTTAGCTTGTCGGTATCAGATATTCAAACCGGCGTGACGCTCAGCGATAAAACGTCGGTCATTCAGGCGTTGGCGGCCTGGTTGCAGCAGGACGGCCATGTGGCCACCGGCTACGGCGACGACATGCTGGCGCGCGAAATGCAGACAAGCACCTACCTGGGGCAGGGGGTTGCCATCCCCCATGGCACCCAGAACGGCCGGCGGTTGATTAAGCGCACCGGCATCAAGGTGATGCAGCTGCCCCAGGGGGTGCCCTGGGGCAATGGCCATACCGCGTATCTGGTGTTGGCCATTGCGGCCGACAGCGACGCACATCTGGCCTTGTTGCAGCAGTTGGCGAGGCGATTGCTGCAAGGGGGCCTGCTGGAACACATAATGACATGCCGGGATCCGGCTGCCGTGCTGGCCCTGTTGCAGGTACAGTCTGAGCCGGCCCCGGCGGCCAGGTGCCAGCTTACCCCCGCCCACATCGCCCTTCAGGTGAATGCAGGCTCCTTATCGGAGCTGGTGACTCAAGCCTGCGATCTGTTAGGACTGGAAGGCCGTGCAAAGTCGGCACTACAGCAGTCCAGCCCCCTGCACATCGGCCAGGGCTGGTGGCTGTGTCAAACCCAGGGCGCTACCCCTGGTGCGGCCTTGCTGACCCTGAATACCGGACCGGACACCGAGCTGGCATCTATGGTGGGCCTGTTGGCACTGCAAGTGTCAGATCTGGAGCACAAAGCCTTGCTGGATCAGCTCAGCAGATGGTTAGCGGCCGGCAAAGGGGCCGAGCTGGCCGGCGAGCCCAGCGCCGAGGCGCTGTTGGCCGCTCTGGAACAGGGTCCCGAGCAAAGACCCCCCTATTACGAGAAGACGCTGCAGGTATACAACGAACATGGCCTGCATGCCCGGCCCAGCGCCATGCTGGTGCATACCGCCAAGTCGTTTACCGCCGAGATTCAGGTGCGCAACCTCACCCTGGACGGGCCCTGGGTGTCGGCCAAAAACCTGATGCAGATGATCACCCTGGGGGCCAGTGCCGGGCATGAGCTGCTGTTCCGGGCGACAGGGGCGGATGGCGAACAAGCATTGGCGGCCCTGGCGCAAAGCATGAACGATAACCTTGGCGAAAGCTCGCCCGTCCCCCAGCGTGATCCCGAGCCGACCGACCCGGCTGCAGGCAGCAGCCAGATACCGGCCAACATGAGCATCAGTGGCGTCACGGCGTCGTACGGGCTGGCCATCGGACCCTTGTTTGTCGATGTCCCCCTGGAATTTGATTACCCCACCCAGGCCAGTGATGCCACGGTTGAATTGCAGGCGCTCAGCCAGGCACTGGCTCGGGCGCGGTCCGAGCTGGCGGCCACCCAGCAACGGATTAAAGACCCTCAGGCCAAGGAATTGATGGCCATGCACCGGGAGCTATTGGCCGATGCATCTCTGACCTCGGGAGTGCAGTGCCGCATTCAGCGAGGCCAGTCGGCAGCCAACGCCTGGTGGAGCGAAATTGATACGCTGACCCGGCAGCAGGCTGCCAATAAAGATGTCCTGCTGGCCGATCGCGCCATGGATATTCGTGATGTGGGGCACAGGGTGATGGCCTTGTTGTGTCATCGACAGCCAGTCCAGCCGCCGTCACATCCCTATATCTGGGTTGCCCGGGAGATCAGCCCGTCCCAATTGGTGAATCTGGATATCAGCCAACTGCTCGGTTGGGTGAGCGTGGGGGGCGGGGCCTCCTCACACAGTGCCATTCTGGCTGCTGCCCTGGGTATTCCTGCATTGGTAGCGGTCGATGAGGCGGTGATGGCAGTGCCTTCGGGCACCACGGCCATTCTGGATGGCGCGACCGCCACCTTGTGCCTGGCACCGGATGCCACCTTGCTGGCCCAGGCCCGGGGCTGGCAGCAGCAAGAGCAGCAGGCAAGGGCGAAAGCCTGGGAGCAGCGACAGCAAGCGGCCATCACCCTGGATGGGCATGCCATTGAGGTGGCCGCCAATGTGGCCAATACCGAAGAAGCGGCCGATGCCGTGGAAGTCGGGGCCGATGGCATAGGGCTGCTACGCACCGAGTTTGCCTTTATGGCTCGCCGTCAGCTCCCCGAGGTTGACGAGCAGCAAACCATGTACCAAGCGGCGCTGGATGCCCTTGCCGAGCGGCCACTGGTGGTGCGCACCCTGGATATCGGGGGGGACAAGCCGCTGCTTTACTACCCCATGGCGGCGGAAGATAATCCCGCCCTGGGTGTGAGAGGGGTGCGGCTGTGCCGGCAGCAACCCGAGTGGCTGGCAAACCAGTTTCGAGCCTTGTTGCTGGCCGCCGGTACGCGGCCGTTGCACATCCTGTTGCCCATGATCACGGATATCTCGGAGTGGCGGTGGGCCAAGGAATTATTCGACTCCATTCAGGCCGACATTCAGGCCGACATTCAGGCCCCGAGTGTCAAGCTGGGGATCATGGTGGAAGTGCCCGCCGTGGCCTTGAATGCCGAGGTGTTTGCCGCCGAAGTGGATTTTTTCAGTATCGGGACCAATGATCTGGCGCAATATGCGCTGGCGGCAGACAGGGGGAATAGTGCCCTGGCTGCGCTTGCCGACGGGCTCAACCCCGCGATATTGAAACTGATCCGGATGACGGTGAGTGCGGCCCATCAGCAAGGGAAGTGGGTCGGACTCTGTGGCGAGTTGGCCGCCGATCCCGTGGCCTTGCCGCTCTTGCTGGGCTTGGGGCTGGATGAGCTGTCGGTAGGCCTGAAACAGGTGGCAATGGTGAAGTCTCATGTGCGCCAGTGGCGATTCAGTGATTGCCGGCAGCTGGCCGAACAGGCCCTGATGGCAACCGATGCCACGGCAGTGCGTACCCTGGTCATGCAGGCACAAAACAACAGCGCGGTAACCGATTCGCGTGAATAAGAGCGAGCAAGGAGGCAGAGTGAAGGCACTCATCATCACTGCCTGCCCCAGTGGCATGGCGGGCAGTTATCTGGCCGCCAATTTACTGGAGCAGGCGGCACAAGAGCTGGGATGGCAGGCGAGGGTGGAGTGTTATAGCCGGCTGGTGGAGCTGACCCCCTTTACCGACGCCGAGCTGGATGACGCCGAGCTGGTATTGGTGGCGGCCGATATCGAACTGGATTTATCCCGTTTTCTGGGGAAGCGGGTTTATCGCAGCGGGCTGCAAGCCGCGCTGAATGCCCCCGGCGATTGGCTGCAGCAGGGCAGGGAACAAGCCGCACCACTGACCGAGAATGACATGGCGGCCAGTATCAGCGTGGTGGCCGTTACCGCCTGTCCTACCGGGGTGGCTCATACCTTTATGGCGGCGGAGGCACTCAAAGCCGCCGCCAGTAACATGGGCATTACCATTAAGGTAGAAACCCAGGGATCGGTTGGCACCCAGAACCGACTGGATGAGGCCGATATTGTCGCCGCCGAGCGGGTGATAGTGGCCGCAGACATAGATGTAGATTTAAGCCGTTTTCAGGGTAAACGTTTGTACCGCACCGATACCCAGACCGCCCTGCAATCACCGCAAAGTGTCATCAACCGTGCCTTGCTGGATGCCAGACGCCATCAGCCCACTGGCGTGACCGAGTACCAGAGCGACAACAAGCAGCAGGGCGGTTTGTACCAACACTTGATGACAGGGGTGTCGTTCATGTTGCCCGTGGTGGTGGCCGGCGGCTTGCTGGTGGCCCTGTCGTTCGTGTTTGGCATTAATGCATACCAGCAACCAGACTCGCTGGCTGCCGCCCTGATGCAGATTGGAGGAGAGGCCGCCTTTGCCCTGATGATCCCGGTGCTGGCGGGCTACATTGCCTTGTCCATTGCCGGGCGAATCGGGCTGGCGCCGGGCATGATTGGCGGCCTGCTGGCCAGTTCACTGGGAGCCGGCTTTCTGGGAGGCATCATAGCCGGCCTGCTGGCCGGATACAGTAGCCAGTATATTGCCCGGCAGCTGTGGTTGCCCCACCGGCTGCAGGCCCTGAAACCCATTTTGATTATCCCCTTGTTTGCCAGCTTGTTTACCGGCCTGGTGATGATTTATGTGGTGGGTGAACCGCTGGCCTGGTTGATGACCCATCTGACCGGCTTTCTTGACAACATGGGCTCAACCAATGCGGTGTTACTGGGCGTGATTATCGGTGCCATGATGTGTTTCGATCTGGGAGGCCCGGTGAACAAGGTGGCCTATACCTTCGCCGTGGGGCTGCTGGCGTCGCAAACCTATGGCCCCATGGCAGCCGCCATGGCCGCGGGCATGGTGCCTGCCTTGGGCATGGGCATGGCCACCTTGCTGGCAAGGCGCAAGTTCAGTGTCAGCGAGCGGGAAGCCGGCAGAGCCTCGCTGGTGCTGGGGTTGTGCTTTATATCTGAAGGGGCGATTCCCTTTGCCGCCCGAGACCCCTTGCGGGTGATCCCCAGCTGCATGCTGGGTGGGGCTACGGCTGGCGCCTTGTCCATGTGGTTTGGCGCAACACTTCTGGCACCCCACGGCGGGGTATTTGTATTTTTTATTCCCAATGCCATTCAACCCATAACCGGGTATGCGCTGGCCATTATAAGCGGCGCCGTACTCACGGCGGTATGCTATGCAACCATTAAGCGCAGGGCAGGGTAACAGAAAGCCGGAAAGGGGTATGGGGAGTGTAATACCAATTACAGTAAAGTTCTGCTCATCTTTGAGCCTGAGTACCAGAGGCACCACAGCCACCTCCCACGACA
>NZ_JBLWUK010000005.1:0-159656 GCF_048268965.1 Oceanisphaera sp.
GCGGCATTCATGAACTTTCGGTGGGAGACGAAACACCGCTGATCGTTAATCTTCAACCGCCGCAACAGACCATTCTTGCAGCACTCGGTGAGCGCTATCAGGCCATTTATTCCTGAATTAGGTGCGGAATGTCGGATCCAGCGAGCCGGGTTTTTCATCTTTAAACATCAACTCTGAAAATGCCCCATAGTCCACTGACAATACGCCGGTGCAGCCATGGTTTCTGGAATAATCCTGCAACCAGGACGGTGATGCCTTTACAGAAGTGCCTGCAGGGGGAAGGTAAATCCCCAGCTGATATTTGGTATCTTTACCTACCTGATAAAGCGCCGTCGGCCCTGCTGTCACGCCGGATGATGGCACATAATTCACCATCACATTTTTTTGCGCTGTGACCGGCCTGTTGTGCTTTCCCTGCGTCAGTCTCATCGCTGGCGTGTTGAGTGATACCACCATGTTCAGTTTATCCAGCAACATCAGACGAACGCTGGTTTCAAAAGCGTAGGCACACTCGCTCTCACTGCTCTTGTGGTGGCTGAAATGATGTGTCTTTTGTTCACCCTTTCGCGCTATCAAAATCCCTTTACAACTGGGGCAATGACACTGGCAACGAAGGCCACTTTCAACCTCCTCCACAGAGACAACTTTTTGATCTGCATCCCTGATGGCGAAGGGGATTAACATTTTCCCTGACATGTTTTTCTCTTATCCATAAGCCAAAAGCTCGTATCTGGACCAGTCTGGCACCAGCCAGAACGAATGGCGAACAGAAAACAACCAATTGTTTGATCTCAGGCTCATCCAGACCATAAAATGCATAGGCTATCCCCTAGATGAGTTCCAATAAACTGAGCGCTACGCTCAAATCTTGCCTACTCGTCGTATCAATACCCGGTCATTTCCAGATATCCCTGGCCGCGCGGTGCGCCGCTTGCGGCGTCGCTTACGCTGACTGCTCCTTCCCAGTAGCGCACCGAGGTGTTCATCCAGCGGTTGGCGTGGCGAGCCTCTACATCCAGCTCAAGGTTCTGCTCCGGCAACGTCAGGCGCCAGCGCACCGGCATCTGATACCCGCCGGCCTTGGCAAACGCCTGCGGCACCAGGGTGAGCGTTGAGGCATGGAGCGGCGTGACCTCGCCATTTGGGGTGATCCAGCTGCCGGAAATATAGTCGTCGTGGTTTTCGCCCCCGCCACGCAGACGAAAAGCCATCAGCCGGGCGCCACTGTCGAGGTGCAGCGAAAACCAGTCCCAACCGGTTTGGCTGGCACTCAGCAGCTGGCTGCTCCATTCCCGATCCAACCAGGCCCGACCACTGACCGCCACCTGCTCGCCGTTAAGCCACACCTCGCCACTGACGCGATAAAAGGGCTGGCTGTAATACATGGAGCCCTGGCCATCGGCCGACTTCTGGCTGAATCCGCTAATGCCATGGCGCACCAGAGGCCCTTCGGCCTGGAGTTCCAATTGATAGCCAAAAGTTCCGTTTTCGTCCTCGGCCTCTGCAGTCAAGCGCAGGTGGTCCAGCGCATCGCCCTCGGGATCTGTGGCCAGGCTTTCAAGTCGCCAGTTATCCAGCCAGGCGCGAAAGGGTTGAACCGTGACGCCGGCCTGCTGTTCGCTGCCTGGGAGTAGCACGCGGGTTCCCCGCGCGAAACGTTCGGCCACGCGATGATGCTCGCCGCGTGACAGCGCCATGTGCGCCATCCACAGTTGATCCGTAGCCCAGGGTTCGGCGCTGGAATCCGGTGCATCGGGTGCCTTGGGCTGCTGAGCCTGGCGGAACAGCGTCCACTGCATGCCCAGCGGCTCGCCACCCTCATCCTCCAGGTTGGCAGTGAGATACCACCACTCGATGCGAAAGTCCGGGTGCGGCCCGTGATCTTCGGGGAAGCTGAGAGAGGTCTCAGGGCTGGCATGGGCGTAGCCCTGGTTTGATGCGCCCAGTCCGGCAAAGCCGGATCTGCCGCCACTAGCATCCTTATCCGCACTATGGCCAGACTCAGATCCGGATTCAGAAACCGGGCCGCAGGCACCGAGCACCAGCAAACACAGCACGAATAAACCACGATTCAGCAGAGTCAGGTGCCACCATCTACTCATGAGCTTTCCTCCTCGGCCAGCAGCGTCCGGGGTGGCGTGCGCCACAGCTTGAACATGGGTAACCCCGCTGCCAGCAGTGCAACCAGCACGGCGGTGAGCAGGGTCAGGCTTATCTCGACGGGAAAAATATGCAGCGGCAGCCGCCAGCCAAAGGCGGCTACGTTGATGCCCCACACCAGGCAGGCGGTAATGGCGATGCCCAGGGGAATGGCCAGCAGACCCGTCACCAAGGCGGCACCGGTCAGCTGAGCTAACTGGATGCCCAGCAGCCGGCGCAGTGGCACGCCCATCGCCCAGAGCGCTGCCATCCGTCGACGCCGCTCCCGGGCTTGGGCCAGCAGGGTCGCCAACAGCGCCAACGCCGCCACGGCGAGGGTCAGGGTATTCAAGGCCCGAGTGATGGCAAAGGTGCGCTCGAAAATGGCGATAGCCGTGGCCTTGACCTCGTGCTGGTCTCGCAAACTATGCGGCGTCAGTTTAAAGCGCTCGATCAGCTGCTGGCGTAGCAAACCGGCATCCTCACCAGGCTGCATTACTATGCCAATCGAGGCCGCAGGCACCTCGAACAGCCGCCGCACCTGGTGCGTGGCCAGCACCGCCTCGCCCCGCGGGTTGCCGTAATCGGGGTAGATACCCACCACAGTGACAGCTTCAACCCCGCCGGGCGTGGCCAGGCTTAGTCGATCGCCCAACGTGATACCCTCCCCCCGGGCCAGCTGCTCGTTGATAAAGGCCTCACCGTGCTGGAGCGCCTGCCAGGCGGCATCTCGATCGCCAAGAGTGGCGAGCAGCGGCCAGTCCGCCATCAGCGTTTGCCCCGGCGTGATACCAAACACCGATAGCGGCAGGCCCGGACGGCGAGGGTCGCCGTTGTCTGTAGAGATCACAAGCAGTTTCGATTCGGCATCGGCGGTAATCAGCCGCTCCTTGACCGCCTCGTGCTGGGCAAGCCAGGTATTAATGTCTTCAAATTGCGCCGCCGGCGGCTTGAGGTACAGTTCCGCCATCAGCCGCTGATCGAGCCAGTCGAGGAAGGTCAGACGAAAACCACCGACCATGCTGCTGACGCCCAGGTTGGCAGCAAGTGCAATCAGCAGTGCCATCATGGCCAGCGACAACCGTGGCAGCTGCAGTTGTAAATCGGCCAGCGCCCACTGGGTGAGTGGCCAGCTGCGCGCCAGGCGTGTGAGCCCGCGGAGCGACAAGGACAGCATCAGGGCCAGCAGCGGGGCTAGCCAGAGGGCAGCGGCTAACATGATGGCCGCAACCAGCCCGAAGCCTGCGCCCAAGCCTTCGCCACTGGGCCGGGTGAACAGCCATAGCCCGAGCACTAACGCCGACAGCGCGGCTACCCCACCCAGCCGGGTTTGCACTCGCAGCTGACGCTGAAAACCGGCTCGCCACGCCTGCGCCTGACCGAGCCCCAGTAGACTGATGCGGCTTGCCCGCCACAGCACGCCGCTGCCGGCAATGAAGAGGCCACCCAGCGTCACTCCCATACCGCCCAGCCAGTAATGCCAGGGCAAGCTGAGCGTACCGCTAACCTTGGCGCCGTAAAGGCTCTGCAGAGTGGCGGCCACGTCAGGTAGCAGGGTTTTGGCCAGCCACACTCCGCTGACCAGCCCTGCCAGTCCGCCACACAGCCCGAGCAGCACAAGCTCCAGCGCCAGCAAGGCAACCAGAGTACCGCCCGACACGCCAAGGGCACGTAACGTGCGCAACAACCCCAGACGCTGCTCCAACGCCAGCCCCAGGGCCGCCTGCACGATAAAGAGTCCGACAATCAGCGCCAGCATCGCCATGGCCGTCAGGTTGAGATGAAAACTCTGGGTCAGCTCACCGGGGCTGGTCCGGGTATCGGCACGCACCAGCGTGAATCCGCCAGGAGCCGCGGACAACGCATCCGCGGCGCTGACCAGCGCGGTGATCGAGTCGCCGGCACTCAGCAGCTGTGCGGCGATGGCGATATCCATCACCAGCGTATTGGGCGGCAGTTCGGGCACATCAACCAGTGGGGGAAAAGGCGTGCCATTGTTCAGTGTTGGCTGGGGGCCCAGCTGGGAGCGAGTATCCGGCGCCAGGCGGGTCTGCCAGGGTGGCGTAAGAAAGTCCTGCAACTGACCGGGCATTCGGGTGCGGGCCAGCGTGCTGTCACTGGGCAAGGTGAGTGGGTCTATACCTATCAGGGTGAGTTTCTTGCCGCTGTCGGTAATCAGCTCACCCTCGAGCAGGGGCGAGACCAGTACGCCTGCCCCGCGCAGCCGGATAAAGTCGTCTCGGGTCAGTGGCTGGCCGTTATCACGTTCGAGGCGATCGAAGCCACTGCCCAGTAGCGCCTCGGCCCGTGCATAGTTGTCACGCGCCGAGGCGTTAATGGCCTGCACACCGCTCCATAGCGCCCCCGCCACCCAAAGCCCCACCAACAGCATGGCCAGCTGACCGGGGTGGCGCCGATAATGGGACAGCAGCGTCGCCAAGGCCACCACCATCAAACGCATGGCAAGCGGCTCTCGGCGGATTCGGCCAGCAGTTGGCCATGGCGCAGGATCAGGCGACGATCCAGTGGAGCCGCTACTTTGGGGCTGTGTGTCACCATCAATAGGCTGGTGCCGCTTTCGGTAACCAGCTCCAACAGCAGCTCGAGCACTATCTCGGCGGTGGTTTCGTCAAGATTGCCGGTGGGTTCATCGGCCAACAACAAGGCCGGGCGAGACGCCAGCGCACGCCCAATGGCTAACCGCTGCTGCTGACCGCCAGACAGCTGCTCGGGATAGTGGAGCTCGCGCCCGGCCAAGTCCAGTCGCTCCAGCAGTCGGGCCGACCAGGCTGGATTTTCACGCCCCGCCAGCCGGGCCTGTAGACGCAAGTTGTCGGCCACGTTGAGGCTGGCAACCAGATGAAACTGCTGGAACACCAGGCCGAGGGTGTTGCGTCTGATCCGAGCCCGACCGGCTTCATCCAGGCTGGCCAGCGACTGTCCGCCTATATACACCTCGCCCCGGTCAGGCAGGTCGAGCCCCGCAGCCAGATGCAACAGCGTCGACTTGCCGCTGCCCGACTCCCCCATCAGCGCCAGACTTTCGCCGGCTTCAAGGTGCAGCTCCACGCCTGACAACACGCTTAACGGCCCTTGAGGGGTCGTGTAGGCCTTGTAGACATGGCGAAACTCGAGCATGGAGAACTCCCTGTAACTTAAAGCCAGATAAGTAATGTGGCATCACTCATATCACCTGGCTTTGCTTTTATCATCACCTTCGCTTTCCCTTTTCGTCACCCTCGCTTTCCCTTGTTCGTCACCCTCGCTGTCCCTTTTCGTCACCCTCGCGAAGGCGGGGGTCCAGTGTCTTTGCAGACGGCTCACTGTCTGACCGTTCAGAGCCACAAATCCTGGATTCCCGCCTTCGCGGGAATGACGGGAATGACAAGAAACAAGCGGAAATGACACGCTAAACCGTCACCTCGCTTTTCCTTTACCGTCACCCTCGCTTTCCCTTTTCGTCACCCTCGCTGTCCCTTTTCGTCACCCTCGCTGTCCCTTTTCGTCACCCTCGCTGTCCCTTTTCGTCACCCGAGCTTTCCCTTTTCGTCACCCTCGCGAAGGCGGGGGTCCAGTGTCTTTGCAGGCGGCTCACTGTTTGACCATTCTACACCACAAACCCTGGATTCCCGTCCCCGCCTGCGCGAGGATGACGTTCCTGCCCGGTAAAGGTCAGTTAGCCGCCAAACATGGAGACATCGAGCTCAGCGCTGTCTCCCAACCAGTAGGCATATTTTGTATGGTCTTCCAAATCATTGCCGGTGACGGCATGTATCAGAACGGTGAGCCCTTCCCGGTGTGACTCAAGCCAGGGGACAAACTCATCGAAATGCTCGGCGCCAAAGGTAATTTGGCAACTCCACTTGGGGTGAGGCCCCACCGGCTTTTGATGAATTCGACCCACCTTGAGGCCGAATTTTTCACCGGCCTGCTCACACAATGAAGTCGCAAAAGACAGCGTCTCCTGCTCGAAATAAACATGCGCATGGTAATCTGTATGTGAATTAACGGGCCGTTTTGTTTCTTTCATTGAATCTTCCATTTATCAGTGTTTTATATAACAGGCGTGATAATACAGCGCAATGTTATTAAAATCATCCGGCCTGCAGGGATGAGCCTACCTCGCCGTGTGCCGTGACGGATCATTTCAGCCCACTGCTATTTTTATCTTACGGTTTACCGGTTTTTTGTCAGCCTGTCAGGCAGAATTATTCATGTTACTTTATGTTAGGTATTTTATTGTTTAGCTATTCAGCCATTAACTGACCAATATGTGCCCCTAAAAGCATATCATCAATCACACCGAAATAATTCAACCTTACTTGCCCTTTGCGATCTATCAAGATGATGGAGGGAGTGCCACGCAAGCCATATGCTTGCATTGTTAACGGTATATCACTCCCCGCTGCTGCCTGGTCAATTCCAACCGGAAAGTGAATGTTATATTCATGCAAAAATACTTGCAATGCCTCTTTCCCCATCACCGAATGGTGTTCAAATACCGTATGCAAACCCAGGACGACAACATCCGCTTCCGAAAAACTATTTCTCACCTTTATAGCTTGTGGCAAGCCATGTAATACACAGCCAGGGCATAACATTTGAAACGTATGAAGCACAACGACACGGCCTATTAATTCATTCAATTTAATTGGCCTGTCAGAATTTAACCAGGTTGAAGTGTTAAGCTCTATGGCCGGCGTGTTGATATTCTGCGTCTTCATGATGTCACCTCATTATGCCCCGGGGGTCAGCGACGTACGTTAATCCGCCGCAGCGCCTCAACCTTGTCAACCAGTGCCGAGCAGGCTTGAGCATCTGAGTCAGTGTAGCTCATGCTCTCGACCTCTGAGAGCTCACACCCTGCTCTTGCTAACCCCTCATCACTGCTCGAGCAACACGACAAAAAGCCGCTAGTACTCAAAATATATCGTCAAGATTCTCAAGCGCATCAATGACCAAGCCGGTGCCGATGTTGATCAAAAGCAAATCTGTACCCACCCGCACAAGTTTTTGCCCTTCTGGTGTACGACCAAGCTCATAGAGAAGTGCGCTGGGCAAATCGTAGTAAACAACATCACTGGGAAGTGGCCGCCCTTTACGCCACTTTTTCGCTTGGCCAGGGGGCTGACAACCGTTGTTTTTCTTGGCTAATCCCGGAGGGCAATGACCCGAGCTTAGTGTTTGTGAGTAGTAACGCCTAATTGTTCTTTGGCGTGCTTCGCTGAAGTAGCTTTGATATGACGCGCTTTCGCGATCACTCCGCGAGCTGTGCTCATGGTAATGCTCAGGCTTGTGCTTTCCGCTATTGCCTGGTGAGTCCAAATTTTTTGCGAAAGTGGGCCCTGCACAAAACGCCATCACCCCGGTAACAATAACGAGTTGTCTGAAAAAGCTATTCATTAGAACGCTCCTTGATTGATGCTGATATACCCGCCTGTGACCAGCGAGCAGGCCATTGAGTGCAGGCCGACGAGCCTGTTAACTGTAGCCGAACATGCGCCCCCCGCGAAGAAAAACAGCCTCATGACAGAAGCCGGTTCAGGCGGATTCAGCAGCAATGTCCTGCATTGTCTGCACCAGGGCAGCGGGCTCCTGAGCGCCGGAGATCAGGTACTTGCCGTTGATAATGAACGCCGGTACCGACGTAATCCCCGCCTGCTGATATCTGGCTTCTTCTTTCCGCACCAGATCAGCGTACCGATCCGATTCAAGTACGGCTCTGGCGTTGTCTGAATCCAGCCCCAGCGCTTCAACGCAGCTGAGGAGCACATGGTGATCGGTGACGTCCTCCGCCCTGCCAAAATAGGCTTCGAACAGCACTTGTTTCATGTCGGTTTGCCGGCCCTGCTCGCCGGCCCACTTGACCAGCCGGTGGGCATCGAAGGTATTGCAGGTCAGTCGTTCCTGTATTTTCTCGAAATTGAGGCCGAGACCTTGCGCGATGGTCATCATCCGGCTCTGGGTAGCACGCATCTCTTCCTCGCTTCGGCCGTACTTTTTGGCCAGCGCCGGCAATATCGGCTCACCCTTGCCGCTGTGATCCGGGTTCAGTTCAAACGAGCGCCATTGCACGGTGAACTCATACTCTGGCGCCAGCTGTTCCATGGCCTGCTTCAGCCGGGCATAGCCAATAGCGCACCAGGGGCAGGCGATGTCGGAAACAATGTCTATCTGCATCTTGTTCATAGAGGATCCTATCTGTTTTCTGAGCACTGAGTTGCCCGTAGACAATGCCAACAGGCTACTCCTGGCATCAGGAAGAATAAAGAGCTCTGCTGCGCGCCCTTAAATCAGCTCCGAATGACTACCTTAAGGCACTAGAACCAGCTCGTTGATATGACGCTTGAACAGGGCGACAAGTCGCTCAGCCCCCAGATTGAGAGGCACTCCTCTGAGCTTGAGTATGCCAAGCGCATGGGATGGAAATCGGGGCAGTGAGTCAAAGCAGCTCAGCCCGCAACCGGAGAGCGGATCTTCAAAAAAGACCCGTGGGCCAAAGCCCACCAGATCGGTTCGACGGATCAGCTCTATCATCAGCAAGGGCGAGTCGCAGCGGACAATACGCAGTGACAACCCCGCCTGAGTGTCGAGCCAGCTCACCAGTTGCTGAGCCGAACTACCTGTGGTCAGGTTTAGTACCCAGCGGGCATCCAGCATCTGGGACCAGTCGGTAGCAGCCAGTAACGGATGCCCCTCCCGCGCCACCGGTTCGGAGAAAATACGGGTCAGAGGTTCGAACGCGATTTCGTAGGGCAGCTGTTCAGGCTCGGCCACGGCAATGGCAAAGTCGAAATGCCCCTCCAGCAACCCGGGCAGGACCGTGGTCAGCATGCCCTCGACAAACCGCAGGCTGACATCCGGCAACTCACGTTCAAACTCATTCAGCACCATTGGCAGCGCGGTCGAGGCAATAGCAGTGGTCACGGCCGCCGTAACCTGGATCCCGGCGCCCCCCTGCAGCCAGCGTATCTCATCGCGCGCCTTGTCCAGGGTGGACAGTGCCAGACGCGCCCGAGTCAGCAGCCTCTTGCCCGCGGGCGTGAATTCAACCCCGCGATAACTGCGGACCAACAGCTGTGCTCCCAGATCGGTCTCCAGTTCGCGCAAGGCCTTGGTCAAGGCACTCTGACTCAGGTGTAGCGCCCTGGCCGCACCGCGAATCGAACCTTCTTCGGCTACTTTTAGCAAGGCCCTGAGCTGATGATCTTTCATATCAAGTGATTACCTCAGGTTGTCACCAGGCAACATTCGTTGCCTTTACACTCTCATTTACGGCTGACACCATTGCGCACCACAAATAAAAAAACATGTCAGCCGGTGATTATTATGACAGTGAACGCAGACATTAAGCCAGGTCTTGAACAGATGAAGGGCTGGCGACGCCAGATCCATCAGCACCCAGAACTGGGCTTTGAAGAGTTCGCAACCAGTCAACTGGTTGCGGAACGACTCCGGGAATGGGGATACGAGGTCCACACGGGCATCGCGATCACCGGCGTTGTAGGGGTATTACGCTGGGGGGATGAACCGGGCCCGCGCCTAGGGCTACGTGCAGATATGGATGCCCTCCCCATTCAGGAAGCAACCGGGCTACCATGGGCCAGCCAGGTGGCGGGCAAGATGCATGCCTGTGGCCACGATGGCCACACGGCCATTCTGCTGGGCGTCGCCGAAGTCATGGCGCGCCTGCTCCGTGAACAGGGTCTGCCCGGTAGCGGCACCTTGAACCTGATTTTCCAGCCCGCCGAAGAGCTGGGCGGTGGCGGCGGCGCTCAACGCATGCTTGAAGAAGGGCTATTCGAACGCTTTCCCTGCGATGCGCTCTATGCCCTCCATAATTTCCCCGGCATTCCCATGGGCCAGCTCTGCTTTCGCCCCGGAGCCTTCATGGCATCTTCGGATGCAGCCAAACTGACCTTTATTGGCAAGGGAGGTCATGGTGCCCTGCCCCAACTAGCCCAAGACCCCACCCTGCCAGCCGCCGCCACTGTACTGGCACTGCAGAGCATAGTGGGACGCAATGTAGACCCCAATCTCGTCTCGGTGATCAGCGTCGGCCGCATGCAGGCAGGCACGTCCGCCAACGTGATCCCCAACACCGCCGAGCTGGAGCTCACCATTCGCACCCTGGACCCCGAGGTGCGCAACACCCTGGAGCGCCGCATTCGTACCCTGGCCCGGTCACAGGCAGAGGCATTCGATTGCCGTTGCGACATCGACTACCAACGCGGCTATCCGGTGCTGATGAACGACCCGGAAGCCACCCAACTGGCGGTCGACACGGCCCGAGAGCTATTCGGTGACGACCGTGTCGAGGCGCCCACCGCGCCCCTGACCGGCAGTGAAGACTGTGCCTACTTTCTGGAGCAGGTGCCCGGATGCTACTTCCTGGTCGGCAACGGCGACAACGGCCATGAAGCCGGCGCCAAGCTGGGACCTTGCAGCCTGCACAACCCTCATTACGACTTCAACGACGACTGCATGGAGGCGGCCGCCACTTTTCTGGTGAGCCTGATATCGCGTTATTTCTCCCGGCACGCCCCGCTTGAAGAATGACGCCCTCTTTCATTACTGTTTGTAAACATATCAGGAAAACAATATGAGCCAACAACAGCCTCATTCCCGCGCCGGATCCAATGTCACCAGACGAGGATGGTTTAGCGAGTTCCCCGACCCCATGGTGCTTATCTTCATGGTACTGGCCGCTGTCTATCTGCTGACCTTCATTATTCCGGCCGGCGAGTTCGCACGAGAAGTCGTGGATGGTAGAAGCCGAGTCATTTCCGGCTCCTTCCAGCTGATTACGGAGGCCCCGCTGCACTTCTTCGAGCTGTTCCTAGCCATTCCCCAGGGCATGGTCAATGCCTCCCAGTTTCTGTTTATCGTGTTTATAGCCGGCGGCCTCTTTCATGTACTTCAGAGCACGGGCGCACTGGAAAACATGGTCGGCGTTGCCGCCAACAAGGTCGGTGCCGGCAACAGCACCAAAAGCCGTAACCTGATCATCGTGTTGGGTACCTTTATCTACGGCTTTTTCGGTGTGGCCGTAGGCGGTGAAAACAACATTGCACTGGTGCCCGTGGGCGTGCTGGTGGCCTCCGCCATCGGCTGCTCGCGGCTGGTCGGTGTGACCATGGCCGTTGGCGGCATCGGCATCGGTTTTGCCCTGTCACCGATCAGTCCTTATACCGTGGGTGTGGCTCAGAGCATTGGCGAGCTGCCGTTGTTCTCAGGCTGGGAGCTACGTACCCTGATGGTGCTGGCTTCGCTGGCCATGCTGTCGGCCTATATCTGTTTGCGGGTGGTCAAGATGGAATTCCATGACGATCAACCGGTCGAGATGAGCAAGCCACTGCATGAATACCAGCTGTCACGCCAGGATCTGATCATTCTCGGCATCTTTCTGACCGGATTGGCCACTCTGCTGACCGGCGTGTTCACCCGCGGCTGGTACATCAAGGAAATTACCGCCATCTTCCTGATAATGGCGATAGTGATCGGCTTTGCGGCGGGCATGAGTGCCAACCAGCTAGTCAAGCGGATGATGGAAGGCGCGGCCTCGGTCACCTCGGGTGCGCTGGTGATTGGCCTGGCGGCCTCGATCCCGGTCATTTTGCAGGACGCCCAGGTCATTGACACCATCGTCAAATCGCTGAGTTCCATTATGGAAGGCATGCCCGTGGCCCTGGCCGCCGTGGTGACCAGCATTATTCAGGGGGTGATCAACCTGTTCATTCCCAGTGGCTCGGCACAGGCACTGATCACCATGCCGATACTCATCCCGCTGGCAGATCTCATCGGCATGAGCCGGCAGTTGATGGTTTCCGCGTTTCAAGTCGGCGATGGCCTGACCAACCTCTTCATTCCCACCGCGGGCGGCATCCTGGCCATGCTGGCGCTGGGCCGGGTGTCCTACGCCCAGTGGTTGCCGGTCATTCTGCCCATCATGGTGCTCATCTACGCGTTCTGCTGGGTAATGATGGTGGCCGCAGCCTACTTGGGCTACTGAACCCTTATACCCACTTAAATAAATGTAATCTGCAGAAACCAATGCGAGAAAGCGGATACGCTTTCTCGCATTGGCGTATTAGCGCATTTTCAAGAAGATCATTCCCAAACTGACATTACTCGCTTTCTCGAGGCCTGCCTGGATTTAAACCCCCTTTTCCCCTTCGTTGCCAACAACGACAACCTGTCCAGCTCCACTGGTCGGCAACTGAATAGCGCCGCCGATAACGAATTCACCCGACTCGAAGTGGCCGGTTTTGTGCCGCCCCTTATCCATCTGTCTGTTACTGGGTCAGCCCCTTGATAGTTCGGATCGCACGAGAGACAAATTCTTTTATATGTAGAAAACAGCGCTCATTTATATGAGCAGTTTGTCCTGTTGCTCTAACCTTCATTGTGTCCGAATTCGGCATCTAAGCTATCCTGATTATCGGAGTCAACATTCCAGAAAACTCAATATTGAAGCGAAACAGGCATTGATGGTTCGCCAAAGGTGAGTGATATGAGTGACGAGAAAGCCAAAGAAGCCGCAGACGAGCAAGAAACGCGTGCCAAGGTCCAAAATCGCGAGTCCCGTGAACGGACACCAACGTCGATCGAAAAGTCACTGACTCGAAAAGAGCGTGATACCGTAGCCGAACACGGCCATTTATCGGCACTAACTGTGTACTCCATCATTCTGCGAGAGGGCGAGGATGAGCTGCAACGCCCGAAAATATCGCTTTGGTGGTCCGGTGTGGCAGCAGGACTCGGAATATCAACCTCGGTGCTCGCCGAGGGAATTATTCGCGCCAGCTTGGGTTCAGAACACCCCTACCTTACCTTGATTGAAAGCCTGGGCTACACGTTCGGGTTTGTGCTGGTCATTCTGTGCCGGCTGCAACTGTTTACCGAAAACACCATCACTGTGGTGCTGCCGGTTTTGGCCGAGCCAACCCGCAACCGGTTCTATTGCACCGCGCGCCTTTGGGGAGTCGTGCTGGCGGCCAATTTTTTTGGTACGTTTTTAACCGCCGCCATCGGCATCCACGGCGGCATCTTTCCCGCAGACACGCTAGCCGCTATTCTGGAGATATCGCATCACTTGGCGCAGTTGACCCCAGCCGAGACATTTTTACGCGGTATTCCATCTGGTTTTATCATTGCGGCCATGGTGTGGATGCTGCCTTCGGCGAAGGGATCCGAAGTGTTGGTCATCGTCATGTTTACCTGGCTGATCGCGGCGGGGGATTTTACCCATGTCATTGCCGGGTCAAACGAAATTTTCACGCTGGTGCTTAATGGAGACATGAATATCTTTACCGGCTTGATCTACCATATTTCCCCGGTACTCATCGGTAATATTATCGGCGGTACCGGCTTGTTCGCGATGCTGGCCTATGGCCAGGTGCATGAGGAGATGTAATGCCCGGGGAGCCGTATACCTAAAAAAACGCCCTGTGTAATACAGGGCGTCAGCTGATATTAATGACAGATCAACATTCCGAAATATTCACGGCAATCGCCAGTCCGCCTTCCGACGTTTCTTTAAACCGATCATTCATGCTTACTGCAGTTTCCCACATGGTTTGAATGACTTCGTCCAACGTGACTCTGGCATTTGCCGGATCGCTTTCAATGGCAATATTTGCTGCGGTAATGGCTTTAATCGCCCCCATTGAGTTGCGTTCAATGCAAGGGATTTGCACCAAACCACCGACCGGATCGCAAGTCAGACCCAAGTGATGCTCCATGGCTATTTCGGCTGCCATCAGGATTTGTCCTGGCGAACCCCCCATGATTTCCGTCAAGCCTGCTGCGGCCATCGCTGACGACACACCGGTTTCTGCCTGGCATCCTCCCATGGCTGCAGAAATCGTGGCGTTCTTCTTGAACAAGGTGCCAATTTCTCCTGCCACCAACAAAAACCGAATGATCTTGTCGTCGCCGGTGAACTCGGTAAATGCCTGTGAATACATCAAGACGGCAGGAATAATTCCGCTTGCGCCATTGGTGGGCGCCGTGATGATTCGCCCGAAACTGGCGTTTTCTTCATTAACTGCCAGGGCAAAGCAAGAAACCCATTTGTTGATGTTTACGAAGTTTTCCTCGGCATCAACCACCATCTGAAACCATTCATCCCGTTTTCTATAGGGCTTGTTTTCTAACAGCTTGCGGTTCATCGCTCCGGCTCTACGAACCACTCTTAATCCACCGGGTAAAATACCTTCTTGATTTACCCCTCTGTAAATACAGTCCTTTATATTTTCCCAAATATCCAAAGCCTGAGCATTGGTTTCTTCTCTCGTACGCCAGGCTTCTTCGTTCACATAAATCAAATCCGAAAAAGAAAGGCCTAACTTATCACAGTAATAAAGAACATCTTTACCATGGTGACAAGGGTACGGAGTGGTCGTTAATACTTCATCGGCTGAGGTTTCTTCTTGAGTAGCAACAAACCCACCACCAATAGAATAATAATCCTGCTCCAACTCGGTTCCATCATTAAAAACCGCTTTGAATATCATCCCGTTAGGATGAAAATCCAGATTCTTCTTCATATTTAAAATGAGGTGATGACCATATATAAATGGAAGCTCGACTTCACCACCCAGCTTTAGAGATTGACTCGACTTTATGGCGTCAATTTTTTCTGTTATTTTAGTCGTGTCAATCGTCTTGAAGTTTTCACCTGACAGCCCCAGCATACCGGCAATATCGGTTCCGTGTCCGATGCCCGTCTTGGCCAGCGAGCCAAAAAACTCAACAAATACTTCTTTAACGTCCGAGAGTTCATGGTTTTTACGAATGAGTTCCAAAAACAACTCAGCAGCATTCCAAGGCCCCATGGTATGTGAACTCGACGGGCCAATACCTACCTTTATAATCTCAAAAACACTGATTGATTTCATTTCATTACTTCCCATAAAACTTAAAGCAAAACATACATTTGTTAGGAGTTTACTCTGCACCTACACCTGAAAACATAGCTTATCTTTCCTTCGGAAAACATTAACCCACTTAATCTATGGTGGTTAGCGGGCTAGTTATTAATTATGCAAATAATGGTTATTTGTTTTACTAATGTTTTCAGCCAGCGGACGATTAGCATGGATAATAAAGGGGCTGAGTGCGTCGCTTGTCATATCTACTTTATACATCAAAAGCCTTCTGCATGCTATCGATCCTCACATAACAACAAACAAAAAACAAACAATAAATAAACAAACAGGCAGGTTGGTTAACATCGCTATCCTGTGGGTTTTCCCCTGAGCCATCTCTTCATATGAGTCGCGCTACGCCCGGGGCCCGGGGTTTGAGGGCAAAGTCGCAAAAAATCCCCCAACTCTCGCTGCTACCGTGCAAGTTAGACATATGGCCTCACCCTAGGTTCAATGCGGTCCTCGGCGGATTTTGGGGTTTAGGCTATGCAGCTAACATGGCGCGTTCTGCCATTGAAATGAGGGGACTTATAAGGGTTTTACCGCTACCTGACCTGTGCCTGTTTCCCCCGAAAGCAGACAGCCGAATGCCGCCGCCGATAACGAATTCATCCTGTTCGAGGTGGCCGATTGTCTGAACGCCAGATGAAAAAAAGCCCCGGATAAGACGGTCCGGGGCTTTTTCAGGAAAGTGGAAGTCAACGAGCAGACATTTTTAGCCCCTTTTTAACGACAACCGAAGGCGAAAGCGACCATAATTATGGTAATGAGACACACATAAGGGGACACCACTATGTTGGAAGCACACGGCTTGTCCGTTGAAATGAGTAAGCAGGAGAACCATACCCTTTGGCTCACCATCAAGATTTATGGCGATATCGCCTATGACGACTTCCGAGAGATGGAGCAACAACTTGAACAGGCGCTGGCCAGTATGGACAGCCCCAGGATCAAGGCCCTGGTAGACATGATTGACTTCAATGGCTGGGAGGCAAAAGCCCTGTGGGAAGACATTCAGTTTACCCGCAAGCATGGCGATGAATTCAGCAAGCTGGCGATAGTGGGGATCGATCTCAAGGAAAAGCTGATGGCCATGGTAGTGGACTGGTTCCTGCTCAGCAGCCAGGTGCAGTATTTCGAACACCTGCAGGATGCCAAAGCCTGGCTGGAGCAAGACGAACCCTGAGCGACCCCGTTCGTCGCGGCGTCAGGAGTTCAGGTGTGATACATGAAAAGCCGGCTACTGGCGCGGCTGGTTAGCAAGTACCTTATCAATGCGTTGCTCTATCTCCCCAAAGTTCTTTTAGTCGGGCATCTCGGCCACAGTTCCAGCGGTAAACTTTATAGCGAACAGGACTTTTTTTATAAAAATCTTGATGATAAATTTCATCGCCTTTAATTGGGTAGAAGACTGATGCATCCAAGATGGGGGTAATGACTGTTTGATTGGGAAATGCCTTTGCTACTTCTTCTTTTGTCTGTTCAGCAATTTTCCTTTCTTCTTCATTTGCCACAAAAATGGCACTTAAATAGCTGGTGCCTTTATCACAAAACTGCCCTTCCCCATCAAAGGGATCAATGTTAACCCAGTAGTAATCCAGCAACTTTTTGTAACTTACCTTATTAGGATCATAGGTGATTTCAACGGCTTCATAATGACCTTCATGGTTACCATTGTATGTGGGATCTTTTAAAATCCCGCCTGTAAATCCTGAAATAACATCGGTTACGCCATCAAGCTTTTCGAAGTCTGCCTCCATACACCAGAAACATCCTCCCGCCAAAACCGCTTTATCGGCAACGGTATTGGGAGAAAATGACAATAAGCTTGCTGCCAAGATCGTCAATGCGAGTGTCTCTTTCATGTTGCCCCTCCCACTGTTCAAGACCATAACTCACTACCTTAAACGTTAGACCATAACGCAAGGCGAGGAGTGACGAGCCAGGGTGCAGGTTCAAAGGATTAGATCTCAACCCGCAAAGACGACATGGCTCGGGCGGTGCCGCCGGCCATAAGGCGAGTGATTTTGCCATCGGCAAGGTCGAGCACGACTTTTATGACACTGGGTGACGGAGGCTGCATCAGCCAGCCCTGTTCAATGAGTATCTCCCGACGCCCTACTCCGAGATGATCGTGGAGAAAGCACGCAAGTGGGCCCGCCGCCATTCCCGTTCCCGCTTCCTCTGGTATGCCGAACCGTGGAGCAAACATACGTGCTCCCGCATCACGGCCCTGTACCTTAGTCTTTGTCGAGAATACGTAGTATCCAATCAAATCCAGCTCATCGCTGATTGATTCGACCAGGCGAAGATCTGGTCTTAGTTCTGCCACCGTTCGTTCATCAGGCAGCGGGATGAGAAGGAAAGCGTTCCCGGTATTGACCACAAACGGATCGACCCCGTTCAGTAACTGCGATGGCTTCAGGCCAAGAGAGGCAACAACCCGGCCTCCCAGTTCAGAGGTCACTGCGACCTGGGTGTACTCAGGAGCGCGCTGCTCCATGAAGACCATGTCACCGTCCACCAGGATGTCCCTGTTGCCATCAATCGTCTCTTTGGAAAGCTGGCCTTCACCGACGACGCCAAGTTGCCGCAACAGCGAAAAGGTGGCAATGGTGGCGTGCCCGCAGTGGGCAATCTGTCGTGTTGGCGTGAAGAACTCGAGCTTGATGGTGGCAGTGTCTGATGCCGAAACGAAGGCGGTCTCGGGCTGTCCGACCTGCTGGGCCACCTTCAGCTTCTGTGCCGCGGTTAGCGCATTCGCATCCACCACCACACCGGCGGGATTGCCGCCGGTGGCGCCGTCAATGAACGCATTGACAATCTGAACGTCGATATACATAAGCTCTCCAAATGGTTAAAGCACCAGCGAGGCTTGCAATACAACCGATGAATGAGTTATCTGAGAGGGTGGCCACGACTCAATCAACAAGCTTCAGTCGCTGCCGCTTGGAAATACCACGACTTCATCACCTTCCTGCCAGGGTTGGAATTTGATCATGACATGCTGGAACACCGGGGTTTCCAGCCAAGCTCTCAGCCATTGCTGTAGATGCGGATAGGGTAGATTATAAAACACCTCCCGATCTACATGGGCGAACTGGCGTACAAAAGGCATGATGCCAATATCCGCGATGCTGATCTTGTCTCCCAGCAGGTACCTGTTCTTGGCGAGTAAATTTTCTAACGCCTGCAAAAAAACCTCGCCCCGTTGCCGGTACTCTAACTGGGTGAGTTCTGGATGACGGTCGGCGTATTTATAGCGATCCAGCCAGTGTTTAAATTCGTTATCGTTGCGGTCGATCAGGGCATTGGCGCTGACTAAATCGACGCTTAACAAACCTTGCGGATCATTCTGCTGCAGCGCCCACTCCAGTATTTCCCTGCTTTCTTCGATAACGAGTCTCTTGGAGCTAGCACCTTCAACCAGCTCCAGAACAGGCACTGTACCTTTAGGACTGATTGCCAGCATCTGTGCCGGCTTGTGTTTCAGTACTATCTCCCGTAGCTCCACCTTCAGCTCGGCAAACACAATACCGAGCCGGGCACGCATAGCGTATGGGCAACGACGGAAGGAGTATAAACGAGGTAGATGCATTACCCCTCCCTACTGGTGTGCCAGCGCGTAGTCGATCGCCGCACACACAGCGGCAACCTGCGCGGCATTGCACTGTTCGGCGGTGGCACGGGGGCTGTCGGGATAGACCTCGGTGGTGGTCTTGTAGGGTGCGCTGGTGATACTGGCGCACAAGCCGAGCTGTTTAAGCGGGTATTGGATAACACCCCGAGCGACCACCGATGAGCCGATGATTTCGCCGTTGTCATCGGCCGGAGCGATATGAGTGACCTGCTCCACCGCCTCGATCACCGCCTGCTGAAATTCCGGCTGCGGGTTCTCGCTGTCGTCAACCAGATAGAAACCGTCGGGAATGCCACCCGGCTCGAACGGCTTGCCATCGCGGGCCGCCAACGCAGGGCGATACTCGGTTTCGTCGGTATCTGTGGTCTCGTGCAGGTCGATATGCAACAGTGCGCGATCGCGGATGGGTGCCACCAACCGCATGAGTGCCGCCGACTCCTCAGCCGGACTGCCATGATGGAACGAACGGTTCGGGTCGAGTGCGCTCGGGTTCCAGCGGTGGATGCGCTCATAAGCCCAAGGGCTGACACAGGGAGCGACCAGCAAGTTGACCCGGCCCGCGTAATCCGCCGCATGCTGATCGACGAACTGCAGCGCGCCGTGCACACCACTGGTTTCATAGCCGTGTACCCCGCCCGTTATCAGCACAACAGGCAGATCGTCACGCCAGTCGCGACTCCGGATCGCCATCAGCGGATAACTATTGGGGCCATAATCCAGACAGCCATACTGCTCCACGTCGAAACGCGGGCGCAGGCGCTCGATCAAACTCAACACCTCGGTCTCATAGCTGCGTTGACGAGACTGTCGTGACAACCACTCGGCGCGCTCTTTCTCGCCCCAGGGAGCGCCGGGCGTACCGATTGGATAGGGTGTAGGTGCCGTGCTCATATCGCTTTCTCCAGTGATGGTTATTGCTGACAGGCATTCTATCATCCGCACCCAAGCTCGCAATCAGGACTGATATCAGCTTATACAGAAATATGACCTATTCACGACACGCCATCGGCCGCGTCCTGGCGCGACTGGTTAGCAATCATCGTTAACTCTTCGGAGCAAATTGTTCAAAGACCTCTTGGCCTGTCATTTTCCTGGTTGTCAGGCCTGGTTTATCCTCCGCCAGCGATTCCTGTATTTGGCGGATTAAGTTGCCGGTTAACTAGCTGGCAGGCTACCGCCGATTACTACTCGTTATCCTGCCGCACCTCTCAGCCACTGGGTGATGATTTAAGCCTAGCAGCCCACCTGCAAAACAGATTAAAAAGCAACCACATTGGTGGCGACCCGCAGGCTGAGTGTGTGGAAATAACGACAGAACCACCTGTTATGCGGGATAACTTATCAAGCATATACATGCTCAAGCTGGGGATTATTAAGTACTAATGCGCCCATAACTCCCTCCTCTGCTTCACAAAATGTTACCTTCTTCAGCAGTAAAAAACTCGACGAGTAAAGGCGACCTGATGGGCAGTTATCTTTCTTTAACAACCCGACTCAGTTTGACGTTCAGCATTGCCATGCTGGCCGTATGGGGGTTGGTGAGTGTTGTATTAATGCAATCGCTGGAGCACCACTTTGCTCGACAGGACGAGACTGACCTGCAAAGCAAGATTGTCATCACCAAAAACTTTATCTCCACCCAGTTACAGCACCATGACCCGAGCTGGTCGGAACTGGAAACAGGTTTGAACAAGATGCTCTCTGGCCATGGTGGCTATTATCTGCTGATTAAAGACAGCCAGGGCCGAGTGCTGGCAAGCACCAACGCCACTAATGGTCAGCAACCGGGCATGAGTCGAGCTGCTCCCGACGAGACATCATTGCCATTACACGAGAGCTGGACCGAAGACGGTATTCGGTATCGCAGTATTACGGAGCCCGTTTTCCTGGCCCCTGCTCTGGCCAAGCCCGATGCAGCCAACCCGGTGTGGATACGTGTAGCCTTAGATACCAGCTATCATCAGCACTTTATCGATGAAATAAAAACGGGGCTTGCCTGGCTGACGGGCGGTATTGCCTTGATTTCCGTGCTGTTAGGCTGGTTTGCATCCCACTCCGGGCTAAAACCATTACGCAGCCTGGCCAGCCTCTCGTCACGCGTAACGGCGAATAAACTGGACCACCGGCTCTCGTTGGCCGATGCACCGTCGGAACTACACGCCCCCATTCAAACCTTTAATGACATGCTGGATCGTCTGGAAAACTCCTTTCAACGGCTAACGGCCTTTTCTTCGGATATTGCTCATGAGCTACGTACCCCGGTCAACAGCCTGATGATGCAAACCCAGGTCGCGCTGGCTCATCCGCGAGAAAGCGAAGACTACCGGGAAGCACTCTATGCGAATTTGGAAACCGCCGAGCGGTTGGCCAGGATGATCAGTGAAATGCTGTTTCTGGCCAAGTCGGAACAAGGACAATTAGCCATGCAGCTGGAGCCACTGATGCTGGCCGATGAACTGGATGAGTTGATAGAGTTTTTCGAGCCTTTGGCCTGTGAACAAGCGGTGCGGTTGCAACGTCAGGGCAACGCCCGTCTGCTGGCCGACAAGTCCATGCTGCAACGAGCATTCAGTAATCTGCTGACCAATGCCATTCGCTATACGCCAAAACAAGGCGAAGTGCATATTGCTATCGCTAGCAATCATACCGGCACCACGGTGGAGATAACCAATCCGGGACTGAACATTCCGCCAGAGGAATGGCCGAGGCTGTTCGACCGTTTTTACCGTGCAGACAGCGCCCGACAGCCGGTTACCGAGGGCACGGGACTGGGCCTGGCCATTACCAAGGCCATTATCACCGCCCACGACGGCACCATATCCGTGCACTCAAATGAACAGGAAACCTGTTTTAGCGTTTGGTTTCCGCATACCGACAGTCGTTAACTGAAATATAAACAGGGAGCCCAGGCTCCCTGTTTATATCGAACAGACGCATGTCAAGACAGAGATAATCCGCTTGCCCTGCGCAGTGTGCTGGTGATTACTTTATACCATTCGCACGCTGCTGCTCGCGAATATAGGCAATAATGTCACCCACTTCTTCGCGAGTCACGCCAGCGACCGGCGGCATATCGCCAAAGCGCCAGTGATGGGCGCGCACCCCGTTGGCGACGGCACGATAAAACGCTTCGTCACCATGATGAGAAGGCTCATACACCTTGTGAATAAAGGGGGGCCCTTGCCGAGTCCCTTTCAAGTCTGCGCCATGGCAGCTGGCACAATTATCCTCGTAAGCCAGCTTGCCCTGCTGTGCTTGCTCCAACTTGGCGGATACATCGCCCTGCAAAAGCTGGCTGCCAACCATGGCGAGCAGTCCCAGCCCTCCCACTGCGATGGCCCATGGCCACCAACGAGTGTTTTTAGTAGATGTTTTTTTGTTCACGTCCTTGCTTACCCTCTTTACATAACGTGCACGCTGCCTTTCATGCCTGCTTCCATATGACCGGGGATCAAACAGGCAAAGTCAACGGTTCCGGCCTGATCAAACTTCCAGATCAATCCGCCCTTTTGCCCCGCTTTCAGGCTGATCATGTTGGGCTCGGCGTGCTTCATGTCTGGCATCTGGCGCATCATTTCGGCATGTGCCTGTAGCGACTCCAGGTTGCCAATCACCAGCTCATGGGCCATTTTACCCGCGTTTTTGATGAACAAACGCACGGTTTCACCGGCGTTAACCTGAATTTTATCGGGTGAAAAACGCATGTTGTCGTCCATGGTCACCTCAATGGTGCGATTGACCTCCGCCGACTTGCCGGGCAGGCCGATACCGTGCATATCCTGCTGCATGCTCGCCATATTATGACCCTGATGGGCGCCGTGTTCACCGGCAGCCATCGCCAGGCCAGGTAACAAAGATAACATTAAAACGGACAGTATTTTTTTCATCTGTACTTTCCTATTGTGAGTTTTATCGCGCAATCATGAGTTAAAACCAAAACCTGACACCGGCTACCCAACGCGTTTCTTGCGTGGCGTCGCCTTCTTCTCGTACCAGATCGGCACTGTTACCCAGTGCCGCCGCCCATTCCCAGCCCACATAGGGTGCAAACTGGCGGCTGAATTCATAACGCAGCCGAGCACCGGCCACCAGCTCGGACAAGCCACGGCCCTGGCCGCGTTCGGCGTCATCCTTGCCGTAGGCTGTCAGTTCCGCCCTGGGTTGCAATACCAGTCGCTGGGTCAGCAAGAGTTCATATTCCCCTTCTACTGTCAGTGCGGTTTGTCCGTCGTCTCCCAAATAGGCGGTGGCATCGAGTTCGAGCCAGTAAGGCGCCAACCCCGCTACGCCCAAGGCTAACCAGGCCTGATCCGGTCCGTGACCGGTGTCGTAGCGCACCCCCAGTTCACTGTTCCAGAACGTGGTTAGCGCATGGCTCCACAGCAATTCGGTGCTGGCTTCTTGCAGCCGACCTTGCTCTATATCGCCCTCCGCCTTCAGTACGGCTCTGTTGTAGTCGTAGCCAAACCAGGAGCGGGTATCATAGGTCAGTACATGGCCGTCTCCGTTGTCGACCCGCTCCAATCGGTCGACCAGCACACCGTAAAAGGCATGTTCATCGGCCAAGCGCAGCTGTCTCGGCCCCGGCAACGCATACGGGCCTTCTTCCAGGGTAAAGCCCCCGGAATAGGCATGGGGATCCCGAGCATCGGCGGGTGCCGAGCCACCCTGCATCTGCATACTGCCGTGGTCCATGCCCTGCATTTGACTATGATCCATGTCCTGCATCTGACTGTGGTCCATGTCCTGCATCTGACCGTGGTTCATGCCCTGCTTTTTGGAAGGGGCTTCTTGTCCACTCTTGGCCGGCTCTGCACCGTATGCGGCGTGATCACTCTGAGCCCAGGCGACGCCAGCAGGCAGCATCGACAGGGCTAACAGTAGGCTGTTCAATCCTGATTTCATCGTCGTGTTACCTTGGTTAATTTGGCTCATGACACCATCACCTCGCGGAACATGCCTGCGTCCATATGGAACATAAGGTGGCAATGCCAGGCCCAGCGACCCAGGGCATCTGCGGTAACCAGAAAGCTGATCCGCTGAGCCGGCTGCACCGGTATGGTGTGGCGCCGTACCAGAAAGTCCCCATCCGGGCTTTCCAGCTCGCTCCACATGCCGTGCAAATGCATGGGGTGGGTCATCATGGTGTCGTTATGCAGAATAATGCGCACCCGCTCGCCGAAATTCAGATGCACCGGGGTGGAGCTGCCAAACTCAACGCCGTCGAACGACCAGGTATAACGCTCCATGTTTCCGGTCAGATGCAGCTCTATTTCCCGCTCCGGCGGCCGGGGGTCCATGGGTCCGCCCGGGGTGCGTAAATCGGCTAGCGTGAGTACCCGGCGACCATTATTGCGCAGCCCCACACCGGGGTCGTCCAGGTTGGTGCGTGGCGTATCTACCCGCATATCCACACTGGGGCCATATTCGCTACGGGCATGGCGCACTTCGCTGCTGGCCTTGGCCAATCCGCCGGCCATGGCGCCGTGATCCATCCCTGCCATGCTGCCGTGGTCCATGCCGCTCATGGCACCCATATCCATACCGCTATGGTCCATGCCACTCATGGCACCCATATCCATACCACCGTGATCCATACCCCCCATATCGCCCATCATGTCGGCCATTGCCAGCCACTGCGGCGGGTCCAGCTCGGGGACGGCGGCACTCAGCCCCTCTCGCGTACTCAAGGTGCCACGGGCATAACCCGTTCTGTCCATCGCCTGGGCAAACAGGGTATAGGCCTCGGCCTTTGGCTCAACCAGCACATCGTAGGTCTCGCCGGGGCCAAAGCGGAATTCATCCACCGTCACCGGCTCTACATTCAGGCCATCGGCTTGTACCACCGTCATTTTCAGCCCGGGGATACGAACATCATAAAAGCTGTTGCTGGCACCATTGATAAAGCGCAACCGAACTCGTTCGCCCTGTTTGAACAAGGCCGTCCAGTTGCCGTTGGGGGTCGTGCCGTTCATCAGGTAGGTCAACGTCTCGGACGACAGATCCGCCAGATCGGTCGGGCTCATGCGCATGTCGTTCCACATTTTCCGCTTGTTCATGGCCGCCATCAAACCATCACTGGATACATCGCGGAAAAAGTCGAATACGGTAGGCTGGTTAAAGTTATAGATATCACCCTGATTCTTGAGCTTGCCGAATACCCGCATCGGGTTTTCGTCGGTCCAGTCGGAGAGCAACACCAAGTGTTCACGATCGGCCTGAATGGTCTCGGTCTCGGCCGGATCGATAATCAGGCCACCGTACATGCCGGTCATCTCCTGCATGCCCGAATGGGAGTGATACCAGTAGGTGCCGCTCTGCTCCAGCTTGTACTTGTAGGTAAAGGTTTCGCCGGGGGCAATGCCTGGGAAGCTGATGCCCGGCACGCCGTCCATCTGGAAAGGCAAAATGATGCCGTGCCAGTGAATGGAGGTCGCCTCTTTCAGGCGGTTGGTCACGCGAATGGTCACCTCGTCCCCTTCCTGCATGCGTAGTGTAGGGCCAGGAATAGAGCCGTTAATGGTGGTGGCCATGCGGTTTTTACCGGTAAAGTTAACCGGGGTTTCATCAATCACCAAATCGAATTCGGTACCGCTCAGCACGGGAGCGTCGCCGGTCAGCGTGCCCACACTGGCAGCCTGGGCCGGTCTCAACATCGGAACCATGCCCAGTACTACCCCCCCGGCGGCTAGCCCCTGCACAAACCTACGCCGTGGCAAATTGGGGCTGTTCTTGGTTACCTTCATCGTAGCTTCTCTCCTTACTGGCATTCTGCTCATTAGGAATGTTTGTTATAAAGAGAGGATAGAAAAGGAACCCTGTCAGTAACATGACCGACACATTACAAAATTGTCATCTTGCGGTAATGTTGCTGGCAGCTGCCATGGGTCATCATCCAGCAATCAGCTTGTAACGGCCCGGTATAGAGCGCCATGATGACCATCCAAGAGCATACGAAAAGAGACAGCATGAAACTTCTGATCATTGAAGATGAACAAAAAACCGGGGATTACCTGCAAAAAGGGCTGAATGAGGCGGGGTTTGTGGTTGATCTCGCGCGCAACGGCCTGGATGGCTTTCATCTGGCAGTCAGTGAGCCTTACGATTTGATTATTCTCGATGTGATGCTGCCGGACCTTGACGGCTGGCATATTGTAGAAGCGCTGCGCAATAAAGGCCGGCAAATGCCGCTATTGTTTTTGACCGCCAGAGACAGCGTGGAAGACAGGGTACGCGGGCTGGAACTGGGGGCCGACGATTATCTGGTCAAGCCGTTTGCCTTCTCCGAACTGCTGGCCCGAGTGCGTACCCTGTTGCGCCGAGGCACGCCGCCGGCACAAAGCAATTTGCTGGAAGTGGCCGATCTCACTCTCAATCTGCCTCGCCGCCGGGCTACTCGCGCCGGTGAAGATATTCACCTTACCAACAAGGAATTTGCCCTACTGGAATTGCTGGTACGCCGCCAGGGTGAAGTATTATCGCGCTCGTTAATTGCTTCCATGGTGTGGGACATGAACTTCGACAGCGATACTAACGTCATCGACGTGGCTATTCGGCGTCTGCGCGCCAAAATAGACGATGGTTTCGAGGTCAAGCTCATTCAAACCATTCGAGGTATGGGCTATACCCTGGATGTGCCTCAGTAACGCGGTTTTAGCTCTTACACTCTGTTGTTACTCCAGCTGGCTTCTTGATCAGTGTGGCATCGGCGTTTCACGTTATATTTTGTCTTAGATAGCGTTAATGTTTCGGGCCTGCTGCCATCACTTAATTCAAACATTCTAATATTAAACAGCTTTTTATAGCTGGAAGCGTTCTCTCTAAAACAATGATATATATCACTGCGATAATTAACACTGTTGTCATGGCTATGAGCAGGATCTTTCGCCAACAGCTTTTGCATATCGACTAAAAAAGGATTGTTATTGATAAGGGATTGGTTGGCTTGCCCTGCCTTTGCGTCTCGATCAGCAGCCAACCCCGGATAAACGCTAACACCATATAGCGTAGGGATAAAAATCACCGTGCCTTGAGCAAACACCTGCTCCGCATCAGCTAGCGGATTTTTAGTAAGCAGCTGTGTGTTTTTTTGTAAATAAACAGGGTCTAACTGCTGCCGCCAATATTCGTGCTGCTTGTTTATCTTGCCGTCTTCATTAGTAACCACAGAGTAAGTTGCGGCTAACGGTGCCAAAGGTACTGACAACAGCACAGCAGACGCCGTAGATAACCCACTTAAGTCTTTATTTGATGTACAAGCGCCAATAAGAGCCAGACTGATAACGACAATAAATATTCTGCACATTTTATGGTCTCACCTACTGAGTATGTTAAGCAGACACAGTTAGTCTAGAAATAACCAGTAATACCTTCTGGATGATCCTGAATAGCTCATCAGTTGTGTATCCACCACGTTCAGTTAGCTTTTTTAACCTGCTTTTGCTTTTTATAAGTCATGAACATATGCAATATTCCCATACCACCGTGACCAATCACATAGGCGATGATCAGCCCGGTTAATGATTTATGCAGGTCCCTGGCATCGCTTGCCAGCGACGAATTCATTGACCACAACAACAGCCAGCTTGCGCCAGCCAATGCCACCAAGAATAGCGCACCTAACCCCAAGCCCTGTATGATTGCGGCGAGCCCTTTAGGGGTGGCCTCTGGTAATTCCAACCTTGCCAGGTTCTTGATATCAGATTTCAACTGAGCAATATCACCCACCAAATACGGGTAAAAATAGAGAACCCCATGCTTTGTTAATTCAATAACTATGAAGACGATGGCCAGTATCAAAAGCAACAAGCCGATGCCAATATGCATCCAGGTAGCTGTGTACTCAACTGCCTTTTGACTTATTACCCCGCCATCAATGTTCATAAAGTTACTGATGACAATCTGGATTAACACAAAAGCCAAAATCAAATAATGAAGGTAACGCACGACAGGTGTGAGCTGCTCGACAAAGTAATTGCTTATAAACTTCAACATCCTGCCCCCCTCCGCAAGCCGTAGCAGCGCCCGGTGCACATGGCTACACGCACAAAAGTATACACTCAATGTTTAAATTTAAATGAGTCTGGGGCTAAAGAGTCTGGAGGTGTTGGAGTTTGTTTTACAAATGCAGAATCGTCGGCAATACTGAAGTGAACTGTCATTTTCAAGCTGAAAAGCTGGGTAGATAAAATTAATTTGGGGAGGTAATCGGGAAAAAACTTGAAGAAATTGGAGGTGACCGCCGCCAGCCACATCCCGGCACTCGAAGATTCCTGCTCTGGCTGCTCCCTTCCGGGCCTGACCTGGTAAACAAGATTCCGATGCGAGAGGACCAACGGGGTCACCATCGAAGAAAGGCCAGTTTAGCAAAGATGCACGTGAATGCAATAAGCCATTGACTGTTTGCGGTTTTATTAAGCAACCAAGACGAAAACAAACTGATTTTCGCCCCTCTGTTCATTTCCCCTTCACACCGAGCTGCTAAAACGGACACCCCCCAGGCACCGGGTTGTACGCCAGCAGGCGATCGGCCTGGGTACCAAACAGCTGCAAACCCGGAAAGCACTGCAGCGCCTGCACCTTTTCCACTTCGCCGGTAAACACCGGCACATCGCCCTGCTCCAGTATTTCACCCGGTGCGACCGAGGCTGAGCAATCAACGCCAATGGGTGCTAATACCCAATATGCTGTCATATATAACCATTCGCTCTTTAGCAGGACTATCATTGCGCACATATGTCAAATAGACTTGATATATAGATCATCTATAACATTTGGTTATTAGCATAATCCATCATTGAGAGCGGGATCACTAATGAACTTGACGCACCTACAACGGCTAGAAGCCGAAAGTATTCACATAATGCGGGAAGTAGTGGCAGAGGCCGACAACCCTGTCATGCTTTACTCCATTGGCAAAGACAGTGCCGTTATGCTGCATTTGGCCATGAAAGCCTTTTACCCTTCCCTGCCCCCGTTCCCGCTGCTGCATGTGGACACTCGCTGGAAGTTTCGCGAGATGTACACCTTTCGCGATCAGATGGTGGAAAAGCTCGGCCTGGAGCTGATTACTCACACCAACCCGGAAGCCATTGAGAAGGACATTAACCCCTTCACTCATGGCTCTGCCATTCATACCGATATCACTAAAACCGAAGGTCTGAAGCAGGCGCTGGATCAATACGGGTTTGATGCCGCCTTTGGTGGCGCTCGTCGCGATGAAGAGAAGTCCCGTGCCAAGGAGCGTATTTTCTCGTTTCGTACCGAGCAGCATCGCTGGGATCCTAAAAACCAGCGCCCCGAATTATGGAAGCTGTATAACACCCGCAAACACAAGGGCGAATCGATTCGGGTATTTCCGTTGTCGAACTGGACCGAGCTGGATATCTGGCAGTACATCCACCTTGAAAACATTCCCATTGTGCCCTTGTACTATGCGGCAAAACGCCCGGTGGTGGAGCGCGACGGCACCCTGATCATGGTGGATGACGAGCGCATGCCGTTAAAAGATGGCGAAGTGCCGATGATGAAAAACGTGCGCTTCAGAACCCTGGGCTGTTATCCGCTCACCGGTGCGGTTGAGTCAGAAGCCACTACCCTGCCGGATATTATTCAGGAAATGCTGCTCACTAAAACCTCCGAGCGCCAGGGCCGGATGATCGATCACGACTCCGCCGCGTCCATGGAAAAAAAGAAACAAGAGGGTTATTTCTAACCTCCTTGATCGCAGGTTAGAAAAGCGCCGAACGCATAGCCTGCGTAGCTGGATAGTTTTTAAACATACATCCTGCTAACGCAGGACCGGCAGCTAAAGCGCCGGGCTACAAGGTACGGTGTTTTCTGTTACTGCCACAACCGGCGGCAGGCTCTGCGAAGCAGATATCGGGTTTTAGTTTTGTATAACTTACGGCGTACAGCTCGAAGGAAAAAACATGAATTTATCATCTCTGATTGAAACGAATATCGACGAGTATTTGAAGGCTCACGAGCAGAAGAGTTTGCTGCGGTTTATTACTTGTGGCAGCGTGGATGACGGCAAGAGTACCCTGATTGGGCGTTTGCTGTTTGAATCGAAAATGCTGTTTGAAGATCAGCTGGCCGCCATGGAGGCCGACTCCAAAAAATGGGGTACCCAGGGCGAAGACATCGACTTTGCATTGCTGGTGGATGGTCTGGCCGCCGAACGCGAGCAAGGCATTACCATAGACGTGGCTTACCGCTTCTTTTCGACCGACAAGCGCAAGTTTATTGTCGCCGACACCCCGGGTCACGAGCAATACACCCGTAACATGGTGACCGGCGCTTCTACCGCCGATGCCGCCATTTTAATGGTCGATGCCCGTAAAGGCATTCTCACCCAAACTCGCCGCCACAGTTATTTGATGTCGCTGCTGGGTATTCGCCACATTGTGGTGGCTATCAACAAGATGGATCTGGTGGACTATTCCGAGTCTCGTTTTAACGAGATTGTGGAAGAGTACGGCCAGTTCGCCGAGCAGCTGGGTCTGACCAATATCACCTACATACCGCTGTCGGCGTTCAAGGGCGACAACATCGTCGACCCCAGCCCCAAGATGCCCTGGTACTCAGCGCCCAAGTACAAGGCCACCACCCTGATGGGCTTTTTAGAAACCGTCGAAATAGACGACACCCGCATGCAGCAGGCGCCGTTTCGCTTGCCGGTGCAGTGGGTCAACCGCCCCAACCTGGATTTTCGGGGTTTCTCCGGCACCGTGACCAGCGGTGTCATCAAGCCGGGGGATCGCATTCGCGTGCAGCCCTCGGGCAAAGAAAGCGAAGTAGCCCGCATCGTGACCTACAGCGGCGACTTGGATCAGGCGGTGGCTGGTCAGTCGGTGACTCTGACGCTAAAAGACGAAATTGATATCTCGCGTGGCGATGTGATCTCCATTGCCGAGGCGCCGGCAGAAACCGCGGATCAGTTTGAAAGCACCCTGGTGTGGATGAGTGAAGATGCCCTGCTGCCCGGGCGCCCTTATCTGCTTAAAATCGGCACCCAAACCGTGACGGCCAGCGTGACCGATATTAAATATCAGGTCAACGTGAACACCCTGGAACATACGGCGGCTAAACAGCTGGAGCTGAACGGCATTGGTATTTGCAACCTGAGCCTGGATCGCGCCATTGCCTTTGATGATTACCAAACCAACAAAGACACCGGCGGCTTTGTTTTAATCGACCGCCTGAACAACACCACGGTGGCCGCCGGCATGCTGCACTTTGCGCTGCGTCGTAGCCAGAACATTCACTATCAGCATGTAGATGTGAATAAAGACGCGCGCGCGACCGCCAAGGGCCAAACGCCTGCCGTGTTGTGGTTTACCGGTTTGTCCGGTGCGGGCAAGTCAACCATCGCCAATCTGGTAGAGAAGAAGTTGCACGCCCTGGGCGGTCATACTTACCTGCTGGACGGCGATAACGTGCGCCACGGCCTGAACAAGGATCTGGGCTTTACCGATGCCGACCGGGTAGAAAACATCCGCCGTATTGGTGAAGTATCCAGGCTGATGGTGGATGCGGGCCTGATTGTGCTTACCGCCTTTATCTCACCCTTTAAAGCCGAGCGGCGCATGGCCCGCGAGCAACTGGCCGACGGCGAGTTTATCGAGGTGTTCGTCGATACCCCGCTAGAAGTTGCCGAAGAACGCGACGTGAAGGGGCTGTATAAAAAGGCACGCAGCGGCGAGTTGAAAAACTTCACCGGTATCGACTCGGCTTACGAGCGGCCCGAAGCGCCCGAAATCCACCTGGATGCGGCGCGCCTCACCGCCGATGAAGCAGCCGATGTGGTGATTGCCGAACTGCGCAAACGTGGGGTACTCAAGGGCTAACATAGGCCCCTGTCACCCAGCAAAAAAGGAGCCGCGAGGCTCCTTTTTTATTGGGTATTTTTCAACTGAAGTACCGTCAGGGTGTCGGCCACAACACTTGGCATCCCTTACCCTGTAGCCCGGCGCTTTAGCTGCCGGTTCTGCGTGAGCAGAATGGTTGTAACATCCAGCTACGCTGGCCTGCCGACTAAAGTGGCAGCTACAAAACCCACGCTTTATTGCGCGGTGGCGGCCTGCTCGACTTTATTGATCAGCTCGGCCCAGAACGACAGCACCAGTTTTTGATCCTGCTCGTTGAGCTCGCCACTTAAAATGGCCTGGTTCAGGCTGTGATTTACCCGTGTCTTAACGTCGCGTACATGGTTACGGCCGTCGATTTCGCATTGCGCCACCGACAGTGTAATGTGACCGCGCAAGTAACCACCGGCAAACAGCTGATCGTCGGTTGCGGTGGCGATATTGCTGTCAATTTCGGATAACAGCTGCTGTTCGAACTCAAAAATATTCATGATTACGCCTCATTTTCCGGGTTTGCCACCCGCACCAGAACTTCATCTTGATAGCCAGTGATCACCCGCATCAAACCGCTCAGCTGGCGGTCGAGCTCGGGGTCATTGGTGTCTACTCGTAACGGGCGACCTTGCAGCGAATTCAGCTTGGTCTTGGTCGCCAGTAACCAGATATTGTGTTGCCCCACCGCCTTAATCACCGCGGGACTGAGTTGTTGATTGCCCCGGCCAAAAATATGGCCCTGGCCGCCAATCAGGGTGATCACCAGCTTGCTGGGTTTATCCGCAATGTGCTGATACAAGCTGTTGGCATCCAGATCCGATGCTACCAGCCGCTGCTGATGCACCAAATCGACGCCCAGCAAGGTATTTTCCAGCCCCAGTTGCTCCATGACCGCCGCTACCGTGCCACCCGAGCCCATAATGTAATAACTGTCGGGATCTTCTTCCATGCGCTCTATAATGTCGTCGGCAATATCGGCCAGTACCAGCTCGTCAGACTCGACGCCCGACATCTTGACCGCCTGTACATAGCTTAAATCGGCCGGGATCAACATTTCACCGTAGCGCTTGGCATGAACACGCCCTTCGCGAAATGCCGCTTCGTCTATGTCCATCACATCGGCAGCCATCAGGCTCACCGGCTCGCCACGTACCAGCATGGCCAGTAAACGTCCGGTGCCGGCCGGCGTCACGCCATATACACCGGAGTGTATTTTTACCCCGGCCGGAATACCCAGCACACACAGGCCTTCGGGGGCGGCAGCACATACATCGCGCGCCGTGCCATCGCCACCGGCAAACAGCAACAAGTCTATGCCTTGCTCTACCAGTGCGGCCACCGCCATTCTGGTGTCGTCTGCCGTGGTACTCATGTTACTCGCCGGCTGATAACACACCTTGGCGGGCAGGTTCAGCGCCTGACACACGGTTTCACCCATGTCGCCCGCCACTGTGTAAAGACTAAAGCGATCGCTCAGTTCCATTAATTCTGCCAGCGCCAGCTGAGTGCGCTGCAACGCCCGCGGTTCAGCCCCCAGAGCGCGAGCCTGCTCGGCCATGCCATCGCTGCCTTTCAGGGCGACGGTTCCGCCAAGCCCGGCCAGCGGATTAACAATCAAACCAATCTTGAACATTAGGACCCTCGCTGATAAACATTTCTTGCCACGGAAACCACGGACGAAGAGTGACAATGGAGTAACGGCTAGGCATGAGTGGTCACGCCTCGCCCTCACCTACTTTGCATAACTTACAGATCAAAGTTGGCCGCCGTCAGCTCTGGCTGACCGTAGTGGCGTCGTAGCGCCTGCATAAAGATCTGTGCCCGAGGCGGAAAACCCTGCTCAAGGTAGCCTAGCGCCTGCTCACGAACCCGAGTTTTAAAGGCGTGGCGGTCTGGCTCGACACTGCCGTTTAAATTGTCGCAGCTGACGTTGAAGTGAAAGCCGCAACATAACGACAGCGCCCACTCTATGGCCTGGGGCTTGATTTCTACCGCTTCAAACTGGCGCTGCTGCTCACCATCCCGGCCATCCGGGCAATACCAGTAGCCATAATCCACTTGCAGGCGTCGTGCTTCACCGGCCAACAGCCAGTGGGCCACTTCGTGCAGGGCACTGGCAAAAAAGCCATGGGCAAACACAATACGGTGATGATCGATGTGGGCATCGGCCGGTAAATAAATCGGCTCGTCATCGCCCAACTCCAGGCGCGTATTGTAGCTGGCAGCAAAACATTGGTTAAACAGGGAGATGAGATCCCGATAACAAAACGACATAATAAAAACGGCCCTCAATTCAGGGCCGTCATTCTACCTTGCTACCCGGAGCAAGCAAAGGTCATACCTGCAACCGTTACACCAATTTGGGCGTATCGGTATGCACCCCGGCATTCTGGCCGCGGTTAAGCAGCAGGTGATCCAGCAGCACTATGGCCAGCATGGCTTCGGCAATAGGCACCGCTCGAATACCCACACAAGGGTCGTGGCGGCCACGGGTGACCAGCTCGGCCGCATCGCCTGTGGTATTGATGGTATTACCCGGCACCATAATGCTGGACGTGGGTTTCAGCGCTATGCTGGCCACTATGTCCTGGCCGCTGGAAATACCGCCCAAAATGCCACCGGCATGGTTGCTGGCAAAGCCGTCGGGCTGCAGCTCGTCGCGATGCTCGGAGCCTTTTTGCTCGACCACGGCAAAACCATCGCCAATTTCCACGCCTTTTACCGCGTTAATGCTCATCAGCGCATGGGCAATGTCGGCATCCAGACGGTCGAATACCGGCTCGCCCAATCCGACGGGAACCCCCTGTGCCACCACCTGGATTTTGGCACCAATGGAGTTGCCTTCTTTTTTCAGATCGCGCATATATTGATCGAGATCTTCCAGCTTGCTGGCATCGGCAAAGAAGAACGGATTGGTTTCAATCAGGCTTTTGTCAAACGCCTCGGCCTTGATGGGGCCAAGCTGGGTCAGGTGACCAAAAATAGACACCCCGTATTGGGCCAGTGCTTTTTTGGCAATGGCGCCGGCCGCCACTCGCATCGCGGTTTCGCGCGCCGACGAACGGCCGCCGCCGCGGTAGTCACGAATACCGTATTTCTGGTGATAGGTGTAATCTGCATGCCCCGGGCGAAACAGGTCTTTAATATCGGAATAATCTTTAGAACGCTGATCGGTATTTTCAATCAACAACCCAATAGAGGTACCGGTGGTCTTGCCTTCAAACACGCCACTTAAAATTTTAACCTGATCCGCTTCGCGTCTTTGGGTCGTAAAGCGCGAAGTGCCGGGCTTGCGGCGGTCGAGATCCTGCTGCAAATCGGCCTCACACAGCTCGATTCCCGGTGGTACGCCGTCCACTACGGCGCCTAGGGCGATGCCGTGGCTTTCGCCAAAGGTTGAAACACGAAAAAGAGTGCCAATACTGTTCCCTGCCATCACTGATTTCCTTTATTAAAAATTAAAACTGATCCCGAAACGGAGCCAGGTCGCGCTGGCTGATCACAAACACGCCATGGCCGCCGTGTTCAAATTCAATCCAGGTGAGCGGCAGCTCGGGGTAGGCTTCTTCCATGTGCACCTGACTGTTGCCCACTTCCACCACCAGAATGCCGTCTTCAGACAAAAAGTCGCAGGCCTGGCTCAGCAAACGGCGGGTAAAGTCGAGGCCATCGTCGCCGGATGCCAGCGCCAGCTCCGGCTCGTGCCGAAACTCTTCGGGCAGGTCGCTCATGTCCTCGGCATCCACATAGGGAGGGTTGACCACGATGAGATCGTACTTATCGCCAGCCGGCAGTGCCGAGAACAAGTCAGACTCAATAGGCGTCACCTGCTGCTCAAGACCGTGGTTCTGAATATTGATTTCGGCGACGTCGAGCGCCTCCCGTGAAATATCCAGCGCGTCGACTTCCGCACCCGGAAAGCTGTGCGCCAGTGCAATGGCAATACACGCAGAGCCGGTGCACATATCCATGATGCGGCGTGGCTCCAGCGCCAGCCAGGGCGCAAAGCGGCCGTCAATCAGCTCGGCAATGGGCGAGCGTGGGATCAGGACCCGCTCGTCCACATAAAACTCATAGCCGGCAAACCAGGCGGTATGGGTAATATAAGGCGTAGGGATACGCTGCTCGACCCGCATTTTTAACGCATCCAGCAGCAATTGGCGCTCACTGGTGAGTAATCGGGCATCTTGTATTTGTGGCGGGCACCCCTGGGGCAGGTGCAGCAAGGGCAGTACCAGCTGCACTGCTTCGTCCCAGGCGTTGTCGGTGCCGTGGCCATAAAACAGGCCAGCCTGTTGAAAGTGGCTGACGGAAAACCGTAACCAATCACCTATTGTATGCAGCTCTATGAGTGCTTCTTCGTTAAAAAGCGTGTCCAAAACCCCTCCGCCTCGTTAAGATGGCTATTTTTGAATAATCGGATATTACGGAATATACACTCATGACCCCCACCTCTTTCCCAGAAGATGATGATAAGGCGCTTTTTAAAGCAGCGGTGCAGGGTGTCCGCAAAATAAAGCAGGATACCATAAGTCCGCACCGGGCGCCGGTCAAGGTGAAAGCCCAGCGGCAAATGGTACGCAAAGACAGGGCCGAAGCGCACCCTTTTTCTGATGTTTATGAACCTTACCTGGATCAGGAAGGGCCCACTCGCTATTGCGACCCCGACACCTCGGCCTATGAATTGAAAAAACTGCGCCGTGGCGATTATGTGCCGGAGTTCTTTCTGGACTTGCACGGCCTGACTCAAGAGCAGGCCAAAGAGGAATTATCGGCGCTGTTGCTGGCCGCCAAGCGCCAGCACGTACAATGCGTGTCCATCATGCACGGTCACGGCAAGCATGTTTTAAAGAAGAAGTTGCCGATGTGGTTGGTGCAACACCCACAGGTACTGGCCTTTCATCAGGCAACCCGCTCCTGGGGCGGCGATGCAGCCCTGCTGGTGTTATTGAAGCTGGAAGTGTGAGCCTGCCAGCTCGTGAAGGGTGGAGCGTACAAACCTCGGAACTGCCAGCCTGTGGGTCGCCTGCAAAGACACTGGACCCCCCGTCCCCGCCTGCGCGGGGATGACGTTCCTTCGCGAGGGTGACGATTAGAGGCCTTCGCGTGGGTGACGTGAAGGCGCAGTGTCCACCTGAGTGACGCCTCATTATTTAGCGGCTGTTAAGCCATGGCCGTGGGCGCTTGCATCTGTGCAATGAGCCGGTTGATTTCCTGTACGGTTTCCTTGTGCCGTGGCTTGGCATTTTCGGGCATCACCAGCAGGCCTTTGGCGTAACTGAAGGCGCCTCGGCCGTGAATATAGAGTCGACCACTAAAAAAGCCCTTGACGTGCTTGGCGATTAACAAAGGCTGATATTTGTGGAATATACGCATCTCGCACCTCTGCTTGTGTTGTTGTCTGTAAGATAAAAACTAGCCCAGGGATCTCAATGCCTGAAATCGCTGCTGATAATGAGGCTGAATATTGTGCGGTCCTTCCAGCCAGTCGAATACTGCGCCGTGCCCCGTACCAATAGACACCTTGGCAATGCCGGACGTGACAAATATCGGTGCCATGGTGGCCGGACACAGACTTTCCACCAAAAAGCCGACTATCGGCATATGACTGATCACCAGCAGGTTACCTCCGGGATGCAAGTCGCCGTACGCCAGCAACAAACTGGCTGCAATGTCGGCATCCGCATCGGGGGTAAGCTCGTCACACACTTCTACCTGACTGGCAGCAATATACCGGGATAACTGCTGCCAGGTCTGACTGGTACGCAGATAAGGACTCACTAGCACACGATCAAACTTTGGCACCTGGGGTGCTAACCATTGCGCCATCAAGCAGACTTCATCTCTTCCCTGCTCGGTTAGCGGCCGTAATGCATCAGTGGATGCGGTTGCGGCTGCTTGCCCGTGGCGCATGATAAAGATATTCATCTCCACCTCACTTCAGGCGAACCCGCCTTTTTCAACGGCGGGCATCATACCCCTGCATCTGGTTGTGCTCAAGGATTTGGCTCACTCTTTAGACAGAGCTCATTATTCTGTGGGTTATGTCACTCGCTCTCTCAAGCAGGAGCCCACTTTTATTCTTTGACCTAGCTATAACACAAAGCACTCAATAAAAGTAAATACCGCACTCATATTTAGATCTTAGTGCGATTTGGCCGCCCATGGGTGAATAACTTCAGATAAAGCCTATCGCCTGCCCATGACAAGCAGATGACACAGCGCCATCGGCAAAAAGCAGGCAAAAAAAACTGGTCCGCAGACCAGTAAAACCACATAAACGCCTGATGCCCAGACACGTGATGGATGACATGACATAGCAGGTGGTGACTGCTCCCCTTCCCGTAATGCCCCGTCAGCATACGCTTGCGGCCATCTAAAACGATGATCTCGGTCAATAAAACCGTGTTCAGCGCCGACGTTTATCAAGCCATATCAAGAACAGGCAGGCGCCGGCCGACAGACCGATAAAGCCCAGCAAAAAAAGCAGCGGCATGGCGGAGTAGTCCCACACTTGCCGCAGTAGGGTTTCTAATATACTCATGGGTATCCTGTCGAGGTATGTGTTTGATCAGGCACCTTGTTCAGGCGCGTAACAAGCCATAGTTCAAGCCGCGGGCACACAGCAGCGACCAGCGTCGTTTTGCCATGAACAGGGGCAACACCGCCGGCCCGAACACACAGCCCAGCAACGCCCAGCGGCGGGGTGGCAAGGCGCTCTGCAGGGCGCCAATATAAAACAGGGCGCCAAAAACGGGAGCCGCTAACATTAAGATAAAGTACATGTAAAACCCTCCTGATTGCGCAAGATTAACACAACTTTTGTCGGCTTGTCAGAGGCGAAACGGGATCGACTGCAGCCCTGGGGCTGACACACGTCGTCCCCCATTCAACCCTTAAGCCATGCCGCGTAAGTCATGCCGGGTAACAGGGAGTCTGTCGTTATTCTCACGCCCCGCCACCTGCCCTCCTGTTTCTTGCTTTTAGCGGTCACAGGGCTGATAGTGATTCAGGAGCAACAACCTGGTTGTAACTCGGTGGCCTGATCACCACCGCTGCCAAGGAGGTCAAAATGCCTTATCGAAATATTCTGGTGGCCCTGGAGCTGACTCATCGCGAAAAGCCACTCTTAAAACGTGCGGTAGAGCTGGCAGAGTGTCACCAGGCCAGGCTGCATATCATTCATGTCACCCCCGAGCTGGGCGGTGTGTATACCGGCAGCCTCAACATGGATCTGCGCCAGCTTAAAAACAAACTGCGGCTGGAAAATGGCTACGAAATCATGCAAATGCTGAAATCGGAACGACACGATGCCAGTACTATTTCCTTGCCCGACGGCGATATTCACCAGGCAGTGCAACAGGCGGTAAAAGAACATCAGGCCGATCTGCTGATCTGCGGTCGCCAGCTTGAGCGGCCTTTTCTGGGACACTTTTTTTCCAACTCGAGCGGTTTTCTCGATATTAATGGCTGCGATCTGCTGGTGATCAAATTATCCGAACCAGGCAACAACAAAAAGCCGGCAGCGTAAAGACGCTCCCGGCTTTTTTGTCGTCACCCTGACCCTGGCTAGCCTCAGGATAAGACCGCGTTACCACGACTCTTTACAACGAGAAGCACAGAACCCACGGAAAAATGAATAAACAGGGTGCTGCCTTGGTCGCGCTCTCCCGTTTCGGCGGGGTGTACCTGGTGCTGGACCTGTTTTCGCTTATTAACGGATACAAAAGCCCTGTTGCTGCAAAAAATCCAGCATAAAGGGCCGAGCTTCTTTGGCCAGCGTCTCGCCTATCTGCCCCGTCCAGCTCATGTCCTTGTTGCCCCCGGTCCGGGTATGGTAGTAGTGACGCACCTGCTGGTCGTAGTCCTGCATCTGCTCGGCATCAAACTGCGCGGGATAGTGGTTCTCGCAAAACATCAGGCTGGCCGGCAGCCGTGGCTTGAGCTCCGGATCTTGTGCCGGGTATCCCAGACACAGCCCGAATAAAGGGATCACACCCTTGGGCAATCGTAACAGGTCGCACAGCTCGTGCGGCTGATTGCGTACCGCACCAATATAAACGCCCCCCAGCCCCAGAGACTCGGCCGCGGTTAATGCATTCTGCCCCATTAGCGCGGTGTCGATGGCGCCAATCAGCAACTGCTCGGCAAAGCCGGTTTTGGCGTCGGGTACCCATTGCAAGTGGCGATGAAAGTCGGCGCAAAACACCCAGAATTCGGCGGCACTTCCCACATAAGCCTGGTTGCCACACAGGGCCATAACCTGCTCTCTGAGTGCCGGGTCACTGATGCGAATAACGGCCGAAGCCTGCAAAAAACTCGAGCTGGGGGCCGCCTGGGCCGAGGCCATAATCGCCTGTCGCTGTTCGGGGCTCAGTGCTTGCTCGGTGAATTTACGAATGGATTTATGCTGGCGTATCACATCTATGGTGACCGATGTCGTCGTGGACATTGTTTCCTCTTGCGGTTGCTCTATGTGTATCATTACCTTAATGGAATCCCCCGTAAAATGGGAGAATATGTGCGAAAAACCCAACACATAGAGCCCGTATCACGCCATAACGGGCTCACACTGGTGCTGGCGGGCCTGATCCTCATGCCACTGGTTCTGGCCGTGGGCTACTGGCTGGGCGGCCGCGCTCAACTGGTGGTGGTGTTCCTGTTTTTAGTCGGCATGATCATCACAATATTGGGCGCGCTCAAACTGCGCGAGCCTCGCTATAGTTTTTCGCTCAGTCATGACCATCTGCATTTTCATCACAAGATAGGTGGCTGGAGCCTGCACTGGAGCAATATCATTCGTGTTGATCAGGCGCGACTGCAAAGCGGGCTCGATTTGGTGGAGCTGCCCTACATTGGCATTAAAATACGGGACTACGATGAGTTTTTGCCCCTGATGACGCCGCGTCTGGCGGTACACCTGTTGACCGAACAACGACCACTGCTAGCCATGGCATTGCGCCACGGCGCCATTAGCCGCTACGAGCTGCAAGAATGGCTGGTGGAAGACAGCCGCTACCGTTCCGCCGCCGGCCAGGATTATCAGGGGTTGACGGCCATGCTGGCCCACCGCATGACCCACCTGCGCGAACTCTATGGTTACGACTTGCTGATCCACGAGTCGTCACTGGACCGGGACGCCGCCGACTTTGTTACTCTGCTGCGCGGCTATTTGTGAGCTCTTGCTCCCACATGATAACCCGCCCCTCCGGCCAGGCCTGATCAAGCTCCGCATATTTTTGCTCCAGCAAGTGGCGCTTGATTTTCAGAGTCGGCGTCATTAAGTCGTTTTCTATGGTCCAGGCCGCTTGCATCACCAGAATGCCCCCCAGTCGCTGATGGGATTCCAAAGACTGGTTAATCTGCTCGAGTGTCGCGGCCAGCTGCTCTGCTATTTTTCCTTTATGCTGCAGATCCACCCCTTCGGCCAGCTGCACCAGTGCCATAGGGTGTGCCATGCCGCTACCAATCACACAGCATTGCTCAATCAACGCATTCTCGGCCAGCTTGCTTTCTATGGGCACCGGCTGCACGTATTTGCCTTTTGCCGTTTTAAAGGCATCTTTCAGGCGTCCGGTAATAGTGAGAAACCCTTCGCTATCCAACTGCCCCTGATCGCCGGTGTGCAGCCAGCCGTCTTGCAGTACCTGGCGAGTGGCGTCTTCCTGTTTATAGTAACCGCGCATCATGCCCGGGCAGCGGCACAGAATCTCACCCTGCTCACTGATGAGGATGTCCACATGTACCCCTCGTCTGCCCACCGTACCCACCTTGTCGGAGCGATAGGGGTAGTTAAGGGTGGAATAGGCGAGGTTTTCGGTCATGCCCCAGGCTTCCACAATGGGCATATCGAGCCGTTCATACCACCGCAGTAACGAGGGGGAGACAGGTGCCGAGCCACACCCCAGAATACGAGCATCTTTCAGGCCCAAGCCGGCACGGATCTTCTTTTTGATCAGGCCGGATACCAGGGGTATTTTCAGCAATATATCCAGCTTCGGCTGAGAGAGCTTCTCCAGAATACCGTTCCTAAAATTGGTCCATAACCGGGGCACAGAAATAAACACGGTGGGCGAGGTTTTACCCACATCCTGAATAAAGGTCTCGAGACTTTGTACAAACCCTACCTGCATCCCGCTATACAGGCTGGCACCCAACACGTACACCCGCTCGGTAATGTGCGACAGCGGCAGGTAGGACACCACCCTATCGTTTTTATTCAGTTCCGCGGTCTTTACCACTCCCCGGGCGGCGGCGGCATAAGCACCAAAGTCGATCATCACCCCCTTGGGCGCCCCCGTACTACCCGAGGTATACACTATGGTCATCAACTGCTTGGGGCTCGGCACCGGCGGCAGGGCTATCGGCTCGTGCACCAGCAGGGTTTTCCAATGATGGTGGCTGGTCATGGTGGACGGATACGGCATGGCAATGCGAATTATATTTTCCGGGATCCCGGGTTCCTGAATGGCGGGGTCATCCAGCTTGCCGGTAATAATGGCGCGGCTCTCGCTGTGTTCCAGCACATAACGCACCGTCTCGGCCCCGGCGGTGGGGTAAATGGGCACGCTGATAAAGCCGCCCATTTGCAATGCAAAGTCACAAATAAACCATTCGGCGCAGTTTTTAGACAGCAGTGCCACTTTATCTTCGGGCTCTAACCCCAGGGCATACAGGCCGCCCACCAGGCGCGCGGCCTGTTCCAGCACGTTGGACCAGGTGAAATGATGCCAGTGCCCGTCTTTAGGCTGGCGTAAGTAAACGTCTTCGGGCTGATGCTCGGCCCGCTCATACAGCATGGCCAGAGGCAGCTTATCGGCAGTGTCAGTCATGGGCATCCTTGCAACTGAGATGTTTCATATTTACTAGCATAGCCGAAAGTCCCCATTCAGATACGCTCGGATGCTGGGTGTCTTTTCTCAGTAAGGCTCACCTGCCGCCAGAAAAGGTTATGCCAGGGTGATGGCACTCACTCTGTCTCGACCGGCCCGCTTGGCCTGGTACAATTGTTCGTCGGCTGCGGCCAGCAAGGCTTCGGGGCTGGCGTCTGCGTGAGGTATCTGAGTGGCAACGCCCAGGCTGATGGAAACGAACGGCCCGGCGGCCGAGTCCTGATGCTCGATTTTCAGCGCCTTGACTGCGGCTCTCATTACCTCCGCACATTTGAGCCCTCCCTGACTGTCGGTACCGGGAAGAATACAGACAAATTCCTCCCCCCCATAACGGGCCACCAGGTCGAGCGGTCGTCTAACCGACCGATTGAGCGCCTCGGCTACCGCCGTCAGGCAGGCATCCCCCTGCTGGTGCCCGTATCTGTCGTTGAACTGTTTGAAACAATCCAGATCCAGCAGCACCAGCGACAACGGCCGGCCTTCGCGCAGGCAGGCCCGCCAGCTGATGGTCAGCTCTTCATCAAACTTTCGACGATTGGCGATCCTGGTCAAACCATCCATCATGGCGATGGAGCGCAACAGATCACTTTGCAGCTTCAATACCAGATGGGTGCGTACCCGAGCCGATACGATCACCGGGTTGATGGGCTTGGTAATAAAGTCCACCGCGCCAATGTCAAAGCCCAGGGCTTCGTCACCATCCTGATTCTGGGATGTCACAAAAATCACCGGAATATCACGGGTGTCCGGATCGGCTTTCAGCCGACGGCACACATCATGGCCACTGATCCCCGGCATCACCACGTCCAGCAGCACTATGTCTGGCTGCTGTTCTTTACACAGGGTGATGGCCTGCTCACCATCGGTGGCCATCAGTACGTCAAACTCATCCTTAAATAGCTGGTGCAGCACCCGGATGTTGACCGGTTGATCGTCCACAACAAGAATGCGTAACGGTCCCACCGGATGCGGGAAGGCATCTCGCAACTGTTCCAGAATCATAGCTCCCCCAGTAACTCACGAACCAGACTGCTCGCGACGGTAAAATTGAGGTTCTGCACCTCGGCAGACACGGTTTCCCACCGGTCACTCCATGGCTCGAGCACGGTGGCCGGTAGCTGCTCGAAGTGGTCGATGGCGTCCATATTTCCCGCTTCCAACAGCGTCAGTAGTTGTTCGAGCCGTTCCTTGGTGCCCTCGCCCGCTTCTTCCTCCGGGTCAGGCTTTGCCTCCGGGTTAGCCACCGGTTCGGTACCGGACAGCTGCATGGTAACGGCTTCCAGCAAGGCCGTCCGCTCCTGGGCCAGCTGTTTTTTCAAGGCAGACAAGCCGCTGGTATTCAGCGAAGCAAAGGCCTGTTTGCTGTTTTGTTCGCCAAGTTGTTGCTCGAGTGCCGACAGCCGAGAGGCAAAGGTCGCCGCCCCCATGGTACCCGCCACGCCTCTGAAGGTATGCAGTGTCGCCGCCGTCGCCACCCGGTTCCGTTCCCGAACATGGCGCTCCAGCTCATCAAACAGCACGGCGGCATCTTCCTCGAACCCCGTCAGCAATCGGTGATACAAGCGGGCATCTCCACCAAAACGACGGATCACGGCATCCACATTCTCATATGAGTCATCTTGCCGTGCAAGCGGCTCGTTTAGCTCCTGTGCAGCCGTGTTGCTGCTAAACGACAGCAGCACCGCCACCAGTTGCTCCAGATCCACCGGCTTGCCGATGTGCGCGTTCATGCCCGCAGCCAGACAAGCCTGCTGATCCTCAGTGGTCACGTTGGCCGTCATCGCCAGTATCGGCAGATCCCGGCACCCGTCATGGGCCCGGATAAGCCGGGTGGCTTCCAGACCGTCGATATCGGGCATTTGCATGTCCATCAGCACCATATCGAAGATATCCGGCGCCGCAACGGCCTTGCTGACCCCTTCCAGCCCTCCTGCGGCCAGCTCGACACTGGCCCCTTCCCCACGCAGCAGCTCGGCGGCAACCTCACGGTTGAGGGCATTATCCTCCACTACCAACAAATGCAATCCCGTGAGTCGAGGCCGTGAGGGAGTCGAGGTCCTCTTATGCTGCGGTGTCTCGGTCGGTGTTTCTCCTGCCAGCGAGCGCTGGACCGAACTGATCAGCTGCTGCGGTGTCACGGGTTTGATGAGGAAGTCAACAAAGGGCGGGCTCGCCTGCTGCTGGGCCTGGGCCAGTTGTTCATGACCATAGGCCGTGATCATGATAACAGTGGGCAGCTGATCCCGCCCCAGCTCCCGGATCTTCGCCGCCGCCTCCATGCCATTCATGTCCGGCATGGACCAGTCCATCAGCACCAGATCATAGTGATTTTTTTGTGCTATTTCCTGCAAGGCTTCCCGTCCACTGTTGGCGATGTTCACCTGCCAACCCTGCTGGCGAGCTACCCGGGCCAAAATGTCGGCCGATACCCTATGGTCATCCACCACCAGCACCCGCAGCGGCTGCTCGACTTCCTGGACCGGCCCCCAGGGCTGTACCACACCGTCAAGCTGCAGAGTCAGGTCAAACCAGAAGCAGCTGCCCTCTCCCGGGGTACTGCGGACGTTGAGCTCGGTGCCCATCAGGCCGAGCAGCCGCTTGCTGATCACCAATCCCAGGCCGGTGCCACCAAAGCGACGAGCCGTCGAGGCTTCGGCCTGACTGAAGGCTTCGAGTATGTAATCGATTTTGTCTTCGGGGATGCCGATACCGGTATCGGTTATTTCCATACGCAGGCGCACCGAGGAAGCATCGCGGCCCAGCTCACTGACGCGAACCACGACCTCACCGTATTCGGTAAATTTAATGGCATTTCCTGCCAGGTTGATCAGAACCTGCTGCAGGCGCAAACGATCGCCAATCAGGCTGCCGGGCAGTGAGGGATCAAAGTCGAACATCAGCTCGACCGGCTTGGTGCCCAGGTTGCCGGACAACACCACCGCCAGCTCTTGCATCAAGTCTTCCAGCTCGAATGGATGGGGTTCGAGCTGCAACTTGTCGGCTTCGATCTTGGCGTAGTCCAGCACATCGTTCAGCAGGCCGAGCAGGGAGCGTGCCGCCCTGTGTGCCTTGTTGATATAGTCGCTTTGTCGCGGTTCCAGCGTCGTTTGCTGTACCAGCTGCAACATGCCCAGCACGGCGTTCAAGGGCGTGCGAATTTCATGGCTCATATTGGCGAGAAAGCTCGACTTGGCCGCACTGGCCTCGTCAGCCTCGGCCTTGGCCTGGCGCAACACGGTTTCGAGTTCGCGTCGCTTGGTAATATCGAAGTTGATCCCCGTCACCCGAATAGCCTGCCCGCTGTCATCGCGCTCCACCTGAGCCCCTGCCTGGATATAGCGAGTACTCCCATCCGGTAACAGCAGGCGAAACTCGGGATCGCCGGTGCCGGTGCCCTTCACGACCGCTGTCATGCACGATATCACGTAGTCAGCATCGTCCGGATGCAATCGGGAATACCAGTGTTCGTAACTCAGTCCCTGATGGCGCAAGTCGGGCGAATAACCATACAGCTCGAACATCTTGTCGTTCCAGTCCAGCGCGCCGTCCGTCAGCGTCCAGCTCCAGATACCCAGTTCGGCAACGCCCGCCGCCATCAACAGCTGGTCGCGAACCGCCGCCAGCTCAGCAGTACGCTGATCGACCTGGGCTTCCAGGTTGCTGTTGAGTTCGAGGATGAGCGCCTCGGCCTCTTTCTGACTCGTAATGTCGCGTACCGTCTTGGAGATTCCTGTAATGCGGCCTCGGCTGTCATAGATAGGCGAGACCGTTACGGCGGCATGAAGCTGGCGACCGTCCTGACACTGGTAAAGGGTATCAAAATGGTCAATATGTTCACCCTTGCACACCCGAGCGAGAATGCCGGCCTCTTCCTCTTGTCGATCCTCCGGCACCACCAGATCCATCAATGACTGCCCGATTGCCACCCGGGCAGGGTAACCAAACAATTGTTCGGCCCCCCGATTCCAGCTGGTGACAACGCCATCGGTCGTCTTGCCGATAATGCCATCAGCCGAGCTCTCGACGATGGCCGCCAGCCTGGCCTGCTCGTCCAGTATCTGCTGGCGACGCTGCCGACTAAGATGAGTGGAGCCGATCAACGCCGCTGCCAATAAGCTGATCAGGCTTCCGAGCAAAAACAGTTGCAGCGGAGAATTCTGATGCAGCCCTTGCACAAACGACGGGTACACGCTGAACCGGGACTCCCAGTGCCGGCCGTATACCTCGAACTGAATGGTCTCGGTATGGGCTTTGAGAGCCGGGGCGACCTCCGGGGCATTACTGTAGAATCTTTGTTTCCCGTCGGGGTCGGTCACATCGAAAAGCTCCAGATACACGGTATCCGCATCCAGGCGCAGGGTCGATAACATGTCTTCCATCAACAGGGGCGCATAACTCCAGCCAAGCGCCTGTTGCTCGCGTTCGGCCTCGGTGGCCGGCGTTACACCGCCACGATAAATGGGCATCAGGATCAGAAAGGATTGCAACGGCTTGCCGCTGGCCTGTACCAGGGTGATAGGTCCGGTCAGCCGGACTTCTCCTGTGCGTATGGCCGCCTCTGCCGCTGCGCGGCGGGTTTTTTCCGAACCTATATCGAGGCCGATCGCCGACTCGTTGCCCTCAAGCGGTTCGATATACTGGACGATATAACGCTCGCCCTCATGAGCGGCCAGCTCTGTTATTCGAAATTCGGGCCTGTCATCGGCCTGGGCCATATCGATAAAAGACTCGGTCATAAAGCGTGGCACGCGGCGGATAAAACCGAATCCACGGGCGCCGGGAAACTCTTTTTCGAGATTCCGGGTCAGGCTGTAGCGATGAAACTGGGTACGGCTGATCCCGTGTTCACCCGCCGTCAGCACGGCACCGCGGGCACCATGCAAGCCATACTCATAGAGCTTGAGGTGACTTTTAACCGCCTGCTTGGTGTTTGTTGCGGCGTTGGCCACCGCATTCTGCACCCGATGCTGATTGTTCAGGTGTTGTTGCCAGGCCAGCAGAGCACTCACCGCCAGTCCAATCACCAGGGTGACGAGAGACCAGCGATTCCTGATAAAGTCCAGATTCTGCTGCAATGCATCGATTCCTTTCGCGTCGGCCCGCGAGCATGGGATCTGCTGTGATACCCGCACGCTCGTCGGCCTCATTGAGGGTCTCCCTACTTTAAGCAACTTAGGCTCTATATGGAAACACTTGAAAAGCAAAAGATGGCAGCACGGTATGCTTGAGATAAGAAAATTGGGGGCAGGAAACGAAAAAACCCGCTGATTGCTCAGCGGGTTTTTTCTTAAATATGGCGGTGAGGGAGGGATTCGAACCCTCGATACGTTGCCGTATACACGCTTTCCAGGCGAGCTCCTTCAGCCACTCGGACACCTCACCATATTTTTTGTGTTTTTTGATAACGGGTGTCACTTTCACCCTGATTTTTGCTAGCTTCAGGCTGTTGCCCTGTCAGCGGGGCGTATAGTAGGCAAGCCGCCGCCTGAGTGCAATCTTTTTTTGCCGCAAAACAATCGGTTGTGCAATATTACGCCATTATGATGCCATTCTCGGCTCTTTGGGGAGAGAGTGGCGACGAGGGTCGGTGATTCTGGCATAATGGCGGCCCAGTTTTTCAGGTTAATTAGGACAATAATGACGGCAACAGCAGCTTCAACTCAGCTTAACGAACGTTTTCGGGGCTATTACCCAGTGGTGATCGACGTGGAAACCGGCGGTTTTAATGCCAAAACTGATGCCCTGCTCGAAATCGCCGCCATTACGCTGAAAATGGATAACAATGGCTGGCTGGTTCCCGATCAGACATTTCATTTTAATGTTGCCCCTTTTGAAGGCGCCAATCTGGAACCTGCCGCCCTGGAGTTTACCGGTATCGACCCTTACAGTGCGCTGCGCGGTGCCGTGACCGAACGCGAAGCACTGGAGCACATCTTTAAAGGGATACGCAAGGGGCTGAAGGCCAACAAGTGTCAGCGTGCCATTATCGTGGCCCACAACGCCTCTTTTGATCATGGTTTTGTTATGGCGGCGGCAGAGCGGGCCGAGATTAAGCGCAACCCGTTTCACCCTTTCGCCACCTTTGATACCGCCAGTCTCGCCGGGCTGGCGTTGGGGCAAACCGTGTTGGCCAAGGCGTGCAAGGCCGCCGGCATGGAGTTTGATAACAAGGAAGCGCACAGCGCCCTGTACGACACCCAAAAAACCACGGAGTTATTCTGCCGCATCGTGAATCGCTGGAAGGCGCTGGGCGGTTGGCCACTGGCCGCCGTAGAAAATGACCAGGAGCCACAAGCAGCCTCAGCACAAGACAAGCCTCTCGGTAACGCCGCCGACACCCCCGCTTAATCGGGCACCAAGTGAGTAAGGGGTAAGGGGTTTACCCCCACCCTTTACGCTTCACCCTGCTCGCTTTACGCCTCACGCTTTACGCTTCACTCCTCACCGCGTTGCCAAATGCCCCGTTCTCACCCACAGTCGGGTATCCGGTGTCAGCTGTAGCTCCGGCTCACTGTTCGGGGCAAAGCGCAGCCAGCTTAACGCCGGGTAATGCCCATCGCCCTGCTGCACGCAGCCCTCCAGAACCAACAGCTCCAACCCGCCTTTGTAACAACAAGCCGGAAACGAACCGCCCTCGGGAAAGTGCAGCACACTGGTGTGCACGCCCTGGTGCTGGTGCAGGGGTAATCGGCGATAGCCCTTGCGACCGGTGATCCATAGTTCCTGATCCGGAAACACCTTGAGCCACTTGTCATCGTCTGGCGAAAACTGATTCAATTTGACGAAAATGGTACAGCCTTCCCGGGTAAAGGAGCGGTGACGGCTACCGGGTGGATTACGCACATAGGATCCGGCGGGGTAATCGCCGCTTTCATCAGAGAAGGTGCCTTCCAGCACCCAGAATTCTTCGCCCAGGGGGTGCTGGTGCTCGGGAAAATAAGAGTTGGGTTCAAAACGCACCAGACTGGTCACATGGCCGCTTTCGGCCTGCTCTCGTTCAATGGGATAGCGCCACACGCCCGACGCGGGCGAAGGCTGCCAACGGTCGGCGTTATAATCAAGGGAAAGGGATTGGGAGAAATTCATATTCAGCATCGGTTCATGTCCCGACAGACGAGGGTGACCTATATTCCCCCGCCCTCGCCCACGGGTCAAGCCTGAAAAAGCTGGAAGCTGTCAGCGAGAAGCCGGAAGAAAAACACCGAACCTGTCGACCCGGTGCTGATGATTCACTTTCCCCGTGTGCTTCCGTGTATGCCGTGGCTGAAAACCTTGAAAACCCTTCTGCTCCGCAAACCTGCAGCTAAAGCGCAGGACGACAAAGACAGCGTGTATTTTCGGCTACCCGAAGGGTTTGGCTGTCGTTACATACCGATATTCGTCGCCGTCGGGTACGAAGGTCAGGCGATGGCTGATGCAGCTGGGGGCGTCTTGTTCGTGGTGCGAGACAAACAGTAGCTGAGTGCTCCCTTCTGCAACCAGTAGATCGATCCAGCGTTTCACCCAGTGACGGTTGAAGCTGTCCAGCCCTTGCAGAGGCTCGTCGAGGATCAAGATGGGCGGATGCTTGACCATGGCACGGGCGATCAGCAACAGCCGCTGCTGGCCGTAAGACAGGTGACGAAACGGCTCGTTGGCCAGGTGCGTCATGCCCAGCAGCGCCAGCCATTGGTCGACCAGGGCGAGCTGGGTGCTGCCCGGCTGCTGATAAACGCCGATGGAATCAAAAAAGCCGGATACAATCACCGCTTTGGGGGTGGCGGTCACGCGATAGTCCTGCTGCATGCTGGTGCTCACATAACCAATGTGCTGCTTGATATCCCAGATGGTTTCGCCGCTGCCCCGACGGTGGCCAAACAGGGTAAGATCGTTACTGTACCCCTGGGGGTGGTCTCCGGTGACCAGACTCAACAGCGTCGACTTGCCGGCACCATTGGGACCGATTATCTGCCAGTGCTGCCCGGGATCCACCTGCCAGTTCAGACCGGTTAAAATGCGCTTGTCGCCATAGCTGACCTGAATATCACGCATCACGATACGCGGAGTATCGGCATCCAGCATGCGCCGTTCGGCATCGGGATCCGCCGGTGGCAAGGCTTGGGTGGTCGCCTCCATGGCAGCCAGGTGGCTCAGCTGCAGCAGCTCGGCCGAGGCGGCAATCTCGGCACGGGGGCCGGCCAGGGCAAGCTCACAGTCGGTTAAAATACCCAGCCGGTCACTGAACTCGGGCAGCTCTTCCAGGCGATTCAAAATAAGCACCAGGGTTTGGCCCGCCGCCACCAGTTCCTGCAGCAGGCTCATCAGTCCGCCGTGGGCATCCACGTCCAGCCCATCGAAGGGTTCATCCAGGATCAGCAGCTCGGGCTGTTGCAGCAAGGCACGGCACAGCAGCACCTTGCGCGTTTCTCCGGTAGACAGGTAACGAAAGCCGCGATTCAAGAGCGCGCCAATACCAAAGCGCTCGGCCAGTGCCGCCAGCTCGGTTTCACACCCCCCCTGCTCCAGCATGATTTGCCGCGCCGTATGGCCCTGATCTTCATAATCGAGCAGGTCGCTTTCGTCCTCTTCATACTCGCGGTCGGCCAGCTGTTGTAACTGCTCGAACGACACCCACTCTATGCGCGTAAAGCCATTGTCCGACTCACCCTCCAGCCGTTTCAGCTCCCCGGCCAGGGCGCGAGCCAGCGCCGTCTTGCCGCTGCCATTTGCGCCCACAAAGCTCCAGCACTGTCCGGCTTGCAGCTCGAGTTGTTTGATCCTCAGGCTGTGTTGTTCGCTAATGGCAAAATGGGCATCGCGGATGCTAATGGCGGTCATGAGAGCAAAATTCCTTTTCAATAGTAAGAGGCAAAGCCCACATCATTAACAACCCGACGCCATGATGCAAGTGAGCCACCCAATAAAAGTGCCGTCCATGTTAAATGTGAGCCAGCACGCAACCAAAGGCTCAAAAACAAGCTAACGTTGAAGGGTTACCTTTATCGAGGAGTTGAATATGCGCTATCACCCAGATTTGCTCAACGAACTGAATTTTCTGCTGAATTTCAATCTGGATACCACACAGCAAGGCGTCAAGGTACACAAGAATGCCGAGCCCGCCACCATAGCGGCGGCCAAATCCCTGTATGAAAAAGGCTTGATCACCATGGAAGATGGCGGTTACCTGACCGATCTGGGCCGGGAAGCCAGTGAGCATGCCCAGGCACTGCTTACCTTGCTGCGCACGCCAGAAACCGCTTGAGCAGACTGAGGCTGCCCGCACAACTTGCATAAAAAATTGCATAAAAAATGCCGGCATAGGCCGGCATTTTTATTTCATTCAGTTAACCTGAAACGTATTAACGCTTGAGGTCAGCTGCGTTTTCGGTCAGGTACTTGGCCACACCTTCGGTAGATGCTTCCATACCTTTTTTGCCTGCTTCCCACTGTGCAGGGCAGACTTCGCCGTGCTTTTCGTGGAACTGCAGGGCGTCAACCATGCGCAGCATTTCGTCGATGTTACGACCCAGTGGCAGATCGTTCACTACCTGGTGACGTACCTGGCCCTTGTTGTCGATCAGGAAAGAGCCACGGAAAGCCACACCGGCTTCTGGATGCTCAACGTCATAGGCCTGGCAGATTTCGTGCTTGATGTCGGCAACCAGTGGGTATTTCACCTGGCCGATGCCGCCATTTTCAACGCTGGTGTTGCGCCATGCGTTGTGGCTGAACTGAGAGTCGATGGAAACGCCGATCACTTCAACGCCGCGCTTCTGGAACTCTTCAAAGCGATCATCAAAAGCGATCAGCTCGGAAGGACATACGAAGGTGAAATCCAGCGGGTAGAAGAACAGCACAGCTGCCTTACCTTTGGTGAACTCTTTCAGGTTGAAGTTTTCAACGATTTCACCATTGCCCAGTACAGCTGCAGCGGTAAAGTCTGGGGCCTGACGGCCTACCAATACGCTCATGTCTATCTCCTTGATGATTACACTAATGGGTTTGTGACAAACCACCTCGTTCAACTAGCTAGTATATGGGCGCCCATCCCCAAACCCAAGGGGGTGACTGGTTATATATGCTCGTTTGCACAAAATGACAGCAAAGGCCGCGATATTAATTTTTGAAAAAGCTCGACATTCAGGCCTGAATTAGCAAACTAGCCCCCCTCCTCTCTTTTTAATTACAAATACACACATAAGGACAATCAATGAATCCTGTTGTTATCGCCGTCTGCCTGATGCTGGTACTTAGCCTGCTGCGCATCAACGTGGTGATCTCACTCGCCCTGAGCGCCATGGTCGGCGGCATGGTCGGCGGCTTGTCGCTCACCGAGACTGCCAATATTTTTGCCGGCGGCCTGGGAGGCGGCGCGACCATAGCCCTGAGTTATGCCATGCTGGGTGCCTTTGCCATTGCCATTTCCCGCTCCGGCATTACCGATCTGCTGGCGTTCAAGGTGATTAAAGCGCTGGGTAAAGATGCCAGCGCCGGGCGCATGGTGTGGATCAAAAGCATACTGCTGGGCACCTTGCTGCTGGTGGCCATCTCTTCACAAAACCTGATCCCCATTCACATCGCCTTTATTCCCATTTTAATTCCCCCGCTACTCCATGTGATGGCCAAGCTTAAGCTGGACCGCCGCGCCGTGGCCTGTGTGCTGACCTTCGGCCTGACCGCCACCTACATGATGCTGCCCATCGGCTTTGGCGGTATTTTCCTGAATACAGTGCTGCTGGCCAACCTGTTGGAAAACGGCGTCGCCGTCACCAAGTCCATGCTGCCGGTGGCCATGGGCATTCCCGTTGGTGGCATGTTTTTGGGCTTGTTGGTGGCTCTGTTTTTCAGCTATCGCAAATCCCGTGAATACGATGAAAGCAAAATTGTGGCCGTGGAGCCCGAGCACCTGCAAATTAACATGCCGCACCTGTTGATTGCGGTGGTCGCCATTACCTGTGCCCTGAGTCTGCAGCTGTACAGCGACTCCATTATTCTGGGTGCCATGGTGGGCTTCATGATCTTCACCTTCGGTGGCGTGATCAAGTTTAAGGAAAGCCAGGACGCCTTTACCCAGGGGGTGAAGATGATGTCGTTAATCGGCTTTATCATGATTGCCGCCGCCGGCTTTGCCGCCGTTATCAAGGCGACCGATGGCATTGGCAGCCTGGTACAGGCCGTGGAAAGCACCATGGGCGGCAACAAGCCGCTGGCGGCACTGATGATGCTGATAGTCGGCTTGCTGGTTACCATGGGCATTGGCTCGTCGTTTTCGACCATTCCCATTATTGCGCCTATTTATGCGCCCATGTGTATTGCGCTGGGCTTTTCGCCACTGGCCACTCTGGCCATTATTGGCACCGCCGGTGCCCTGGGTGATGCGGGCTCTCCGGCCTCCGACTCCACCCTGGGCCCTACCTCGGGTTTGAATGCCGACGGCCAGCATGATCATATCTGGGACTCGGTGGTCCCGACCTTTATTCACTACAACCTGCCGTTAATCGGCTTTGGCTGGCTGGCCGCCATGGTGTTGTAAAACAAAGCCTACCCCCTTCGGGGAGCCATACGCTATAAGCCGTACGCTATAAGCCAAAAAACAGCCGCCACCCGTCTTGGGTTGGCGGCTTTTTTATCAAAAAATCACAAGATCTAATTGCGAGTTTTGAACCTTAAAGGCACACTGCGGCCTTGAATCAGAGTTGTTAAAATATGGATGGTTTGGCCCCTTAGGTGGAAGCAATGCTTCTGCGCTGAAGACTCACTTGCTGATAGCCTTCAGGTGCCTTGACGACTCGCCCCCCTTTATCGTGTTGAGGAACTGAATATGACCATGGTTAGTGTCGCCGCCACCCAAATGGCCTGCAGCTGGAACAGAGACGAAAATATTGCCCGTGCCGAAAAGCTGGTGCGTGAAGCCGCCGCTAAAGGCGCACAAATCATCTTGATTCAGGAGCTGTTTGAAGCGCCCTACTTCTGTATCGACCAGAGTCCAGAGCACTTTGCGCTGGCTCAGGAAGTCGATAACAGCCCGCTGATCCGTCATTTTCAGGCGCTGGCCGAAGAGCTGGAAGTGGTGTTGCCGCTGAGCTTTTTTGAGCGCGCCGGTACCGCCTATTACAACTCTTTAGTGGTGATCGACGCCGATGGCAGCGTGCTCGACCTGTATCGCAAAACCCATATTCCCAATGGCCCCGGCTACCAGGAAAAGCAGTTCTTTACCCCGGGCGATACCGGGTTCAAGGTCTGGCAGACCCGTTATGCCAAAATTGGCGTGGCCATCTGCTGGGATCAGTGGTTTCCCGAAACTGCGCGCAGCCTGGCATTGATGGGGGCCGAGCTGATCTTCTACCCCACCGCCATCGGCTCCGAGCCCCAGGATGCCACCCTGGACAGCCAGCCACACTGGACCCGTACCCAGCAAGGCCATGCCGCGGCCAACCTGGTGCCTGTGATTGCCTCCAACCGTATTGGTACCGAGCAGAGCAAGTTCATAGAAGGGCTGGAAATTACCTTTTATGGCTCTTCTTTTATTACCGATGAATTTGGTGCCCTGGTTCAGCAAGCCGACAAGACCAGCGAAGGTGTGCTGGTGCACAGCTTCGATTTAGAGCAGGTGGCCAAACACCGTGCCAGCTGGGGGGTGTTTCGCGATCGTCGCCCCGCCATGTACTCGGCGGTGCAAACCTCCGACGGCAAATTGCAGGGAGGCCGTTAATGGAGGCACTAAAGGGCTTTTACATGCCCGCGGAATGGGCTCCCCAGCAAGCGGTATGGATGATCTGGCCCCACAGACCCGATAATTGGCGCGAGAGTGGCAAACCGGCACAGGCCACCTTTGCCGCCCTGGCCGAGGCCATTTCCGTGGCCACGCCCGTTTATATGGCGGTGCCGGAAGAAGAAATGGCCCACGCGCAACAGCTGATGCCACCAGAGGTCAAGCTGGTCGCCATAGACAGTGACGATGCCTGGGCTCGCGATACCGGCCCAACCATGGTCATCAACAATAACGGCGAACGGGCGGGCATCAGCTGGATTTTCAACGCCTGGGGCGGCCATGAAGAAGGCCTGTATTTCCCGTGGGAAAAAGACCAGGCCATGGCCGGTGCCATGCTGGCACACCTGGGGCTTCCCGTGCACCAGTCCCCCCTGGTGCTGGAAGGGGGCTCGATTCATGTGGACGGTGAAGGCACCCTGCTGACCACGGCCGAATGCCTGCTTAACCCGAACCGCAACCCGGACTACACCCAACAGGATATCGAGCAGCAGCTGTCCGAATATCTGGGCGTCACGCACTTTATCTGGCTGCCGCTGGGCGTGCATCTGGATGAAACCGACGGTCATATCGACAACATGGCCTGTTTTGCCCGCCCGGGTGAAGTCATATTGCACTGGACCGACGATAAAGACGATCCTCAGTATGCACGCTCGCAAGCCGCCTACAAGGTGCTTAGCCAGGCGCGGGATGCCAAGGGCCGTCAGTTGAAGATATGGAAACTGCCGCAACCCGGTCCCCTGTATATCACTAAACAGGAAGCCGCAGGGGTAGTAGAAGGCGCCGGCGTGCCCCGGCGTGCGGGGGATCGCATGGCGGCCTCTTACGTCAACTTCTTGATCACCAACAACCGGCTGATCTATCCGCTGCTCGACGAGCGTACCGACCAGCAAGCCCAGGAGATGCTGGAAACCATCTTCCCCGAGCTGGAAGTAGTGGGTGTGCCCACCCGGGAAGTGCTGCTCGGCGGTGGCAACATACACTGCATTACCCAGCAAATACCTGCGGCCAACCGCTGAGGCGTAAAGAGTGAAGCGTAAGGTGTGAGGTGTGAGGTGAAGCATAACGGTCTTTAGCTGCGCCTCACGCTTGATGCCGTCATGCTGAACTCATACCAAACTGAGTAAGTAACTGGTCTATTTAGCTGCTCTGGAAAGGCCGAACGAAGGGTCTACTCCACCGACACGCTGCAAGCACCTCCCTGTGGCGCTCAAGCACATGACATCCTTGTCATGTGATGGTCGGTGGAGTAGATCCCTTCATCCGCCCCCAGCTGCGGAGTTGCCTGTAGGTGCTATCTACAGACAACTCGGTGCTTGTGGAGAGGCAACAGAGATCGGCTCCCACGACCGTGAAATGACAGGGATGTCATTTCCCGAGCCCCCAGGGATGGGTTTATGGCGTGTCGTGGGAGCTGACTCTGTTTCCTCTGGTACTCAGCTTTAAAATAGATCATGTTTTTACTTAGATTGGTATCAATTCAGTATCGGCTTTACTGTCGCCAGTCCGGCAAGACAAAAAAAACACCGAGCCTTGGGCTCGGTGTTTTTTTATCGCTTGGCTGTGCTTGTTATTGCGCTCTTACCCTGCCCTTGAGGCCGGTTAATCGCTCCAGGGCGGCGAGATGCTGCTCCAGGCGAGCCTTGTCATCGGGGCCTATCCATACCCGATTCAGCTCGCCATGACGCGGAACCGAAGGGGTGGTTTGCGCACGATAACCGGCCGCCTGCAGCTTTTTCACCAGCGCGTTCACGTTATCGGCATTACGAAATGCCCCCAGCTGCACTATGTGATCGCCCTGCTGAGGAGCCACCTGCTTGATGGCCGGAGCCGGCTGTATCACAGGGGCAGCCTTGACGACGGGGGCAGGCTTGGGCTGCGGCGTCGGTTGTGGGGCCGCGGGTTGAGGAGCAGGCGCAGCTGCAGCCGGTTTGGGCGCCACGGGGGGCGCTTCTTTGGCTTCTTCAATGACCCACGCCTCGGCAGCCCCATCGCCTTGTACCGGTGCCTTGTCGGCCTGGTGGCCAACCGCGGTGTGCTCCGGTACCGATACCAGGGGGCGGGCCGGTTCAAGTTCGGGCCGCAGTGGTATGGTGACCGCCTCATCCGGGGCGAGCTGCTGCTTGCCATCCAATAAGTCAGGCAAAAAGATAACACCCAACGCCACCAGAATAACGGTGCCTACCAATCGTTGCTGAAACTGTGTCGCCAAAGCCCCCTCCCTAGTTACTGCCAGTTATGCTGCCGGTCACAACACAGGCTACTTTCTGATTGCCAATACGTCGGCAACGGTGAAAAACGAGCCGAATGCAATAATCACATCCTGCTCACCCGCGTTCGCTTCTGCCGCCGCCAGCGCCTCGGCTACCGAGTTGAAACAGTGCCCCGGCTGCCAATGAGCCAGCTCGGACGCGCTCGCCCCTCGAGGGCCACCCAGACTCGCCAGATACCAGTCGTCTATCAGGCCACGCAGCGGTGCCAGGCTCGCGGCGATGTCTTTGTCTTTCAACATGCCCACTACCGCCAAACAGCGCCCCTTGCCTTTTATTGCCGGCAAGCGGCCGGCCAGATAGGTGGCCGACTCTGCGTTATGGGCAACATCGACCCACAATTTTGGCCCCAATTGCTGCAAACGTCCGGTCAGCGACGCCTGCTGCAACCCGGTGTGAATGGCCTCGATATCGGGTAAAAACGGTGACAGCGCCAGCGTCGCCAGCGCCGTGGCCGCATTCATGACCGGTAACGCAGGCAACGGCAAGGCGTCCAGCTGCAGCCCCAGGCCACTGAACGACCAGTGGGCGGGCTGTGTCTGTCCCGGGTTGTCTTGTACCTGCCAGACGTAATCACGCCCGGTACAATACAAGGGTGTACCCAGTTGCTCGGCATGGGCCAGCAAACGCGCGGGTGGCTCAGGATCACCACACACCGCCGGCTTGTGCTCACGAAAAATACCGGCTTTTTCAAAGCCGACGCTTTCCCGATCCGAGCCCAGCCAGTCGGTATGATCCAGGGCAATGGTGGTGACCACGGTTTGATCCGATGCCACCACATTGGTGGCATCCAGGCGTCCACCCAGCCCCACTTCCAGTAACACCACCTCGGGGCTGGCCGCACGAAACAGCCATAACGCCGCCAGCGTCGTAAACTCGAAATAGGTTAACGCCACCTCGGCCCTGGCCGTTTCTACCGCGGCAAAGGCAGCACAGAAGTCGGCCGCCGCCGGGCTGTCGCCATTAATGCGCACCCGCTCGCGGTAGTCCACCAGATGGGGAGAGGAATACACCCCCACACTGCGACCCGCCGCACGCAACATGGACTCAAGCAGCGCACAGGTGGTGCCCTTGCCATTGGTGCCGCCCACTGTGATCACATAGCTGGGCAGACGCAACAGATCCAGCCGCTCTGCGACCAGGTTCATGCGTGACAGCCCAAGCTCGATGTGCGCCATGTTAAGGCCTTCCAGCACCTGCAGCCAGTCGGCCAACGAGCGCTGCGCCAGTGCGTTCTCGCTGTTCATTAGGCTTCGGCTGGCTCTTGATTCATCAGCTTGCCAATCAGTCCGGCTACGGTGTCGCGCATTTCACGACGATCGATGATCATGTCGATGGCACCGTGCTCCAGCAGAAACTCACTGCGCTGGAAACCGTCAGGCAGTTTTTCCCGTACCGTTTGCTCGATAACACGCGGGCCGGCAAAGCCGATCAGGGCCTTGGGTTCGCCAACGTTAATGTCGCCCAGCATGGCCAGACTGGCGGATACGCCACCCATGGTGGGGTCGGTCAGTACCGAGATGTAAGGCAGACCGGCTTCTGACAGTCGGTTAAGCGCCGCACTGGTTTTGGCCATCTGCATCAGCGAGAACAAGGCTTCCTGCATGCGGGCACCGCCAGAGGCAGAAAAGCATATCAGGGCTCGGTTTTCTTCAATACAGGCGTTAACGGCGGCAATAAAACGAGCGCCCACCACCGAGGCCATGGAGCCACCCATAAAGGAAAACTCAAAGGCACAGACCGCAACCGGAATGCCTTTCAGGGTACCGGTCATGGAGACAATCGCGTCTTTTTCGTTGGTGGCTTTCTGTGCCGCGTTAATGCGGTCTTTATATTTCTTGGAGTCGCGGAATTTAAGCACATCTTGTGGCTCAAGCTCAGTGCCCAGCTCGACACGGCCGTCCTGATCCAGAAACTTGTCCAACCGCAGGCGCGCACCAATGCGCATATGGTGGTCGCATTTGGGACACACTTCCAGGTTGCGATCCAGCTCGGCACGGTATAATACCTGCTCGCAGCTGGTGCACTTGCTCCAGACGCCTTCTGGAATATTGTGACGACGAACACCTATGTTCTTATTCTTGGGAAGAATTTTCTCTAACCAACTCATGGAAATCCTTAGCGTGATTGCATCGTTATTGCAGCGTTACTTGCTGCGGGTTTTGCAAAACTATTGCAACAAAAACAGACAGGCTGCCGGGCGCGCTCTCTCGAGGAGATTCCCGTTATTATGGCGAGCATTAAACCATATATCAGCCTGCGCGTTGATAAAAAATTATGGGTTTACCGCTCTCGCCAGGCGCCCAGGGTATCGGGCAGCCACAACGGGCCGGGTATGGTGGTTGGCAGGCCGAACGACTCGGGATAATCAACCGCCACCAGATACAGGCCCCCCGCCTTGGCCGTGGGCCCCGCCAGGTTGCGGTCACGGGCGGACAAGACCTCTTTCACCCAGCTGACATCCATTTCACCCAAGCCCACCTTGATCAAGGTGCCGGCGATATTGCGCACCATATGATGCACAAAGGCATTGGCTTTAATGTCCAGCACCACATAGTGCCCGTAACGCACGACATTCAGGTGCACAATATTACGGAACGGGCTTTTCGACTGGCACTGCACGGCACGAAACGAGGTAAAGTCATGCTCGCCCAGCAAGTATTGACCCGCCTCGTGCATCTTTTGTGCATCGATATCGCCCACATAGTGGCTGACGCCACTGCCATGAATGGCGGGCCGCATATTGTGGTTGAAAATAATATAGCGATAGCGACGCGCCGTGGCACTAAAACGGGCGTGAAAGTCATCGCTGGTGTTCTTCACCCAACGCACGGCTATATCGCTTGGCAGGTTGGCATTCATGCCCAGCGTCCAGGCGCCGGGCTGACGATCGGCCTGCGTATCAAAGTGCACCACCTGGCCGGTGCCATGGACGCCTGCGTCGGTGCGACCCGCACACTGTACCGTAATCGGGTGATCGGCAATTTTCGATAAGGCTTTTTCTATCTCAGCTTGCACACTGGGGACTTCTCGTTGTCGTTGCCAGCCATAATAACGGCTGCCGTCATACTCGATGCCAAGAGCAATGCGCATAAAAATTCATTCCACGGGATAAAAGGACGGCAATTATACTCGTTACCGAGATAAATTGAAGAACCGGCCTGCTGCCAAGGCCGGTAATGGGTTAACTGCGCTTGTCGAGTCGCTGCAACAACTTTTGTGCATCACGCTGCTGCGCCTCATTGCCCCGCTTTATCGCCTCGTTCAACAGTTCGCGCGCGCTATCGACATCATTTATTTCCAGGTAGGCTCGCGCCAGATCCAGCTGGGCACCAATCCCCCCTTCATCGGCATCTATGTCCACGCCATCGCCCTGGCCAATCACACCGGCATAGTCATCCAGCTCCAGGTCCAGCTCCAGCTTGCGTTCCATATCCGGATCCAGCCCTTCGCTCCGCTCGGCATCGGCCATCAGCTGATCGACAGACACATAGGCCTCTTCGGGCTTGCTGGCAGTGGTGTCGGCAGCTGCCTCTTCCGGCTCATCGAGCGGCTCAGGGTCTGCCGGCAGCTCGTTTTCACGGGCGGTGACGGCGACATCGTTGAACAGCTCGTCAATGTCATCGGTAGAGAGCGACTCGCCTCCTTCATTCAGCTGCGCTTCTTCCTGTAACCCCTCGTCCTCAGCTGCAGGCCCGGAGGCGTCTTGCACCCCGGCTTCAGCAATCGGGGCTTCGGACTGCTCTTCATTCGCTTCGTACTGCATGGCTTGCCGGCGCTGCGCTTCCTGTTCTTCCAGAAGTTGCTGTTCTTCCAGGTAACGGGCAAAGGCGTCTTCGTTGACATCCTGCTCCGGCTGTTTCTCGTCAGCTGCTCCGGCCTGGGCGCCTGCCTGGATCTGGCTGGCAAACACATCTTCAAACTCGTCGCGCTCATCGTCCGGCAGGGTGCCGGTTGGCGATAGCTCCTGACCCTGTTTCTGTTCCGGCTCGGCCTGGTTATCTGCTTTCCGCTTACGCCACCACAAGGTCAACAACGCCAGCAACAGCAGCACGGGTAGCATCAGGATCAGAGCCAGATTCAAGGGACTTTTTAACAGCTCGCCGACCCCGCCCGCCTCTTGCGTGTTGAGCTCCTGGCTCTTGTCGTCGAGTGCGTTCTGGCTACGGTCGACCTTCAGACCTTCGACCTCGGCCGTTAACTGCGCCAATCGTAGACGCAACGCCTGATTATTGTCGGCCAACATCACGAGCTGTTCATTGGTCATGGCCACTTGCTCACGCAATTCGTCCATGAGCTGCAGTTGCAAACGGTTCAGCGCCACCTCTTCTACTTGAGCCGGGCTGGGCGCAACTGCCGGCTGCGCGACCGGTTCCGGCACCGTTTTCGGCTCGCTCAACACCATGGCTGCCTGGGCCGCATCGTCCGTCTGATTGTCGGTTTCTTGACTCACTTTCGGCGGTTGGGCCACCTGGGGGGCCGACGGGGCAATAACGGGGGCGCTTTGCTGGGGAGGTGCGGCCGGCTGGGGAGCAGGCTTGGCCTGCACTACTGGCTCGGGCTTGTTCGGGGCAGGTGTTGCGGCAACACGGGGGGCACCGGGAGCTCCCTGACGGCTCAAGCGTCGAAACTCCGCTTCGGCCTCAGTTGCAGAGCGCTGCCTGATTTGAGTGTCGGTCGGCAGGCGCAGCTGGGCACCCCGTTGCAAGTGGTTGATATTGCCTCGCACAAACGCCTGGGGATTGAGGCGATACAGCGCCACCATGGTCTGGTGCACCGTCGCGGGGGCGCGGGTGTAACGCGCCGCTATCGCCCACAGGGTATCCGTGTTGCGTATTGGCCCATAACCTTCGGGGTTGGCAGTCGGCTGCGCTTGTGGCTGCGCGGGGGCGGCCGTTGTCGCCGGGGGGGCGGGTCGTGCAGGCTCGGCCGATTCGGGGCCTCTCAATTCTATGTAAAAGTCGCCCTGAGCCACGGCAGTCGCCGACCAGCCTAGCCACACGGCCAGGCCCACTCCAAGATAGGGTCTGAGTCGTTTTATCAAGTGTTTCTTATCCTTTGTCCTGACGCTGAACGGAAGCGTTCGACGGCCAATGCATGTCATGACCCAATGCCTATAAAAAACAGTGTAGAAAAAATCAGTGCCAATAGAAACTTATCTGCCGGCCATCAAAGTCATTATTTTCAACCTCAGCTATCGGCCACCGGGAGGGATACTTTAAAACCCAGTTCTTGCGCCGCCTGATTCTGGTTGATTAACTGCAAGGAACCCAGCTCTCGGCGCTGGGGGTAATGCTTGCGCAAGTCATCAAAAAAGCCCGGCTTGCCCAACGCCGCACGAAACGCCTGATCATCCTGCTCGATGTCATACACCAGTCGTACCAGACGAGCGATCAACGCCTGATCCAGGGTATCGTGCAGATGAACCGCAGCTATGGCCGGCGGCGGCAACAGCTGCTCCGGACTCATCGACGGCGCTCTGTGTTGGAGTTCGCACAGGGCGCAATACAAGGCAAAGGTGCCTCTGGCCTTGCCTTCCAGGCTATAACCGGCGATATGCGGGGTAGCCAGCAACACATGAGGCACCAGGGGGGCCAGCACCGCCGGCTCATGCTCCCAGACATCCATCACCAGCGTGAGCGGCGCCGAGCCTTGCTGGCGCTGCAACAGGGCGGCATTATCCCAGACATCGCCGCGACAGGCGTTAATCAGTACCTGTTCGCCATGCAGCGCGGCAATGGCCGGCTCATCGAGCAGGTGCCAGGTAGCATGCTGCCCTTCACGGGTAAACGGAACATGAAAGCTGACGATGTCGGCGGTCAATGCCTGTGCCAATTCGACAAAAGCTGTCGGGTCCAGCTGGGCTTTGGGCGGATCGCATAACAGCACTTTCATCCCCAGTGCCCGGGCGCGCGCCGCCACCTGAGAGCCGGTATTTCCCACCCCGACCACGGCCAGGGTTTTCTCCGCCAGCTGCCAGCCTTTGTGCTCGGCCACCTTCAACAGAGCCGCCAGCACATAGTCGCCAACGGCGACCTTGTTGCAACCCGGCGCGCTGGCAAAGGCAATGCCGCGGCGGGCCAGCAAGTCGGTGTCGATGTGGTCGCAACCAATGGTGGCCGTCCCGACAAAGCTCAGCTGCTGTGCGTTTGCCAGCAGGGCCTCGTCAACCCGGGTAATGGAGCGCACCAGCAAGACATCCACATCACGGAGCTGCTCCGGGGTCATGTCTCGACCGGGGCAGGTGACAACCTCTGCCCAGTCGGCAAACAGTTCCTGTACGTAGGGCATATTCTCATCGGCAAGCAATTTCATCAACGGCAACCTCCTGAAATAACGCGCCATTGTACTCTTTGTTCGCTCAAGCTACAGCTATCATTCCGCTCTTGTTTTGCTAGAATCGCCGCTTCATTTCCTTCAGCTTATTTTTGGCGCCTGTTTTATGACACCTCGATTATTTTTTACGGTGCTGGCTTTGCTGGTGCTGCCGGTTACGATTGCCAGCCTGGGTTATCAATGGCAATGGCACTGGTTTCCCTTGCTGGATCTCGATGAGCCACCCGCCTTGCTGGCCTACAGCATAACGGTCACGGTGGGCAAATTTGGTATCGCCATCACCTTGTGCCTGTTGAGCGTGCTGACGCTGTATCGCTGGCGTCGTCGCCCCGGCCAGTTTGTGGTGTTTTTCTTCTGTTTGATGGCGGCGCTGGGCAGTGCTTTTATCACCAAAAGCGTGGCCAAGGAATACTTTAAAGAGCCCCGTCCTTATGTGCTCTGGCTGGCAGAAAAAGGTCGACTGGCCGACAGTGACCGTTTTTATGCCCAGTTGCCCATCATACGCGAGCACTGGCTGGCCGACGGCCTACGGGATATGTCGGAGCAGCAAGTGCCCAACTGGCTAAAGCTGCATTGGCAAGACGAGGTCAGTTACTCTTTTCCCTCCGGCCACTCTATTGCCGCCATGACCATAGCCGGCTTTTATTGCCTGCTGTTACTGTATCGGCGCCGTTCGCCCTGGCTGGTAGGCGGACTGGCCGTATGGGCGGTAGCGGTCTGTTATTCGCGACTGTTGCTGGCCCTGCACTGGCCGGCTGATATTCTGGCCAGCAGCATACTGGGAGTACTGTTTGGTGCGCTGGGCGCCTGGGCGTTTATCTGGTGGGATCGGCAAGCGTTGTAAGAGACGGTGAATGGTGAGGAGTGAGGGGTAAAACACCGAATTGGAAGAGTTCGGTGTTTCTTTTCCTCCTAACGCTTTACTCCTCACCCTTCACACTGATTTACTTCCCGAAATAGCGTACAAACTGGGCGGTATCGCGCTCGGGTAACTTGCGCACTTCTACCTGAGCGGTGCCCAGATACAGGAAGCCGACGATTTGATCGGTCTCGCTCAGCCCCAGCGCCTGATGCACGTTGCGGTCGAAGGCAAACCAGCCGGTGCGCCAGATGCCGTTGAAGCCCAACGCCAGGGCTGCCATCTGCATGGCCATTAACGCACAGCCGGCAGAGATTTCCTGCTCCAGCTGCGGCACCTTGTCGTGGGGTTTAACCTTGGCCACCACGGTAATGATCATGGGCGCACGCAAGGGCGCATTACGGGCGATAGCTACACGGTCGGGGCCATCGCCTTTTGCCTCTGCCACCTCGGCCAGAATATTGCCCAGGGCATGACGCTGCTCGCCTTCAAATACGATGAACTCCCACGGCGTTAACGCCGCATGATCAGGGGCGCGCAACCCGGCCTTGAATATGGTCTCCAGCTGTTCACCTGCCGGGGCCGGCTCCACCAAACGCGGATTGGAATGGCGGTTTAATAACAGTTCCAGTGCATCCATCTATAACACCTTTATCAACAAGCAAAATCAATCAGGGTCGATACCTTAGCAGCACCCGGCGCCGAGCGCCAAAAAACGTGGTGGGAGGATGCGTTAGGCGTTAGGCGTTAGGCGTTAGGCGTTAGGCGTTACATTCACCCCTCACTCTTTACCCTTCACTCTATATTTTCAGTGCCAGCTCCATGCCTTGGCGAATGGCGCGTTTGGCATCCAGCTCGACCGCCACATCGGCCCCGCCAATCAGGTGTACCGTGCAGCCCAACTCGGTGAGCGCGGCTTGCAGGTCACGCTGGGGTTGCTGACCGGCACAGATAATGACGTTGTCGACCGGCAGGCACAGGGTTTTACCCTCGCGCACTATATGCAGCCCGTGATCATCAATGCATTGATAACTCACGCCACCCCACATGTGCACACCATGTTGGCGCAGGCTGGCTCTGTGGATCCAGCCGGTGGTTTTACCCAGTCCCTTGCCCGGCTTATCCGTCTTGCGCTGTAACAGCCACAGCTGGCGAGCCGGCACCATGGGGGTCGGCGGCATCAAGGCGCCAGGCGCGCGATAGTCTTTATCGATCCCCCACTCGGCCAGCCACTGCTCGGTGTTTTGATGGCCACTGGCCACCAGAAATTCGGCTACATCAAAACCAATCCCTCCGGCGCCGATAATGGCCACCTTGTTGCCCACAGTGGCATGGCGCGCCAGCACATCGAGATAACTCAGCACCTTGGGATGCCGAACGCCGTCTATGTTGGGGGTGCGCGGTAATATGCCACTGGCCAGTATGACCTCGTCAAATGCCTGTAGCTGTGCCGCTTCGGCCTGGATCCCCAACCGCACCTCCACGCCGGTCTGCTGCAGGCGGTGGCGAAAGTAGCGCAAGGTTTCGTGAAACTCTTCTTTACCCGGTATTTGCTTGGCGTAATTGAACTGGCCACCTATTTCAGCAGCTTTCTCAAACAGCACCACCTTGTGACCTCGCTCCGCCGCCTGGCAGGCAAAGCTCAACCCCGCCGGGCCCGATCCCACCACCGCCAGCCGCTTGGGAGTGGCCGTGGTGGTTGCCAGCAGCTCGGTCTCGTAACAGGCTCGGGGGTTAACCAGACACGTCGCCCGTTGGCGTTTGAAGACATGGTCCAGACACGCCTGATTGCAGGCAATGCAGGTGTTAATCAGCTTGGCCTGCCCCGCCGCCGCTTTGTTGACAAAGTCGGCATCGGCCAAAAAAGGCCGTGCCATGCACACCAGATCCGCCTGGCCCGAGGCCAGTATGTGCTCGGCGACCTCAGGGGTATTAATGCGGTTGGTGGCCACTACCGGAATCGACAGTGCCTGGCGAACCCGTTCGGTCACCCAGCTAAAGGCGGCTCTGGGCACGCTGGTGGCGATGGTCGGTATTCGCGCTTCGTGCCAGCCGATACCGGTGTTGATGATGTTGACGCCGGCCTGCTCCAGCGCCTGCCCCAGCGCAATCACCTCCTCCAGTGTTGAGCCCTGCTCCACCAGATCCAGCATGGATAGCCGGAAGATCAGAATAAACTCGTCACCCACGGCGGCGCGCACCGCCTGCACTATGTCCACGGCAAAACGATGGCGCCGCTCACTGCTGCCCCCCCAATCATCGGTTCTTAGATTGGTTCTGGCACACAGAAACTGGTTAATCAGGTAACCCTCTGAGCCCATGATTTCCACCCCGTCGTAGCCGGCTTGTTGTGCCAGTTTGGCGGTATGGGCAAAGTCCTTGATACAACTTTGGATCTGGCGCGAACTCATGGCCCCGGGCTTGAAGGGGGTAATGGGGGCCGCTTTAGCGGACGGCGCCTGAGAAAAAGGATGGTAGGCATAACGGCCGGCATGCAGGATTTGCAGCGCAATTTTACCGCCCTCCTGATGCACCGCCTCGGTCAGTAAACGATGGCGCGACACCTGCCAGTTAAAGCTGAGCTGGGCGGCGTTGGCCAGCAAGCGGCCGCGAAAGTTGGGGGCGATGCCGCCGGTGATGATCAGGCCCACACCACCGCGCGCGCGTTCTCGATAAAAGGCGGCCAGTTTAGCAAAACCGCCTTTTTCTTCTTCCAGCCCGGTGTGCATCGATCCCATCAGCACCCGGTTTTTCAGCCTTGTAAAGCCCAGATCCAGAGGAGACAATAAATGGGGGTAATGGCTCATTATGCTTCCGCCTATCGCTACAGGTTTGACCACTTCAGGCTACTGCATCGCCAGCACACTTTCAAACGTTTGTTTAATTGAGGGACGAGCGCCCTGTGGATTAAGTTGATTCGAAGACGCCTTCTTTTAATAAGGCAGTGCTCTTGGGTGGAAGCCAACAAGATTTATGCCTGCGCCATAATGCGAGAACAAGTGTTCGCCTACAAAAGCACGACTTGGTGCATTGTTTTAGCGTGGTATTGTGCCCTCGCTGCCTTCATAATGGATTGATTCAACAATCGTTTCGTTTAAGGCAATGTTATGTGGTCTGCGATCAAGTGGTTCTTTCGTACTCTGGGCCGGGTATTGAATGCCATTCGTCTTTTGGTATCAGGTTTGTTTTTTTTAGCCATCATAGTGTTTACGGTGCTGATTTTTAGCGGCGAAGATGAAACCGTGGTACTGCCAGAAAAAGCGGCCCTCACCCTGGCTCTGGCCGGCCCGGTGCTGGAGCAGGAAACCCCCACCAGCCCACGACGCCTGGCTGAAAAATGGTTTGCTGGCGACACCACTCCGCCCGCCATGACCCTGAACCAGATTAAAGATGCACTGGACCAGGCCCGCAACGACCATCGCATTGGTGCCCTGGTGCTGCAGCTGCAAAACATGACGGAGTCGAGCATGACCAAACTCGATGAAGTGGGCGCAGCCATTGAAGCCTTTAAAACCTCGGGCAAGCCGGTGTACGCCATTGGTGATTACTACACCCAGGGCCAGTATTATCTGGCCGCTCATGCCGATGAAATTCTGCTCAACCCGGCCGGTGCAGTCACCATTCAGGGGCTGGGAGTGTATCGACTGCATTACAAGTCGGCGTTCGAACGTTTCAATATCACCCCTCACGTATTTCGGGTAGGCACCTATAAATCCTTTGTCGAGCCCTATATCCGCGACGACATGTCGGCAGAAAGCCGGGAGGACACCCTGCGCTGGCTGGGTCAGTTGTGGCAGCATTATCAGGATAACGTGGCCAGATTAAGAAATATTCCGGCCGATCATATCAGCCCCAGCAAAGAGCAATTGCTCAGCCGTTTTGCCGCCGCCAAGGGTGATCCGGCTCGTTACGCCCTGGAGCAAGGCCTGGTGGACCGCCTGGCCAGCCGAACAGACATGCTGCAAACCGTGGCCGAGCAGGTAGGCTGGAACAGCCAGACCAACCAGTATATGAGCCTGGATATTGCCACTTATCTCAGACACACCAAAACTCAGCCCAAGTCAGCCCCGGCTGTGGGTCTGATCACCGCCAGCGGTGCCATTATGAGTGGCCCCACCGCCACGCCCAACAGCATTAATGATGAGCACTTGAGCCAGCTGATCAACGAGGCGCGCCTGGATGCGGACATTCACGCCCTGGTGCTGCGCGTGGACAGCCCCGGCGGCAGTGCCTTTGCCGCCGAACAAATCCGCAGCGCCTTGCTGCGCTTTAAAGAAAGCGGCAAGCCTCTGGTGATCTCCATGGGCAGCACGGCCGCTTCGGGCGGTTACTGGATAGCGGCCGATGCCGACAAGATTTATGCCGCTCCCACCACCCTGACCGGCTCTATCGGGGTATTCGGCCTGTTTTTAACCTTTGAAGAAGCCTTCGAGAAGCTGGGCCTGAACACCGATGGCGTCGGCACCACCGACTTTGTTGGCGCAGGCCTGACCACGGGCTTGCCCGAACACACCAAGCAGCTGATCCAGATGGGGGTTGAACACACCTATGGTCAGTTTGTCGACCTGGTTGCCAAGGGCCGCGACATGAAGCCGGCACAGGTGGAGCGTGCGGCTCAAGGCCATGTATGGACCGGAAAAGATGCCAAAGAGCTGGGACTGGTGGATGAGCTGGGATACCTGGACGATGCCCTGGCCGGTGCGGCCGAACTGGCCAACCTGGGCGAGTTCAGCGTCAAACGGGTGCAAATGCCGATGACGGCCAAAGAGAAGTTGCTGTCCCAGTTCATGAGTGATTCCAATACGCTTGCCGACTGGGTAAGCGCGGCCCTGCCTGCGGTATTGCAGCCCGCCGGCCAGCAGCTAAAACAGGAGCTGGCCACCTTGAGCCAGTTTGACGACATTCGTGGTCAGTATGTGTTGTGCGTAGCGTGTCAGGAGTTTTAATGCAGCCTAAAAAAATCTATATCGCCTACACGGGTGGCACCATAGGAATGCAAAAATCCGCCAGAGGCTATGTGCCCCTGGCGGGCTTTATGACGGAGCGACTGGCCAAAACGCCGGAGTTTCACAGTGCCGAGATGCCTGCTTATCATATTCATGAATATGAACCGCTGATCGATTCGGCAGACATGACCCCCGCCGACTGGCAACGCATTGCCGACGATATTCAGGCCAACTACCAGCATTACGACGGCTTTGTGGTCTTGCACGGCACCGACACCATGGCATTTACCGCCGCGGCGCTGTCGTTCATGTTGGAAGACCTGGACAAGCCGGTGATTATCACCGGCTCACAAATTCCCTTGGCCGAACTCAGATCCGACGGTCGTCCCAACTTATTGAATGCCCTCTATGTAGCCGCCCATTATCCTATTAACGAGGTGGGGCTGTTTTTTAATAATCGGCTCTATAGAGGCAATCGCGCCAGCAAAGAACACGCCGACGGCTTTGAAGCCTTCGACTCTCCCAATTTTCCGCCTCTGCTCAATGCGGGTATTCACATCAGCCTGGAAGCAGGCATTTTGGGCAAACCCAGTGGCAAGCCGCTGACCGTCAGCCCCATTACCCCTCAGCCTATCGGTGTGGTGACCCTGTATCCGGGCATTAGCGCTGCGGTAATTGCCAATATATTACAGCAGCCGGTCAAGGCGCTGATATTGCTGTCTTACGGGGTGGGTAATGCTCCGCAGAATCCGGCCATGCTGACCCTGCTGGCCGAGGCGTCGGCACGGGGCGTGATCATCGTTAACCTCACCCAGTGCCAGCGCGGCAGCGTCAACATGGACGGCTACGCCCCGGGCAAGGCACTGGCGGCGGCGGGCGTGATTTCCGGCTACGACATGACCACAGAGGCCGCGTTGACCAAGCTGCATTATTTGCTGAGTAAAAACCTCACACCGGCACAGGTGCGCGAGCAAATGGGGCAAAGCCTGCGCGGTGAATTAAGCCGCCCGGCATAAAACTGCCTGGCCATCTGCCGGCCCTTTGGGATCGCCATGGATAGGTGATTCAGCCTTGCCCGGCCCTTTGTTACATCAGGCACTTTCCCGGTCGGTTGATTTCTGACCGGGCGCCGGATACTGTTGCCATTATGTTTCAGGTTAATGACCAACTCGGCGGTAATATATCAACTGGCTACAAAACAAGCGCAATACAAAACCTCGACATAACCCACGCCATACACTCAAGAATAAACAAGCCAATCAAGATGTCTTGCGCGAGCAGCGTTAGTACCCGCTCAACTGAATTAAATGTGGTTAATGCTAATGCTGTCCTGTTTTTATCAGGCGTTTAACTTTATCTGCAACATTTGAGACTATATTTTTATGTGCCAGGGATAAATAAAGCGCGCAGTCAGACTGACGCCGACCAATGAAGGCTGAATACAGATGGAAAAAAGTGATACTTTCGAGTTTGCCGACGATCAGGATGAAACGTTAGCGCACAAAACAGATGCCTGCTGGACGGTACAGAGTGTGGTCGCCGCCTCCAATTCCATCAACAGCAAGCAAAATCTGTCCTGCTTTGCCAGTTCCGTACTGAGCGAAGTTGGCAAATTGATTGACACCCTAGATGCCGGCATTATCTGCTCCCTGCCCCCACACGCCGAGCCTCCCCTGCAGGTGATAGCCACCAGTGGTGACTTCGAGTATCTGCCCGATCATGCTCCACTTGCTGTCACGCACCTCGAAGGGCCGACCGCAGCCATAGAGCAAGCCATTCTGCACCGCGAGCATCAATGGCAAGACGAGTACAGCATCTGCTATTTCAATACCCAGGAAACCGGGGCTCACGCCTACCTGATGCTGCTCAAGCATCCTACCCCACTGTCAGTCGCCTCTCGTTCGTTACTGAACATGTTTTGCGAAAGCATAACCAATGGCTTCCAGAACATTGCCTTGCTGAGTCGCCTGTCGGATCTGGCCTACCGGGATCCGGTACTGGGCATACACAACCGCAACTGGCTGGTACGTGAACTGGAATTGATGACCCCCCGGGAGCTCGACCAGACCCTGCTGCTGAAAGTTGAAATTGAACAGTTCGATGAACGCATGCTGACCTTTGGCGAGCCATTCTGCAACCGGCTGCTGCAACAGGTTTATCAGGCGTTGTCATCCCAGCTGCCCGAGGCCATTGCGATTGCCAAAACCTGGGACAATACCTTTGTACTGCTGCTGCCTCGACGGCCAGACTTCTCCCACCATACCTTCAAGCAGCGGCTCATCATGGTCGGTGACTTTAGCCGGCAGCTGTTTCTGACCGCTTCGTTACTGGAACTGCATCATTTTAGTCATCGCCAGCCCGAAACCATTCTGGTACTGGCACGCGCGGCCTGCACGGCGGCACGCAAAGCCGGCAAGCAATTCATCCATGTGGATCAGCAGTTTAGCGACAGGACCTCTGCGGGCTACAATCTGCTGCAGGATCTGCGTCAGGCAATCAATGACCAGCAGCTCAGTATCGTCCTGCAGCCCAAGGTGCGCCTGGTTGATGAAGCCGTAGTGGGCCTGGAAGCCCTGGTACGCTGGCAGCACCCGGATGGCCACTTTGTGCCGCCATCCGACTTCATTCCCATCGCCGAGGCCTCGGGCGAAATCGGCTTGATCGACCGTCTGGTGTTCAAACAGGTGGTAACGGCACTGCAGGCTCTCAACACCGCAGGTTATGCCCTTCCCATTGCCTTTAACCTCTCCAGCAGCGATCTGCTCGACGGTGCCCTGATGGCAGAGTTGATTGACTTTGCCCGTTCGGACCAGCCAGGGGCTCGGCTGCTGCAGGTCGAAATCACCGAAACGCTGGTGATGAGAGACTATGCCCAGTTTCGGCAGGTACTGGACCGGCTTATCGACGCAGGCATCCAGATCAGCATCGACGATTTTGGAACCGGTTATTCTTCGCTGTCCCAAATTACCAACCTGAGGGCCCACTGCCTCAAAATTGACAAAAGTTTCGTCGACGACGTCACCACCGACATCAACGCGCGGCATATTACCGAGATGATCCTGCGACTGGGGCAGCGCTTCGGCTTTTCGATCATCGCCGAGGGCATAGAGCACCCGGAACAAAAAGCCTATCTGCTACAACAGGGCTGCGAGATGGGACAAGGCTACCTGTTCGCCCGGCCCATGCCGCTCGATAACCTGCTGGAATGGCTGTGCGAGCAGATTATTGTCAATGACAAACTCTAGGCCTGGCATAATCGCCAGTGGTTCAGCAAGTCGGCCATATTGGTGACCTTGAGCTTGTGCATGGCCGAGGCTCTGTGCACTTCTACGGTGCGTACCGCCACGCACAACTGCTCGGCAATGGCCTTGTTGGTCAAGCCCTCGGCAACCAGGTTAACCACTTCTCGCTCGCGGTTGGAAAGCTGACTGAAGAGCTGGCGTACTCTTGCCTGTTCCGTCAGCTGCCTGACCCGCACTCGCGCCTGAGCCAGGGCGCTGGCCAGCCGCCTCGCATCCACCGGTTTCTCCAGAAAATCCACCGCGCCCTGCTTCATGGCCACCACGGCCTGCGGCACATCCCCATGACCGGTGAGCAAGATCACGGCAATGGCGCATTGACGCTTCAACAACGCCTGCTGTACCGCCAGCCCATCGAGCTTGGGCATGGCCAGATCGAGCAGTAAAATGGCCGGCGTCTGTTCATCCAGCTCGGCCAGAAACTGCTCGGGATCCGACCAGCCCTGGCTGGCATGGCCCATGGCATCCAACAAAAAACGATTGGCTGCCACTACCTGTTGATCGTCATCCAGAATATAAATTTTCATTCGCTCTCCTCGGGCAAGAACAAGCTGGCGCGGGTGCCGTTGGCGGTATTTTCCAATGTCAGTCGGCCATTCAAGCGCAGTGCCAGACGATGGCTGACCAGCAGCCCTATGCCCATGCCATGATAATGAGCTGCGGGCAGGTTTTGCTGCAACGAGGCAATAATAGCGGAGTCGACCCCGCCGGCATCATCTTCTATGGTAACTTGCCAGCCGCCGTTGACGGGATGGGCCCTCACCCAGATATGGCCGCGCACCGAAGCAGACCCCGTCGTTAGTCGTCCGTGGGCATTCAACGCATTGCCCAGCAGATTATTCAAAATCTGCTCTACCGCCGGGCGCACCGTTAACAGGCTACCCTCGCTCAACTGGCTGGTTAAGGTCACGTTCAGGGCATAGGCCCGCGGCTGCATCCGCGTCACCAACTCCCGACACACGCTGGCCAGCGCCACAGGCTCGGCGCTGGGCAAAGGCTGAGTGGCCCATTGGCGAAAACGGCGAATAATGGCGGCACCCCGTTCGGTTTCGGACACGATGCGGCCAAAGGCCTCTTGTTGCTGTTCGGTCTGGCTGACCAGCTCGCCTGCCTGGGCATACGCCTGAATAGCCGACAAGGGCTGATTAAGCTCATGAGCCAGGCCGGTGGCCATTTCTCCCATCAGAATACGCTGGCGCGCCTGCGCCAGCTCCTGCTCTTTGTCCTGCATCAGGCTATGCAGCTTATCCCGCTCCTGGGTACGTCTGAGCAATAACAGCGTGACGCGGTAATGATGCAGCAACAAGGCCAGCAAGATAATCACCAGAGCGGCCAGAAAAGGCCAATAACGAATAATCATCTGACGCAGCAACTGCAATGGCAACACCGGAGCCGCCGCCGGCCCCAGCTGCCAGTCGGTTAATAGCTGCTCAACCTCATCCAGTCGAATTGGCGCCCCCCATAAGGGCCGCTGTTGGAACTCCAGGCTCAGCAAGGCACGGCTGGTGATACGCAGCAGTTTTTCGTCCGTGATGCCCACGGCGGCAAAGCTCCACCCCGGATACAAGGGGGTAGAACGCGCACAGTGCTCGTCTTCCTGCACCATAAGTGCACGAAAATTAGATAGCTCTATCAGCCCCTCCTGCTGCATGTTTTCCAGCAGGCAGGTGGGCAGCATGGCCGCGGTCAGGGCGCCATCGCGCAGCAAGTACACGAGAGCATCTACCGGATACCCCCTAAAACGCAAGTCGAGATCCGCCGGCTGCACGCCCTGGCGGCGCAATTGCTCTGCCACCAGCAAATAACCGCCAAAGGCCTGTTCGTGTACCGCCCCCACGGGCTGGCCGCGCAACTGACCGGGTTCGACAATCTGACTGTCGGCCCGCACCCACAGGGTACCGGCGACACTGGCGCGCGCCTGACCGTAATAAGGATCCAGATAAGACGCCAGCCAGTTCAGCTGCTGACTTTGGCTCAACATGAAATGCGCCGGATGGGTGACAACAAAATCCAGCTGTCCGGAACTTAACTCCTGATCCAGCTGCTGCTGGGTCAGATAACGCCCCACAAAATGATGATCGGGTATGGCATTATTCAGGCCGGCCAGGGTCGCCGCCCATTCGTCACGGGCCTGCGCTTCGCCCCTGAAGGCTAAAAAACCCACCGTATATTGCTCGGCCGCCGCCGTCAGGCTGAACAAAAGCAGCGCCAAGCCGAGTAACATCCTGTTACAGATCACGTCGGATTTCCTTCTGTGGAACGCAAAATTACCCTGCCGTGAGTATAGGTTCGAGACAAGTACCCACCGTCTTTTGTCGTCCCGTGCGTTGAAAAAATGAACGGCTTTCTCCTCTCGCCTCACTCTTTACATTTTTCGTTACCGTTCCGGTATATTCAGCCACTGCGGAGTATGGCCGGTTTGCTCGGTAAAATGTTGCAAATCGGTTTTGCTTAACAAGACGGTGGCGGTGTTGCGCAGCGGATGGCAATGAAAATGGTCACCGTCTATCAGGTCTTGATCCAGCCACAGCTCGACTTGCTGTTGCGTATCGTTCACCAATGCCAGCACAGACACATGGCCAGGCTCTACGCCTAAATAACGCAGCAGCCGCTCGTTGGACGCAAAGCCGATTCGCGACCAGCCCAGCTGCGTGGACAAGGCTTTCAGGTCTACCTGCTTGTCGGGACGGGTTAACAGCAAGGCATGACGGCGACCATAATTATCGCGCAAAAACAGGTTTTTCAGCCGGGTGCCGGGCCGCTTCAGTAACAGGCGGTCCGCATCATCACAGGTAAACAGCGGTGGATGCTCTATCAGCTCCGGGCTGATCTGCCAGCTGGCCAGTTGCGCCATAATATCTGTTGTCATCTTCTGCTATGTCCTCATCTGTACAATCAATTACCGGCCAAGGGTGGCCAATGGCAGTCGGATATGCTGTTATCTCACCCCTGTACCATTAAAGCGAGTGCTTGTTATGTCTGCCCTTTCCCGCGTTAAACTCTCTATGCTCGATCTGGTGCACATTCGTGCCGATCACACTGCCGCCGATGCTATTAACGACTCGGTGGCGGTGGCGCGTCATGTTGAGCAGCTCGGCTTCGAGCGCTTCTGGCTGGCAGAGCACCATAACCTGGACGGCATTGCCAGCTCGGCCACCGCGGTCTTGATTGGCCACATTGCCGGCCACACCCAACGCATCCGCGTGGGCTCGGGGGGCATCATGTTACCCAATCATCCGCCTCTGGTGGTAGCCGAACAGTTTGGCACCCTGGCCACCATGTATCCCGAGCGCATCGATTTAGGGCTGGGCCGCGCACCGGGGACCGATCAGGATACCATGCGTGCCCTGCGCCGCCGGCCGGAAGATGCCGAGCAGTTCCCCGAACAGGTGCAGCAACTGCAACAGCTATTGGCGCCGGCTCAACATGGCCAAAAACTGATCGCCATTCCCGGTGCCGGTACCCAGGTACCCATCTGGCTGCTGGGCTCAAGCCTGTTCAGCGCACAACTGGCCGCACAAATGGGCCTGCCTTATGCGTTTGCTTCACACTTTGCCCCGCGCATGCTGCAAGACGCAGTGGCACTGTACAAGCGCACCTTTCGCCCTTCAGCTGTGTTAAGCGAGCCTTATGTGATCGTCGGCGTGCCCGCCATCGTCGCCGATACCGAACAGCAAGCCGCCTTGCTGGCCACCACGGCCCAGCAAAAAGTGCTGTCGTTACTCCGCGGCGACACCCGCCTGTTGCAACCGCCCGTGACCGACATGGCGAGCCGCTGGTTGCCCCATGAACAAAATGGCGTAGAAAGCTTCCTGGGCGCCGCCGTGGTGGGGGCACCGGAACAGGTCGCGCAGCAGCTGGAACGCTTGCTGGCCCAAACCGGTGCCGACGAGCTGATGATAGTGTCCGATATTTATGAACAAAGTGCCCGCCATCACAGCTTAAGCCTGCTCGCGGAACTGGTTAAGGTACAGTGAAGGGTAATGGGTGAAGAGTGAAGGGTTAAAGTTGTACTCTTCACTCTTTCCGCTTCACCCCTCACGTTTTTAACGGCTGGGGTTGACCGCCAGTACGTCGGCACGGATCACCGACTGCTCGGCAATCAGCTCGGTCACCACAGCGCGGCAGGCCTTGTAATGGGGCGTCAGCTTGTGTTCGGCCAGGGCCGCTTCATCCTGATAGATTTCATATAACCAGAACAGCTCGGGGTCGGCCTGGTCCTGCAACACATCAAAGGTATGACAGCCAGGCTCGTCACGCACCGAGGCTGCGGCTAGGGTCTGTTGACCTTTCGAGATGATTTTTGCAGCAGTTTGTGGCGTCTTTATACAAGGCAGCGCTTATGCCATGTAGTCACTCTCCATAAATAAGCGGTAACGCAGTAGAAAGACGCCACAAGCGCTGCCCTGCGGGTTCGGCTAAACGCGTTTTTCTCTTTGTTGAGCGGGCTTTGCTTAGAATGACTAGGCTACAACCCGCTCGCCGCGATAAAAACGCGTTTAACTCGAACAAAATTTAACCGCGAAAGGTCAACAGACCCTAGGCAGCATGGCTGCCAGAAATTCCTCGGCTTTGCCTGGCTTGAGCTTGGTTTTGACTATAATCGAATACATTGTAAACTCCATTTGTTCATTTAAATTCAACAAATAGTACACAACTATTCAAGCCATAGACAAGGAGCTCTGCCATGGAAAGACCCGGTCGTTTAAACGGCATGCGTCATATCGCCTTCACCATGCCCAACCTGGAAGAATGCGAGCAATTTTATACCGAGATAATGGGCATGCAGCTGCTGCGCCGCGCCCACAAAGACCTGGTATACCTGACCTGTGGCAACGACAACCTGTCTTTGGGCCGGGCCGATGTGCCTGCCAGTGGCGTGCAGAGCATGGATCACTTCGGCTTTATTGTGGATAGCAAGGCCGAGCTGGATCAGTGGTTTTTGTATCTGCAAAGCAAGGGCGTCACCATGCTGGACACGCCGCACGACCACGCCGACGGCGCCCGCAGTTTTCATGTGACCGATCCGGCCGGCAACGTGATCCAGCCTATTTATCATCCGGACATTTCTGGCCAGCGCTTTACCAATCCCTAATAATGCCTTCGCCGTGGTTTTCCCGGTCACGGCTTTCCGTTATGGTAAGCACCATAGTGCTCTAGGGTTGCCTCATGAGCGAGGCCGGCCCTATCACCCCATTTTGCAATAGAGCAAGCTATGTCCTTACATACCGATGAATTAAGAAGTCGCCGCCTGGCGCAGCTGATCACGCCCCAGCAACTTAACGAACAATTCCCCGTTACCGAGGCCATGGCCGACACTGTGCTGAGTACGCGTGCCGACATAGAAGCCATTTTAACGGGCCACAGCAATAAACTGCTGGTGGTGATTGGCCCCTGCTCGGTTCACGATACCGCCGCCGCCCTCGCCTATGCCGAACGACTGGCCCCCCTGCGCGAACGCTATGCCGACCAGCTGTGCATCGTGATGCGCACCTACTTCGAAAAGCCCCGCACCATAGTGGGCTGGAAAGGACTGATCAACGACCCGCACCTGAATGGCAGCTTTGATGTGAATAGCGGCCTGCAACTGGCGCGCAAGCTGTTGTACGACATCAATGCCCTGGGGCTGCCCACCGCCACCGAATTTCTGGATATGGTGACCGGGCAATATATTGCCGACTTGATCAGCTGGGGCGCCATAGGAGCCCGCACCACCGAATCTCAGGTGCACCGGGAAATGGCCTCGGCCTTGTCGTGCCCGGTGGGCTTTAAAAATGGCACCGACGGCAACATTCAGATTGCACTGGATGCGGTACGCGCCGCCAGCCACTCCCATATTTTTTGCTCGCCTGACAAGCACGGCCGCATGACCATCTACCAAACCGATGGCAACCCTTTTGGCCATGTTATTTTACGCGGCGGTAAAACACCGAATTACGATGCCGACAGCATAGCGGTTGCCGTAGACGAGCTGCAACAGCTGGGCCGGCCGACCCGACTGGTGGTGGATCTCAGCCACGGCAACAGCCTAAAGCAATATCAGCGCCAGCTATTGGTAGCAGACGATATTTGCCGGCAGCTGTCTGCTGGCAGCCGTTATATTGCCGGCATCATGATAGAAAGCTTTATTGAAGCCGGCCGCCAGGATGTTGTAGATGACAAGGCTGCGGTCTTTGGCCAAAGCATTACCGACGCCTGCCTGGGCTGGAGTGATACCGAACAGTTGCTGAAAAAGCTGTATGACACGGTTAAGGGCGCTGAAGGGTGATGCGTAAAATGTGAGGTGTGAGGTGTTTCTGTTGCCTCTCGTTTTATTCCTGGGGCAGCATAATGCGCAGGCCGTCTTGCTCGATGACCTTGACCTTGACCTCGAACACCTCGGCGATCAGCGCCGGGCTGATGACCTCGGGGCCTCCACAGGCGACCAGCCGGCCCTGATGCAAGCACCAAATGCTATCGGCATATTGGCAGGCCATATTGATATCGTGAATAGACGCCACCACTGCCAGACCCTGCTCGGCGTAGCCGCGCAACACCCGCAGGGTGGCCAGCTGATGCTGCCAGTCCAGGCCCGCCAGGGGTTCATCCAGCAACAACAATTGTGCATCGGGGTTGATGGCCGGATCGACCTGTAACAAGGTGCTGGCAATCAGCAACCGTTGTTGCTCGCCACCGGACAGGGTATTTAACTGGCGTTGATACAGTTTTTCCAACCCTAACGGAACGGACAGTCGGGCAATTGACTCACATACTGCCTCACTGACGCCCCCCAGTGGCTCGGCACCCAATGCCAGTAACTCGTAACCACGCAGCCCATGGGGCAAGCTGGCCTGTTGCGCCAGCATGGCCCTGTGTCGCGCCAACTCATGCAGGCTAAAGCCGGACAAGGCTTTACCGGCCAGGCGCACCTCGCCCTTGCCTTCACTGTCGCTCAAGCCCGCGGCACCGGTTAACAGGCTCGACTTGCCACTGCCATTGGGGCCGATTAACAGCGTTAAGGCACCTGCGGCAAACTCGCCGTTAATGGGGCCCACTCGCCCGGCCTGTACAAACCCGTTAAGCGCCAGCATGACGACGCACCAACAACCAGATAAACACCGGCGCCCCCAGGGTCGCCGTAACGGCCCCAATCGGCATCTCGCCCACCGTTAACAGGGTACGCGCCGCCACATCGGCCAGCGTCAGCACCCCGGCACCCGCCAGCACGGAGGCGGGCAATAAAAAGCGTTGCTTGCCCCCCACCAGCAGCCGTAACAAGTGCGGCACCACCAGGCCTACAAAGCCAATGGGGCCGGCCATGGCCACACTAAAGGCGGTGAGCAAACACACCGCCAGCACCAGCCGCGGTTGCAGTTTTTTCACATTCAGCCCCAATAACCGGGCCTGGCTTTCGCCCAGTGCCAATATGTCCAACTGACGGCCCTGGCGGACCAGCCACACCAGCGTGGCCAGCGCCGGTAACCACCAGGCAAACGACAGTGGCTGGCCATGGCCCAGGCTGCCCATCATCCAGAATAAAAAGCTGCGCAACGAGGCATCATCGGCCAGATACAACAACCAGGTGAGTATCGCATTGGCCAAAATACTCACCGCCACCCCAAACAACAACAAGGCGCCCGGCCCCAGTCGCCTTCGCGCCAGTGCCAATAACAGCAGGGTCACCAGCAGGGCGCCCACAAAGGCGGCCAGCGACAGGCTCCAATAGGGCAGCGTGATCCCCAACGACACCGACAATGACAGCGTGAGTACCGCCGCCAGACTGGCACCGCTGGAAATACCAATCAACCCCGGCTCGGCCAGGGGGTTATGCAGCAGCACCTGCAAAACGGCACCACACAAGGCCAGGCTGGCCCCCACCAATACCGCCAGCAGGGTGCGCGGCAGTCGCAGTTGCCAGAATACCTGCTGCTCCAGCGCCGACACCGGCCGCCACAGCGCCTCTATGCCCACCCCAACGGCGCCTGATTGCAGGCTCAACAACATACTGGCCAGCAGTGCAATGCCCAGCCCCGCCAGCCAGTATTGATATTTACGTTGTTGTCGTTGGAATAGTCCTTCCAGCATGCTCTTTTTATTACCCTTGAGTTGCCAAGCCCAGCCAGCTGAACCAGCCCGGATATTGCTGCCACAACAGGTGCACCGACATCACCATGGAGACAGTGACCAGCATGGGTTTGATAATGCGCGTGCCCTTGCTGACCACCATTTTTGACCCCAGCCGCGCCCCCACAAACTGCCCCAGGGCCATCGACAGACCGACCACCCACACCACCTGTCCGCCCAGCATAAAAAACAACAACGACGCAAAGTTGGAGGTAAAGTTCAGCAGCTTGGTATGCGCCGTGGCCCTGGCCATGTTAAAGCCAGCCAGCGCAATAAAGCCCAGTGCAAAAAACGAACCCGTACCCGGGCCAAAAAAGCCGTCATAAAACCCTACCCCGGTGCCCACCAGCAAGGCAAAGGGAATAATACCCAGCCGGCGCTGACGATCTTCGTCACCCACCCGGGGCGAAAACAGAAAATACAAGGCAAAGGCGGCCAGTAAGAATGGCAGTATTTTTTGCAGCAGCGAGGCATCGATGCGCTGCACCAGCAGGGTGCCCAGCATACTGCCGATAAAGGTGCAAACCACGGCCCATTTCATGGTCCGCCAGTCGATTAAACCGCGACGCAAATAATAAAAGGTGGCAGAAAAGGAACCAAAGCAGCTTTGCAGCTTGTTGGTGGCCAGCGCCATGGTGGGTGACATGCCCGTGGCCAGCAGCGCGGGCACCGTAATCAGGCCGCCTCCGCCTGCAATGGCATCGATAAACCCGGCCAACAGTGCCGCCACCGCCAGCAGCACCAGAGTAAGCAGTTCCAGCTCCATGAAAGTTTCGCCCTTGCATAAATGCGCATAGCCTAGCAGGATGACATGTTCAGCAACAGCAAAACTCAACACTCACAGTGTGTTAGCGTGTAAATAACCTGGTACGGGGTTAAAAGCACCACACCCCGTGTGGGTGACCGGCAGCAACCCGGCAGAAAAGTGAACCAAGCAGGGTTTAATCGTTCTTATTAATACCCATGCCGACGCCCAAGACCGTTTAGCCTGGCGGTGAGCTATGTTAACGTAGCGTTTCATTAGCAAGGAGAAATGTAATGCCAGATTCAGTGCTGAGCCTGTTACCCAACGATTTTCCCGAGGCCAACGACGACGCCTTTCTCAACCGGGGCGTACGCCACCTGGTGTTGGCCGGCGGGTGTTTCTGGTGTACCGAGGCCGTGTATCGCCAGCTTGATGGCGTGCTTGATGTGGTGTCCGGTTACGCCGGCGGCAGCGCAGACACCGCCAATTACGATGCCGTCTGCACTGGCACCACCGATCATGCCGAAGCCATTCGCATAGAATATGACAGTCAGCTGATCGGCCCCGGCACCTTGTTGAAAGTGTTTTTTGGCATTGCACACGATCCCACCCAGCTTAACCGCCAGGGCCACGACCAGGGCCGCCAATATCGTTCGGCCGTGTTTTATCAAGACCAGACCGAACAGCAGCTGGTGAGCGACTATATTGCCCTGCTGGAACAAAATGCCGCGTTCAAGGCGCCCATTGTCACCAGCCTGGAGCCGCTGACCGAGTTTTATCCGGCAGAAAATTATCATCAGAATTATGCTGCCATCAACCCCAACCAACCTTACATTGCCGCCGTTGCCCAGCCCAAAGTGGCCAAGGTGCAGCATTTCTTTAAACATCGGTTAAAAAAGGATCTGTAACGTTATGGCTCTCATCCCCAGCGCTTATGATTTAAGCCCGCCCAGCAAAGAGCAGCTAGAGCAACTCGCCGCCACCCTGAGCGCAGACGAACGGCGTATTCTGCTGAACCATGGCACCGAAGCGCCCTTTTGTGGTGGCCTGCTCGAGAATAAACAAGAAGGCAGCTACATCTGCAAATTGTGTGCACTGCCGCTGTTTTCATCCGCCTGCAAATTTGAGTCGGGCACCGGCTGGCCCAGCTTCTATGCGCCCTATCATCCGGATCACATTATCGAACTCTCGGATGTGAGCCACAGCATGCGCCGCGTAGAAATTCGCTGCAAGCGCTGCGACAGCCACATGGGGCATGTGTTTCCCGATGGCCCGGCACCCACCGGCCTGCGCTATTGCCTGAATTCTGCCGCACTCGATTTTTGTGCCAACGGCGAGCCCAAGCCCGACCCCCTGCGCCGCGGCGAACGCGAGTGCCTGTAACCCGAGTCCTTCGGACAGCGGTAAGTTTTAAGCTGTAAGCGGTCAGCCACGGACAACCGCCTTTGTAGCCGCTGCTTCAGCTGCGAAATTCTGCGCAGCAGGATGGTTGCCCGTTGGCCCAGCTGGCCAGTATCCGGAGGAGCCTGATTTACGCCTGCGGCGTAATGCGAGAACAAGTGTTCGCCTACGTAATACCAAACAGGTAGCCGCAGCGTCGAACGGCTAAACGGCACGGATTGCCTACTGGTAATACAACCAGATACGCCGTACGTTAAAGGCAAACATCGTCTTTTGTAGCCGCCCGTCTCTTTGGCAAAGAGGACTTCGGCGGTCCTGCGAAGCAGGATGGCTTGCCGTTGATTCAACTGGGCGGCATCCGGAGGGCCCTGATTTACACCTGCGGCGTAATGCGAGAACACCTGTTCGCCTACAGCAGGGGCCTCCTTACTCCTTACTCCTCACCATTCACGCCTTACCATCAATGACTCAATTTGCCTCGAACCGGCGCACGAAGTCGGCGATTACCATGTCGTAGAGCTTGTCTTTAAGAAACACATCCTCTACGCCGTGGTCGATATTGGGATTATCGTTGACTTCTATGACCGCCACCCGGCCTTTACCTTCTTTAATGTCGACCCCGTACAAACCATCGCCAATGGGTTTTACCGCCTTGAGGGCGGCACTGATCACCGCCTTGGGCGCCTCATAGGTTGGCAGTGTTACAAAACTGCCGGAATCCGCCTCTTTGCCACCGTCGTTGTGGCGATATATCTGCCAGTGCCCTTTCACCATGAAGTATTTGCAGGCAAAAATAGGTTCGTGATTCAGCACGCCAATCCGCCAGTCAAACTCGGTAAAAAAGTACTCTTGCGCCAGAACCAGCGCCGAGGCATTCCGCAGGGTCGCCAGGGTCTCGACCAGGGCGGCGCGATCGGCGGCCTTGTATATGCCGCGAGAAAAGGCGCCATCGGGAATTTTCAGCACCAATGGGTAGCCCAGCTCTTGTTCCAGCCAGGCCACCGCCGTTTTTTCTTTCGGGTTGACCATCAGGGTTTTGGGCGTCGGCACACCATGCTTGGCAAAGCTTTCGGCCAGAAACACCTTGTTGGCACAGCGCAAGATAGAGGTGGGCGAGTCCATGACCACCAGACCTTCGTGCTCGGCTTTTTGTGCAAACCGAAAAGTATGATGATCGATGGCGGTGGTTTCGCGAATGAAGAGCCCGTCATACTCCGCCAGCCGTTGATAATCCTTGCGGGTGATCAGCTCTACATTGACACCGGCGCGCTCCCCGGCTTTGACAAAACGGCTTAATGCCTTGGCATCCGACGGCGGCAGCGCTTCTTCCGGGTTGACCAGCATCGCCAAGTCGTAACGATAGCGCTTAACCGACTTGGGCTTGCGCCAGATAATGCGCGAGTAGGCTTCCAGCGCCTCGGCGAAGCGGTCTTCTTCTTCACCTGCCAGCTCTCGCGGCGACAGGGTAGCCAGGCCGGTCAGCTCCCAGCGAGTGCGCTTCTTGAAGGTCAGCTCCAGCACCGGGCACGGCAGGCGCTCGAACAACTCGCGACACAGGGCTTCAAGCTCGGGCACCGGGCTGCGGCCAAAGTAACTTTTCAGCTTGATTTGCTTGAGTTGCTCATCGCTTGCCAGCGTGGCCACCGCCTCACTCACCCCGTTAAAGCCAAAGGCAAACATCCCCTTGTTACGCAGGTTGTTCAGGGTGGCTACCGAGGGGATCACGTGCTGTCCCCGCGCCTCGGCCAGCAAGGAGCAGTAATAGCCATTCGACAGATATTTATTGTTTTTGCACAGGTTAATCACCCGGGTCCGGGAGGCATTTTTAGCCGGTGCCTGCTTAAGGTAGGTTTGAAAATCGACCAGATTGTCACTCGGAAAATACGGTGCCCACGCACTCAGTTCATCAACCACTAAAATAAGTTGAGCCATTAACCTAACCCATTCAAATTGCCACAGTGAGATAGGATCACTCTATACATAAATAGCCGGCTGCACAGTGAAATTTTCTCGCGGCCAATAGCAATTTATCGTATCTTGAATTACTTGCCACACGTCCTTGGTGCCCTATGTCTGCCCCTGTTGTTCGCGCCGCCGAAAAATCCGATCTCAACCCCTTAGTGGCCCTTGAAGAACACTGCTTTAGCGGCGACAGGATCAGCCGGCGCAGCTTTCAACGCTTTATTGAGCACCCCCAGGACAAACTGCTGCTCGCCGAACAAGATCAACAGTTGCTTGGCTATATTCTGGTGTTGTTTCGCCGTAATACCCGCCTGGCACGCACTTATTCTATCGCCGTATCACCCGAAGCCCGCGGGCTGGGCCTGGGCAGCGCCTTGATGACCGCGGCCGAGCAGGCGGCACAAGCGCAAGGCGCCGTGTTTATGCGCCTGGAAGTTCGCGCCGATAATATTTGGGCACAAAATCTCTATCAGCGTTTGGGATACCGCCAGTTTGGGGTCTACCACAATTATTATGAAGACCAGCAACTCGCCCTGCGCTACCAAAAGCGGATACATCATTATCATCCCCATAGCGGCAGCATAACGGTGCCCTATTATCGCCAGACCACCGACTTTACCTGTGGCCCTGCCTCCCTGATGATGGCCATCAGTGCCCTGTCTCCCGACTATCAACCGGAAATAGACGAAGAACTGCAGCTGTGGCGCGAAGCCACCACCATTTTTATGACCAGCGGTCACGGTGGCTGTGGCCCTCATGGATTGGCGTTGGCCGCCCACAGACGCGGCTTCAAGGTGGCGCTCACCCTTAACCAAATGGGGCCCTTGTTTGTGGGTAGCGTACGCACCACCGATAAAAAGCAGATTCTGGAGCGGGTGCACCAGCAGTTTTTAGCGCAAATGGCCGAGGCGGGCATAGCCGCCGAATACGGTCACTTTACCCTGGAGCAGATAGAGCAGGGTTTGCACCAGGGCGGCCTGCCCCTGGTGCTGATCAGCACCTACCATCTGGATGGTCGCAAGGCTCCGCACTGGGTGTTGGTGTGCGCCATTGATAAGGAGTTTGTGTATATTCACGACCCGGATATTGATGAAGCCAGCGGCGAAAGCGCGGTGGATAAACAGTATCTACCGCTAGAACGTAGCCGTTTCGATCGCCTGGCCCGTTATGGTCAGCAGGGACTGCGTACTCTGGTGTGGGTGTTTAACGCCGGCTGATGGCGGTTTAATGCAAAGATGTGGGCCGGCAGTCAGCTTCTGTCGGTCATCTTTGGTCGCACCCTGGCTCACCAAAACAACAAATCGCATGAATATCAGCCTGTTACACTGAAATAGAGCCATCAGGCTGTTTGGCTCTCGCCCCGAGCTACCTTTCTTTCCCGCCACCGCTTTGTATAGTCAATATAAGTTAAGCAGCCTGAGAGAGACTGTATTATGTTGAAAAAACGAATTATCAGCTTTGGCTTACTGCCACTGATGCTGGCGACCACACCAGTCTTTGCCGGTGAAGATTTAAACACCATCTTGGGCGGCGGTGCCGGTGGTGCGGCGGGTGCCCTTATTGGTCGACAAATGGGCGGCGAAACCGGCGCCCTGGTGGGGGCAGCCCTGGGCGGTGCCGCCGGTGGTGCGGCAACGGCCAACAGAGGCAACAAGAACGAGGCCGCTCTGGGCGGTGCCGTTGGTGCAATAGGTGGTGCCGCCCTGGGCAAAGAAGTGGGCGGTAATACCGGCCAGCTGATTGGTGCCGGTGTGGGGGGTGGCGCCGGCTCGGCCCTGGGTGCCAGAACCGGTGATACCCATCATCGCAGCCATGACAGTCGCCATATCCGTCATGATGATCGCGGTTATTATCGCGATCACGACCACCATTATTACCGTGATCACGACCGCGGCTATAATGGTTACTACGACAACAAATACGACCGCAAGCGCAGAAAAGAAGAGCGCAAGTATTACCAAAAGATGCGCAAAAACGAAATCAAGCATTATGAAAAAATGCGCAAGTATGAACACAAAAGACGCAAGCACGCCCATAAGCAGTGGGAAAAACGCCATAATGGCAGATGGGACGATTAAGCCTTCGTCATTAATGAATATCTTGAGTCAGGGACGACTCTCCCCTTCTGCCCTACCCCTCTTCAGCCCGTTATAATCCCTTGAATAAGTGTGTCATTTCCACGATAAAGACAAACCAATTCCAGTAGACGAGAAGCCAATCTCTAAAGCTGTACTACCTGCACTGGACCCCCGCCTTCGCGAGGGTGACGGCAACAATATGAATCCCATCTGTGCGAAGATGACGGCACAAGCACAGGTCGCCCTGCCAGTTCTTACCATTCCCACGTGCCCTCTATTGTCATTCTCACCTCCCCCTTGTCATTCCCGTGCAGGAACGTCAACCTCGCGAAGGAACGTCATCCTCGCGAAGGCGGGGACGGGGACGGGAATCCAGAAAATAAAACCGCTTTGTTGTTTAATCGGTTTAGTATGAGCCTCACCCTACTGCAGTGGCCGTGCCTATGGTCAGTTTCTGTCGGTCACGATTGGTCGCCAACCTTGGCGAAACCAAAATAAAACACATTACAATCAACAATTTAAAGCAAAGCGCCAGCAAAAACACAGTGTGCAGAGATGCGCCATATCGCTGTCTTTATCGCTAAAGCTTTGTATAGTCGGCTCAAGTTAAACAGACTGAGAGAACACCTGTCTTATGTTGAAAACACATCTGTTGAAAAAACAAATCATCGCCCTTGGCGTACTGCCAGTGATGCTGGCAGCCACGCCGGCCTTGGCCAGTGAAACCCTGAGTACCCTGCTGGGCGGCGGTGCCGGTGGTGCAGCCGGTGCCCTGCTGGGCAACCAGATGGGTGGTGATACCGGCGCCCTGGTGGGGGCTGCCCTGGGCGGTGCCGCCGGTGGTGCGGCAACGGCCAACAGAGGCAACAAGAACGAAGCCGCCCTGGGCGGTGCCGTTGGTGCTCTGGGTGGCGCCGCCCTGGGCAAGAACCTGGGGGGTAATACCGGCCAGCTGATTGGTGCCGGCATTGGCGGCGGTGCCGGCTCGGCCCTGGGTGCCAAGTCTGGCGATGGCCATCGTGAGGCACGAGAAGTGCATCACTATCACCATCACGGCAAAAAGCACAAGCATAAGCACAAACACAGACGCAAGCATGATTGGGGTGATTAAGTTATCCGCATAAAGCCAGCATAGCGCCCACCTTTTGGTGGGCGCTATGCTATGCGCGGTTCGCTATTGCGCCCGAGGCCGATACTTTATCTTGAGAAAGATCAACGCCCCGCCCATTAACGTGCCCAGTGGAAAAGACGGCAGCTGCACCGCAACCAGCATCCAGAATGGCCACTGCCTGCGCATCCCCTCGCTCGACAAATAGCCATACCAGGCGCGTTGGCACAGCCACAACCACGACAAAACCATTAACGGTAACAACAGCCATAGCCAAGGGCCCTGCACTGCCTGTTGGCCAGGCTCTGCATTGAATGTTAGCCAGGCCAGCAGCAGCAAGATGACACTCATTGCCACCGCCTCTAGAATAATAATCATCTTTACCAGCTTGTCGGCCACTTCCTTTTTCACTGTCACCTTCCTGTCATCTTGTTGTTATTAAAACGCCATTATTCACCGCTACTCTTGGGTCACCGCTTAACTTGGTGTTGACCGTCAGTGAGTAAGGATAATAAAAATGAGCCAGTTTGAACTAAAGGACGAGCAAAATCACCCCCGCACTCAGGTGCCAGAATTTACCCAGATGGTTGAACAAAGCCTGAGCCGCCGTCGTTTTTTAGGCGGCGCTGCCGCTCTGGGTGCCGTGGCCTTTTTCAGCGCCTCGCCACTTTCCCGTGCCGTGGCCGCCGCAACCGGCAGCAGCCCCTTGCTGGGTTTTAGTGCCGTGCCCACCAGCACCGCCGATACCTTTGTGGTGCCACCCGGTTACCAGGCAGAGCGCTTGATCTCCTGGGGCGACCCTTTATTTTCCAACGTGGCGGAATTTATCAATGGCGGCGGCAATACCGCCACCGATCAGCTGGGTCAGTTTGGCGATAACAACGACGGCATGAGTTTTTTCCCGCTGGACGACCATACCGCCATTCTCGCCATCAATAACGAATACTGTAACTACGAGCTGATGTTCCCCCACCAGGGCAAACAAATGACCGCCGAGGACGTGAAAAAAGCCCAGGCGTCACAAGGCGTATCGGTGCTCACCCTGAAGAAAGGCGCCCAGGGCTGGCGTCTTGAAAAAGACGGACCCTATAACCGTCGTATTCATGCCAATACCCCCATGGCCATCAGCGGCCCAGCCAAAGGCCATGCCCTGCTGCAAACTCAGGCCGACCCCAAAGGCGAGCGGGTGCTGGGCACCTTTAATAACTGTGCCAACGGCATGACCCCCTGGGGCACTTATCTGACCTGCGAAGAAAACGTACACGGCTACTTTGGTAGCACAGAGCACGTGGATATCAGCCCCGCCAAAGCCCGTTACGGTATTGGCGCCACCGATGCCGGTTGGCAGTGGCACCGTTTTGACGAGCGCTTCGATCTGGCCAAACACCCTAACGAGTGCAACCGCTTTGGCTGGGTGGTGGAAATTGACCCGCATGATCCCGCATCTACCCCGATAAAACGCACCGCTCTGGGTCGTTTCAAGCACGAAAATGCCGAACTGGTGGTGGATAAAAGCGGCCATGTGGTGGTGTATCTGGGTGACGACGAACGGGGCGAGCATATTTATCGTTTTGTTAGCCATAACAAATATGATCCCGATAATGCGGCCGCCAACCGGAACTTGCTCGATGAAGGCACCCTGTATGTGGCGCGCTTTAACAGCGCCAACGACGGCGAGCTGTCGGGCACCGGAGAATGGCTGCCCCTGATCTTTGGCGAGCAGGGCCTGACGCCCGAAAACGGCTTTACCAGCCAGGCCGAGGTGCTCATTCATGCTCGACTGGCCGCAACTCAGGTAGGAGCCACCACCATGGACAGACCCGAGTGGGTGGCGGCCCACCCCACCGAGCCCATGGTATTCTGCACCCTGACCAACAACAAGAATCGTGGCGTGGCCGAGAATCAAGCCGTTAACGGCCCCAACCCCAGAGCCGAAAATCACTATGGACAGATTATTCGCTGGCAACCGAGCGCCGGCTCCCATACCGATGCTACCTTTGAGTGGGATTTGTTCTTGCTGGCCGGCAACCCCACCGTCCATAAAGACAATCTGTACGCGGGATCCGACAACATCAACGCCGACAACATGTTCAACAGCCCGGACGGCATTGGCTTCGACAAGGCCGGGCGATTGTGGATACAGACCGACGGCAAATACTCGAACCAGGGCGACTTTGCCGGCCAGGGCAATAACCAGATGCTGTGTGCCGACCCGGCCACCGGCGAGGTACGGCGCTTTTTAACCGGCCCCATCGCCTGCGAGATCACCGGTCTGGCCTTTACCCCGGATAATAGAACCCTGTTTGTGGGGGTGCAGCACCCGGGAGAAGACCTGGCAGGCTCCAATTTCCCTATGGGTGGCGACAACACGCCCCGCTCCAGCGTCATGATGATCACCCGTAAAGACGGCGGCATCATAGGCACCTGATGATAAAGGTGAGGGGTGAGGCGTAAAGGGTAAAGGGTAAAGGGTGAAGGGTGAAGGGTGAAGGGTGAAGGGTGAAGAGATAATAGCGCTCGGCGCCCAGCTAAACGGCAAACATCGAGATCCTGATGTTCATCAGGATGACGGCCAACCAAGCCGCCAGCTTGAAGCCGGCATGCCCTTCACTCCTCGCTCTTCACTCTTCACATATTGGTAGCTGGCCCTGACTTTGCTTCACGAAAGGCGGCCAGCTTGTCATCGATAATACTGCGAGTGGCTTCGGCATTATCTTTAATGCTGCCATCAAACACCTTTAAGCCATCCAGTACCTTGATGGCTTCGCCATAGCCTTCATCAATCGCCTGGGTAATGGTGGCTAAAAACTGCTCTAGCTGCTCATCTTCCGCCAGGCTGGGGTATTGCTTTTGAAAGGTCTCAAAAAAGCCCAGTGCGCCTTCCACAATGCGCCCCGCGGTATTTTCTGGTGACCAGTAATCCTCCGCCTGCCCGGCAACTTTATCCGGAGTAATGGCGTGTGCTTCGCCCAGCTCGGCGTTAAGCTTTTCCATGATCTCGCTATAGAGAATATTCATGGCTTTATCATCGCCCTGCTTGCCGCCACCAAACATCGCCTGCACCAGACTGTAATTAGAGCGGGCTTTTAACTCGGAGCGGGAAGCCGACAGCTCGGTCTGCTGCGTCTGTGGTTCGTTTTTGTCATTGGTCTCTGCTTGCTGCGCGTCAGCCCGAGCCGCTTGCTGCACCCGACTCAGACTGGTAGTAATGGGAGGTACGGCCATCATCCAACTCCTTTTATTGAACACTATGCCTGCAGCTAACCAGCTGCACCTGTCAGGTTATCGGCAGCACACACCCATCCCTTAACCTGAGTACCCCATTGCTGTTAACCTAGTAGCAATAAACTGCTGTTTAACCAAAGCAAAACCAAGCAATAAGGACGCATTATGCAATTCAGACCATTGGGCCACACCGATATCAAGGTCAGTTTAATTGGCCTGGGCACCATGACCTGGGGCGAACAGAATACCGAAGCCGACGCTCACGCCCAGCTCGACATGGCCGTCGATCATGGCATCAACCTGATTGACACCGCCGAGATGTACCCCATTCCGCCTCGCGAGGCTACCCAGGGCGACACCGAGAGCATCATCGGCCGCTGGCTACAGGCCCGGGGCAAGCGAGAGCAGCTGGTTATTGCCACCAAGGCCGTGGGGCCATCACGCAACCCGGTACGTCCGTCGTATTTTCGCAACGGCGAGGCCAAGCTCGATCGAACCAACCTGATTCAGGCAGTCGACGACAGCCTGCGCCGGTTGCAAACCGATTACATCGACCTGTATCAACTGCACTGGCCCGACCGCAGCGCCAACTACTTTGGCCAACTGGGGCTGGAGCAGCTGGAGCAAGAAGACACTGTGCCCATTGAAGAAACCCTGCGCGCACTGCAAGAGCTGGTTGCCAGTGGCAAGATCCGCCACATAGGCGTATCTAACGAAACGCCCTGGGGCCTGCATCAGTATTTAAAGCTGGCCGAACAGGCCAACTTGCCACGCATTGTCAGCATTCAAAACCCCTACAACCTGCTGAACCGCAGCTTTGAGGTGGGGTTATCGGAATTCAGCCTGCGCGAGCAGGTCGGCCTGCTGGCTTATTCGCCGCTGGCGTTTGGTACGCTGACCGGCAAGTATCTGGATGGCGCCCGCCCTGCCGGTGCTCGGTTAAGCCTGTACAGCCGCTTTCAGCGCTACTTGAACCCGCGCGCCCAGCAAGCCAGCGCCGCCTACGTCGCCCTGGCTCAAGAGCACGGATTTACCCCGGCACAACTGGCACAAACCTTTGTTAACACCCGCTCCTTTGTGACCAGCAACCTGATTGGCGCCACGACCCTGGAGCAGCTAAAGGAAAACATCGACAGCGTAAACATGACCTTGAGCCCGGAACTGCGCGCAGCCATAGAAGAACTGCACCAGGCCATGCCTAACCCGGCGGTGTAAATGGAATAAGAACGACGGAACTCAGCACGGCACCTATGTGCAGAAGCATTACCTAGATCGTTAAATCGTCACCCTCGCAAAGGAACGTCATTCTCGCGTAGGCGGGGACGGGAGGTCATATCGTTGCCGTCACCCTCGCGAAGGCGGGGGTCCAGTGTCTATGCTGGCGACACGCAGGCTGACCGTTCAGTGCCATATACTCTGGATTCCCGTCCCCGCCTGCGCGGGAATGACGTTCCTGCGCGAGAATGACGTTCCTGCGCGGGAATGACAGCAGATCCACACCTGTTATGCGGCATTACTTAACCATCACAACTCCAACACCACAGGCAGCCACATGCAATTCGACTTCACCTATAGCACCCAACCGACTCGCACCTTGTTCGGCGCAGGAAAAATACAACGGGTAGGCCCAGAGCTCCGGGCGCTGGGTAAACACCGGGCGCTGATTATTTGCACACCGAGTTACCAAGCCATGGCTGATACACTCAAGGAAACGCTAGGTGACTTAGGAGCAGGCGTATTTGCACAGGCGACGGTGCATACTCCGATTGAGGTAACTGAAGGCGCCTTGACGGTACTCGCTAACAGCAAGGCCGACGGCATCATTGCCCTGGGGGGTGGCTCAGCCATTGGGCTGAGCAAAGCGCTGGCTTATCGCACCGGGCTGTTACAACTAATACTTCCCACCACCTACTCTGGCTCTGAAGCCACGCAGATACTGGGGCAAACCGAGCACGGCATTAAAACAACGGTACAGGATCCCGCTATTTTACCCGAGGTGGTGATATACGATCCCGAGCTTACTCTCGATCTACCAGTGGATTTGAGTATCACCAGTGCGATGAACGCCATGGCACATGCGCTGGAAGCCATGTATGCACAAAACGCTCACCCTCTCACGGCACTCATGGCCACCGAAGCCATTCGTCAGCTACGCGAGGCGCTGCCCATTCTCCATCACACGCCGCAAGACCTTGCGGCTCGCAGCCAGGCACTGTACGGCGCCTGGTTGGCTGGCACACTGCTCGGCAACCTGGGGATGTCGTTGCATCACAAACTTTGCCACGTCTTGGGCGGGTTATTCAATCTGCCCCATGCCGCCACTCATACTATTTTGTTACCCCATACTATTGGTTACAACCAACAGTATGCCAGCACCCAACTTCGGCCTGCCTGCACCCTCTTTGGAGAACACCTGGGCACGGGCCTTTATGATTATGCCGCATCACTCAAGGCACCATTGGCACTCAAAGTATTCGGCCTTACTCAGTCCGATCTCGAACACGCCGCCACGCAGGCAGTCGCCAAGCCTTACTGGAACCCAGGCCCGATTAATAGAGATGTTATCCTGCAGATATTACAGAACGCGTGGGAGGGAGTTCGACCAGCAGGCCATGAATAAACCGTGCTTAGCCCACTTCTGCAGCTACCGGGTCATCGAATGACCAGGCAGCTGCAGTGCCTTGTTAATGCAGAGCAGCCAGTTTCACATTCTCCATGCCCAGAGCCTGAGCCACGTCATACATGGCCTGGTTAAGGATCTTGTGGGTCACCTTGTCGGCCTCGTAGCTTGCATTGGCATTAATGTCTGCCATGACTTGATTATGCAGTTTGTTAGAGAGCGCCTTATCAAACAGGTAACCGCTCCAGAAAGTACCATCCGGCGTGGTGCCCGCCTCTACCAGGGTTTTCGCCAGCTCAACACCCGACAAATCGGCTGGCTCAGGCAGGCTGATCCCCGCTGCAGCGGCACGTTCAAGACCAAATCCGATTGCCGCGTCCATACCACCCAGGAAGGTATTGACTTCATCTTCACCATATTGCCTGGTCAGCTTGGCCACCTCGGCGCTGACGGTATCTTCACCCAGCATGGCAACCAGGGCGCTGGCAAAGCTGAAATCATCGGCACCACCCCCCGCTTTAACCAGTGCGGCGGTCACGGCCAGTGCCGGATCGCCTGTGTATACCGCCCCGCCAAACATGTTGATTGCAGACTGCTCCTGTTGAACATCCATCGAGTGTTCGGCGGCCACGGCCCATAGAGAGCCGGCAGAAAATACCGCCAGCGTGGCCGCAAACAGCAGGGTGTTGGTTTTCATGGCTTTCATCGTTGTGGCTTTCATTATCCTTCTCCTTTCGACTGTGACAACATGGCAGAGCAATGGTCAGGGTCGGTTGAACCCGGATCAACTCGGCTTGACCAGCCCCCAGCGAATGAGTTCGGTCATGACATGTGCGGTAACGGCATCGCAGCGTTTACCGGCAAATTCAAAGGTATCCGACGCCTGGTGCTCGATCTGCCGCATCAGGTCCCTGCGCAGCATTTCTCGGGCCCGCAACAGACGCGTTTTGACCACGGCTTCGTTAAGATCCAGACAATAGGCACTGTCGGTGACTGACATGCCTTCTACCGCGCGCAGCATGAATACACTGCGGTACATTTCTGGTAAACGTTGAATGGCAGCTTCCAGAAGATGTTTCATTTCTTGCTGGCTAACCGCCATTTCTGGAGTATGTTTGTCGGCCATGGGGGTCACCGTCTGGCTTGCTTCGGATTGGGCGCCATGCAGAAAAGTGACCTTCTCGTCCAGCGACACCTCCGGGTGTTGTCGGCGCTTGAAGCTGATCGCCTGGTTAACCACGATTCGCGTCAGCCAGGTTTTAAGTGATGCGCGCCCCTGGTAAGACTCCATATGCTTGAACGCGCTTAAATACGCCTCTTGCACCGCCTCTTGCGCCCGGTGTTCATCGTCCAGCACTCCTCTTGCGGCACGAAACAACGCCCGGTTGTGACGGCGCACTATGAGCTCAAACGCCGCCCCATCTCCCTGGCGGGCTCGCTCCAGCAAGCCAGCATCCGTCAAATCGAACAATGGTATTACTGCTTCGCTCCTTGAATCGGTCATCGCAGACTCCCTTATCAATGTTTTTGGTTCTTACCCTATTGGACGCATCAAACAAGAATAGGTGACATTTATTGCTAACCAGCTGCGGTGAGAGCTTGCTATGGTGCTTAACGTTAAGCACCTTTGCCTTCTAAACCCCTTGTGGCGGTGAACTGACGTATTAACAGGCGAGCGGCTCTGTCTTCTTTCTAAGCCGCCTGGGTGGCGGTGAACGCAGCAGCAGAGGCCAAAGCCAAAGCAGCAGATTTCTAAGCCGCCTGGGTGGCGGTGAACTACAGTTAATCGACTCATTTTAGATCCTCCAATTTCTAAGCCGCCTGGGTGGCGGTGAACTAACGGCCATGGTTTTATTACTCCCGACAATTTTTCTAAGCCGCCTGGGTGGCGGTGAACAGCTCGTCCTTTTCTGCTTCGCCCTCCGCGCGTTTCTAAGCCGCCTGGGTGGCGGTGAACAGCCTCAACATCACCGACAATCGCGGGTTTGATTTCTAAGCCGCCTGGGTGGCGGTGAACGGGCATTGCCATTATGACCACCCCCGTGGGCTTTTCTAAGCCGCCTGGGTGGCGGTGAACATCAGCTTTATTCCGAGTACAAAGACAATGGCTTTCTAAGCCGCCTGGGTGGCGGTGAACGCTTGCTTGGCGTCATACTCCGCTTGCTTGGCTTTCTAAGCCGCCTGGGTGGCGGTGAACGTGCGAGCCGCAAACCCCAACACCAAGGGCCCTTTCTAAGCCGCCTGGGTGGCGGTGAACGCTCTGTGACATTTGTCGTGCAGCAACATCGATTTCTAAGCCGCCTGGGTGGCGGTGAACTGCACAAGGCGATTGGCATCGCCATGGAAAGTTTTCTAAGCCGCCTGGGTGGCGGTGAACAGCAGATAGCCGGTAGTCACCTTCAAGGGAGATTTCTAAGCCGCCTGGGTGGCGGTGAACGAGCCACCTGTCTCCCACCATTCCTTTATCTCTTTCTAAGCCGCCTGGGTGGCGGTGAACTTCAGCGCAATCACACCGGTGTCCGGGTTAATTTTCTAAGCCGCCTGGGTGGCGGTGAACATTCAGAATGTCGGGCACCGAGCGCAGGTTGCCTTTCTAAGCCGCCTGGGTGGCGGTGAACGGCGCCGGTGGCCAGCTCCGCATCCAGTATCATTTCTAAGCCGCCTGGGTGGCGGTGAACCACAGCTGCTGGTAGGGGTCATCAGCCCACAGTTTCTAAGCCGCCTGGGTGGCGGTGAACAGTCGCTCTGCGTGTAGTGGGCCCAACTGTGTTTTCTAAGCCGCCTGGGTGGCGGTGAACGAGCCTAATGATGGTCTGGGTGTGCCTGGCACTTTCTAAGCCGCCTGGGTGGCGGTGAACGTTCCAGCTCGGCCTGCATAGGGTTCGGCGTGTTTCTAAGCCGCCTGGGTGGCGGTGAACTTTATCGCCATCAAGAAAGCGGGCGCCAGCTGTTTCTAAGCCGCCTGGGTGGCGGTGAACTGACTTCGAAGTGCGCCCGGCCTTTGCCGCTCTTTCTAAGCCGCCTGGGTGGCGGTGAACACGCTGGTGCGCGGCTGCTTACCGCCAATCACTTTCTAAGCCGCCTGGGTGGCGGTGAACAAGAAGCCAAGCGGCTGGCGCTGAAAGTGACCTTTCTAAGCCGCCTGGGTGGCGGTGAACTCGTAGCACCAGGACAGCAGCGCCTCATAGATTTTCTAAGCCGCCTGGGTGGCGGTGAACGAGGTGCGCGCCCAGCTGGCTATCTTTGCGCATTTCTAAGCCGCCTGGGTGGCGGTGAACGTGGCGGTCGGGGATATCCGGTACTTAGGCCCTTTCTAAGCCGCCTGGGTGGCGGTGAACTTCAGCCTGTATGCCAATCCGTGGCGCGTGCTTTTCTAAGCCGCCTGGGTGGCGGTGAACGCATCGGCCTTATCTTCCTGCTCGTAGCACCATTTCTAAGCCGCCTGGGTGGCGGTGAACGGCGTGCTGGCATCCAGATACGCGGCGTGCTTTTTCTAAGCCGCCTGGGTGGCGGTGAACAACCCAGTAGGGAGCCATCGGGCTTTCTGCTGTTTCTAAGCCGCCTGGGTGGCGGTGAACTCTTTGGCTGCGTTATCGTCGCCAGTCTTGGCTTTCTAAGCCGCCTGGGTGGCGGTGAACATTTAAACAGTAAAGCCGCCGAAGCTAAGCATTTTCTAAGCCGCCTGGGTGGCGGTGAACATGACACTTACAGCGATTATAAAGCCGCTGGCTTTCTAAGCCGCCTGGGTGGCGGTGAACGCAAAATAAATGAGCGATAACCGCACATTTAATTTCTAAGCCGCCTGGGTGGCGGTGAACTTCCAGCACCGACTGCACGAAGATCGGTACATTTTCTAAGCCGCCTGGGTGGCGGTGAACACTGTGGAAGGAAATCGGGGTGGCGGTGGAGCTTTCTAAGCCGCCTGGGTGGCGGTGAACTGGGCGCGGGTGGAACGCAGGGCGCTGGCGATTTTCTAAGCCGCCTGGGTGGCGGTGAACGCCTCGGGGTCGTACTCAATCACAGCGCCGTCTTTCTAAGCCGCCTGGGTGGCGGTGAACCAGGCGCTGGCCAGCGAAGTTGCCGGCAAGATTTTCTAAGCCGCCTGGGTGGCGGTGAACACTCCGAGGCGACGCGGCTTTTGCCGAGCAGGTTTCTAAGCCGCCTGGGTGGCGGTGAACCGGTCAGTAGATGGGGAGAGATAATCCCACTGTTTCTAAGCCGCCTGGGTGGCGGTGAACCAATTTACCAGCGCCGGCCTGACTGCCTGCGTTTTCTAAGCCGCCTGGGTGGCGGTGAACGGCCAGCACATCAACACCGCTCGCCTGCTCAATTTCTAAGCCGCCTGGGTGGCGGTGAACCGACCATGCGCATCTCATCGGCCTTGCGTAGTTTTCTAAGCCGCCTGGGTGGCGGTGAACGCGATCAATCAGGTCGGACAGCTCCGCGAACATTTCTAAGCCGCCTGGGTGGCGGTGAACTGACCGGCAACTGGTGCGCATCATCCCGGCATTTTCTAAGCCGCCTGGGTGGCGGTGAACCGCGCACATCACCGATAACGATTACACGGGACTTTCTAAGCCGCCTGGGTGGCGGTGAACGATTGGTTGTGCCATTTTTTTTCCCTTGCATTTTTCTAAGCCGCCTGGGTGGCGGTGAACAGTTGCAAGAGGTGTTTGATGATGTGACGCGCTTTCTAAGCCGCCTGGGTGGCGGTGAACGCGAAGCCCTGACTTCGGTCAGCCTGCCATGTTTTCTAAGCCGCCTGGGTGGCGGTGAACCCACAGCAGCACTTTGATATCGCTCTCCAGTCTTTCTAAGCCGCCTGGGTGGCGGTGAACTGGCCACCATTAACCGCGACATGATGGCAACCTTTCTAAGCCGCCTGGGTGGCGGTGAACGCGATCAATCAGGTCGGACAGCTCCGCGAACATTTCTAAGCCGCCTGGGTGGCGGTGAACGGCCGCTGTGTATAGTGCTGATTGCGCCGACATTTCTAAGCCGCCTGGGTGGCGGTGAACGATATAAGCCATTGTTCATAACCACATTGTCTTTTCTAAGCCGCCTGGGTGGCGGTGAACACATGGTAAGCGTTAATGGCTTCGGGAGTTTTTTTCTAAGCCGCCTGGGTGGCGGTGAACTGCTGCACTGCGCTCTCTTGGTATTGCCACATTTTCTAAGCCGCCTGGGTGGCGGTGAACTATACAGCTTGCCATGCCTCGCGGCGTGAGAATTTCTAAGCCGCCTGGGTGGCGGTGAACGCGCCCCTGCTCGCTGGCATTAGCAACATCAATTTCTAAGCCGCCTGGGTGGCGGTGAACCGCTGTTAACCATCATCCCCACGCCCTGCTCATTTCTAAGCCGCCTGGGTGGCGGTGAACGTTATCGGCCACTTGCAGAATGAGCGCGGAATTTTCTAAGCCGCCTGGGTGGCGGTGAACGCGTTAACCTGGCCCAGAGCTTCCTCGAATCCTTTCTAAGCCGCCTGGGTGGCGGTGAACGTGGACGACTGGCAAGAGGCATGGCCCGAGCATTTCTAAGCCGCCTGGGTGGCGGTGAACGGTGCCATGAGCAAGAGGGGCGGGCGGAGGTGTTTCTAAGCCGCCTGGGTGGCGGTGAACTACTTGCTCATGATTCATTTCCTTTTGTGATTTTTCTAAGCCGCCTGGGTGGCGGTGAACGCTGGGCTACCTGCAAGGCCGCGAACGTACCGTTTCTAAGCCGCCTGGGTGGCGGTGAACTTTCGCGCAAGCACAGGGGTGATCTCCCAATATTTCTAAGCCGCCTGGGTGGCGGTGAACCCGTCCCGCTGGTGCGAGCACATGGCGAACCATTTCTAAGCCGCCTGGGTGGCGGTGAACGCTTTGAGTTGGATAAAGACGTCATCCAGAAATTTCTAAGCCGCCTGGGTGGCGGTGAACAAGCCCACATGCCCACCCCCGGTGCGCGTGAATTTCTAAGCCGCCTGGGTGGCGGTGAACCGATATATTGCCAGCCATTGGTTGCGTTATTATTTCTAAGCCGCCTGGGTGGCGGTGAACGTTCAGCGGAACCACTCATCTTCCGCGACGTGTTTCTAAGCCGCCTGGGTGGCGGTGAACCAGGCTGTTCTTGACTCCGCGCACACCGGCATTTTCTAAGCCGCCTGGGTGGCGGTGAACAAACGCACTTTCAGGCTTTGGCTTGCAAGCGGTTTCTAAGCCGCCTGGGTGGCGGTGAACTCGATGGCGGAGCTGAACCCGCCCACCCGGTTTTTCTAAGCCGCCTGGGTGGCGGTGAACGTAGAACCTGCCGTGGTCACCGTGCACTTGAATTTCTAAGCCGCCTGGGTGGCGGTGAACTTTGCGGTTACGCACGCCGCCAATCCCGCGCTTTTCTAAGCCGCCTGGGTGGCGGTGAACGAGCGCGCACGAGTGGGCCGCTATCGCGCTGTTTTCTAAGCCGCCTGGGTGGCGGTGAACATCTCTATCTTTTCTTTTTTCCCGGGCAGCGATTTCTAAGCCGCCTGGGTGGCGGTGAACGAAACCAACTGGCGGCCCTTCTTTACCCGACGTTTCTAAGCCGCCTGGGTGGCGGTGAACGATTCCAGGCGGCCGGACCTTTACCGGTGTCTTTTCTAAGCCGCCTGGGTGGCGGTGAACGTTAAAGCTACCCAGACTGTCGAGCATGTGCATTTCTAAGCCGCCTGGGTGGCGGTGAACAACGCCGGTTACACATCGGGCATCGATGGGCTTTTCTAAGCCGCCTGGGTGGCGGTGAACAGCAGAAAACTAACACAAAAAATAGTTACAGCAAAGGCTTAGATAAGAATATGAAGAAATACCCTTATTTTCACCCCTACTGTAACCATCTGTTTTTACTGCATGTTTTTAAAGAGCCAATTTTTAGGTCAAAAGTGCGGTATTGAAGCTGTATTACCACCCCGCTCAGTACTTAAGCCGTAGCAGTTAAAAAGCCCTTCGTTAGCGTCTTGCAGTTCTATCCGTTCAATAAAAAGCGGAAACTTGGCAGAGCTCGTGGGAGTTCGCGTTTTAGTTTCTTGGCTTTCCATCCAGATAAAAGGCAGCTTGGACTCGGCACTAGGTTTGCTTTTTTCCAGCTGCTGCAAGCAGACCTCAAGGCTTTGCCCGGATTTTTCTGCCCAGCGTCGCGCTTTATCCATCATGTCTTTTTCGATACGGGCCTGGCCTTTTACCCGTCGGCGAACAAACGCGATATGGGTTGCAGACTCCGGCACCGGCTGAACCGACTTAAGGTGGGTGTAATCCTCAAACCGGCCGAGAAATCCAGTCAAATTTAGTTTTTCCAGCTGTGCTTTGTCTTTAGCTAGCACCCGTAGTTTATTGCCCAGTGGGAAGCCCTTGCTGCCGTAGCCGGGAAAGCTGACGGCGATCGCACTGTGCTGTTCATCCACTTTTTGCTCTACCAGTGCGATATGCACCTGCTGGTAAATTTTCTGCCAGAGAAAACCCAAGGCAATATCTGCATCCGGCAGTAAAGTAATATCCTGGTAGTAATTCATTGCCTACCCCTATTTTTCGCTCTCGCCAAAGACCCCACCACGCACCAGAACTGCCATCACGTAGTGTTCGTCCTCTACTCGTGGCAATTCCTCGCCCCGAGCCCACTTGTCGAAGTGGCTGTAGAAGTCTTGTTTCTCTTTGGGGGTGCGAAAAGCGGTACCCAGATTGGTAACAGCGCCGTAGGGCTCAATCGCGATGGGGCCTGCCGATTGTTCTGCATCATCAAAGGCGGGGTACCAGGTATCGATTGAGCGCAGGGCGTTGCCTATTTTTTGTGAGTGCATGGCGGCGTGGCCTTGCACCTGATACAGCACCTTGCTTTTTTTACTTTTACCTTTATCCAGCACTAACTCTTCGGACGGATAAACCTCCTGAGCCTTACCCAGTTGGGCAAAGGTGCTGATCTCCAGCATCAAACAGCTGTCGCCACCAGAAAGTGCCTGGGCGATGTTGTCGGTCAGTGCCTGGATCTGCTGGTCACCATAATCGAAATGACGAGTACTGTACTGGGTCGCGTCAAACGTCCAGCTCTGCTCTTGGCCTTTGTTTAACACCTTAACCTGTACTTCAAGCTGCTCAACACCCACTCGGTTACGCCACAAGAAGCGAGCATTGGCGATATTAATCGCATAACGACGCGCCAGCTCTTTAAAGCCCTCTTTTTCGATGTAGGCTTTGGCGGCCTGCTGATAGCTGACTTTAAAAGCAGCATTGTTACAGGCCGATGGGGTTTCAACACCGCCCAGCACTTTCAGGGTGAAATAGTGTTTCAGGGTATCCTGTTCGGTACCCAAAGCGCAGACATCCACGGTTTGCAGGTTGGGCTTTTCAACCTCGGCATCCAATTTGGCGGGATCATTTTTTACCGCTGCTTTTAAGCGATTGGAAATAGTGCCGCGTACTGATTTTTCCTGTAGTACCAGCGGGGTAAAGTTACCTTTATTATCCCAAGTGGTGCCGTAAAAAAAACCATCCGAAGGTACCAGTTTCTTCTCAAATGCCAATACAGATGCTGTATCATTTTTAGCCATGTTACTTCTCCATTCATTCTTCAAGTTAACTTAGTGAAAACCGTCGTTATTAGATGCGGGGGCTGCAGACGATGCCTGCTGACACAGATAAAGATTGCTGCCGAGATCGGTATGGTAGTGCCACAACACCTCATCCAAATGTCTAATCCGGTGCGCCATTTTGAACTCCCCCAGGGTGACCACACTTTCGGCAAAGCGGTGTGGGGTATCGGGGTCACGCTGATTTTTAGCTTCTCCCAGCTCACTGATTCCTTGAAAACCAGTAGCGATAGGTACAATCCAACCCAGTTTTTCACCCCCGTTACCTGCTTTACGCTGACTGTGCCAAGTTACATTGCCAGCATCGTCCTGCTTGCTGCTGTGATGTACGGTGAGATATTCAAGCAATGCATCCAGTGCATCGGCCCCCTCTTCCATCGCTTGTTGCATGAGTTCGCGACGTTCAATCAGGGCAAAGCCCGGCATCAGCTTCAGTAACAGGCGACGAACGGCTTTATCATCTCTGTCGTCCACGGCGGTAATCTGCGGCTCGTCAAAACCGAGTAGATCACCACCAGCCACTTTCATGCGATGCAACAGCCTATGTAACTGCTGGATAAACTCAGGTTGTTCAAGCCGGTCGAGATCGTTCTCTTCTGCTTGATATTCGACCAGTAGGCTCACATCGAGGTGACAACGCGCTTCTTCGATAAAAGCGGACCGTTTACCGTCTTTATCTAAGGGATTAGCAGTGCCAATAATGGAGTGCACAAAATCACCGGGCCCTTGATAGGTTTGCAAATCACACCTGTGACTGAATAAACCGGTGGCCACCAATTCCAGCGTAGGGTAGCCTGCCGCTTTTAGTTTTCGCTCTAGTGCGTGCACAAAACCCAGCCAGGCAGTCATGGCGGGAAAGCCAATGGTGTAGGGGCTGGAAAGCGCATTAGCGTTATGAATATTGAGATGCGGCAGCACCAGCAGGCGGCGAGTACTCATAGCAGAGCCTCCTTGTTCTGTTCGATGATGCGGGAAAACACCTGCAATTCGGTATCGCCCAACTGAATCGCTGATTTACCCGCTACCTTTTGATAGCTCTGAATAAAGTGACGAGTAGCATCTTCAACCAAGGTAGTTAACCAGGGGGCCTCGGTTGTTCGTTCGGTTTCATGTTCAGGGAACAGCCAGTACTTTTGATAAGCCGTTAGATGCTCCGGCCGAGCATGGGGCTGCTCTGCAAAGGCATTACGCACTTGCCACATTTTCAGGATCATTTGATCGAGATACTCCTGAATTCGATAATCGCGCGCGTTGCGGATGTGTATGTTGTTGTAGTCAGCATTTAGCAGCAGATGAAAGGCCTGAAATGTCTGCTGCAGCTGCTTCGGGTACAACACATCGCCAAAGAAATTACGCGTGGGTAGGCGGACTTTTCTGGGGGACAGTTCGGGGGGCATGGATAACAACAGGTGGGCTTTGCCCGCATTCTGGTTATTCAGTACGCTGATGTTTTGTGGTTTAGTGCCGCCATAACCGATAGTGGTCAGGTTATAGATTTCCTGATAACCCGTCTCAGAGAACTGGTTGTTTTTTCTCAGTTCACGAGCAGACTTGGTATCTTCGGAAAACCGCAGATGATCCAGTCGCTTGCGTAACTCAAACAGGTGCCCTGAGTGACTCAATACAGAAAGTAGATGATAGCCTTTGGCTTCCTCCGCTACCGGAAAATAAACCTGTTTTATCTTAGTACTGGTTACCGCCTCATCTGCTATAACACCTCGCTTGATAGCTAGTAACTGCTGTTTCAGCTCTGAGCTGTACTCACCGTTAAGTGACAAAAGCTTCTTTGCTAAAGCTGTTTCTTGCTCAATATGATCGATAAGGCTATCGCCATCAGCCATTGTGAGCCGGAGAAATTCCTCCACATCCAACTCTGCTGCATTACCAACAGAATCAATTTGCCCAGAAATGATATTTCCTGTTCTCACAAAACCATCGCTTCGACGAGTTCCCTGAAAAATAACCGGTGTCACATAGGTGCCATTAGTTCGATTTTTCTTACCAACACCTGTGCTCGGATGGCTAAATTTACTCGGGTGAGTTGTCAGCGCTCTACTGTCTATTCTTTTTGCTGCATTAGGCAGCCAGTTTTTAAGAGCAAAAATTTCTTCGCATTCACGCTCTTTTTCCCGAACCTCACCTTCTTCCATAGAAGCTTTGAGGTTCTTCTTTAACCAGGCTGCTTTGCGTTCGGCAAAGAAGGCCTCTATCGTCGCATCAAGCATTTTCTATTCCTATGTCACTTAACGATGGAAATATGAGCCGCTTCCTGTGGAGCAGCTTGCTTATCAAATTTTCACTAACCCCAACTGATCGTTGTACCGATAGCGGTTACCGTCCTTGTGATGCTGCAAACTGATTTCTCCTAATCGCTGCGATGTTCGCTCTACATCTTCGTTTCTTAACTCGCTCTGTTCTGCGATTAACACTGTGTAGTCTCGCGCTAACCACAGGCGATCGGCTCTTTGTGTACTTAACGGCTGATGCTCGATGCCGAGTAGTCGCTCGACATTGACCCAGCCACTTTTTCGGTCGTAGAGCTGAAATACCGCTTCTTTTTTGTCATTGATTACCCGATAAAGATTGAGTCCGGGGGCACTGTTGCGAAAACGGTTGAACTGCTGTGGTAGTGCCGTCATCCACCAGTAATCATCGGTATAGCCCCAAAGATTTTTCGGGCTATGGGCAGGTTCTCGGCCTTGTGACTCTCCTGTCAGGTAATGGCAACCCAGCGTACGACTGATAACAAAATGTTCCAGTGCAGTCAGTTGTTTAGAGGGTGCAGCATCATCTTTCATGACCCGTGGAACCGAATCCACGCCACGCTGTAAAGTCTTGCCATCCAGCACATCATTCAGGCTCTTGGATGGATTAAGCTGCCAGTCCCCCTGTTCATATCCCGGCCGGCTAAAGACATCTTTTTTCTCACCCCGATAGCCTTTCAGGTTGAACTGTAACAGCCCCATATTGGGTGTTTCGTTATCAGATACCCCTCGGTGGCGACGTACCCGGCCTGCCAATTGGATAATGGAGCGGAAAGAGGAAGGCTCCACTACCGCCCAGTCGAAATCGTGATCCCGCCCTACTTCTTCTACCGGGGTAGCCACCAGCACAAAAATCAAGTGCTTACTGTCACCGCTATCCAGATGCTGGCGGATCACCGGGTTATAAAAAGCCCCCTCAGGGTCATTGACCGGGATCTTGCGCTTTAATACCTGATCCAGATGTTGTTCCTGGGCGTGACGCAATAGCAGTACCTGCTGGCTGTGGTAGGCCATCACGCGCACTGTCACGTCATCTGGCCATGAGGCATCCAGCAAATATTCGGTTAATGCCACGCACGGTGAAATATTGGCGCAACGCACCACACCAAATGAAACGTGACGGCCGGTTTTATTGTCCTGATCGTGATGCTGGTAATGCTTGGCAAGCACCGCTTGCTGAATAGCAGAAAAATAGCTCGCTTCATGGGTGTCACCGGCTGAGGGAGCGGATAAAGGCACTATTTCCGCACGACGCTTAACCGGCTCGGCACGCAGTTTGGTTACCCGTTTTTCGACAAAACTGTGGTGAGCGGCTTGATAGTTGGCAGTTGCTGCTTCACCTTGATTCACGGTAACCAGCTGGGTTTTAAATTCATCAGTCCAGCCACAGGCAACCTGACTGTTCTGGTGGCGACTAGCGGCAAACAGCGCCCAGCCTTTTTGATAAGCGGAAAAATAACCGAGCGCCAGATCCGGCGGAATCGTCGCTGAAGAGATCATGACTTTACGCCCCAGCATGCCCGTCAGATAGATCAGCCGGCCAATGGCGACCAGATCTTCCCCGGTAAAGTCGTCAATCTCGTCGATCACCAAGTCCGATGACATCAAACGCAGGCTGGGCAGTATATAGCGACCGCCTCGGGTGGTTTCGGTGGCGGCTATGATATGGTCAATGGTGCAGGCCAGCACGGGGGCATAAAGCAAGGCGCGCTCTTTTCGACCGGTGAGTACTGTAGTTAACTCCTCTTCCGGCAGCAGATTTTTCCAGTGTTCATCATCGGCATAGCCGACCACGTCCTCTTGCTCACCCAGCAAGGATTCACAAGACTCAGAGCCAAAATCTTCATCTTCAGACGGCTGAGCTTCTTTCTCCAGTGGTTCAGCAGAACCCTGATGCAGTTCTAAAATCGCTTTTGAGCCGATCAACACCGCCAGCTCATCGTCTGCCAAACCAATACGATCACGATATTCATCGCCGGTTTGCAGGGTAAGAGTTCGCAGCCCTAGAGCCAGAATAAAGCGCAGACTTTGCTGATCATCCGACAGAGCTTGCATGATTTTAGCGTTGGCCAGGGTTTTTCCTCGCCCAGTACTGGCCATATTGACGATAAAGTACCCGCTGATCTTGTCGTCATGTTCCTGCCGGTATTTGTTAATGGCCGTCACCGCCTTATCCTGCCAGCCAAACTGTTTTTTGATTTCAGGGGTTAGATAACGGGATGGTTTGAGCTGCTGAACATCCTCCGCCTTTGGCGTGTCACGTTCAAAGCGCGGTAACATCCGGCAGGTATTAACGGCGACGTTAGCCACATTGACAAGATGCTCATCCAGCCGCTGTTTAAATTGACCTTTTTCTGGGCCATCACGGTGGGTGTTGGCAAACAGATTGACAGTGGTCGGCCAGTTTTTAGCCTGAGGTTGTGACGAATAGTAGTGATCGCCAACCATCAGGCAAAGCCGTGCATGATGGGCAATGGTACGCCAACTGCCATCCTTTACCGCATCAGCAAACAACGGCAAATGCGCTTGCAGTTGTCGAGCCCGATGACTGAGTGCCTGCAACCAGTGGGAAGAAGCTGACAGCAAGCCTTGTGGAAAGAGAAAGCAATCTGATAGGCGTTGCTGAAATTCCATTTCATCAAAACGGTTTTCATAACCCCATTGCTGACTGAGCCGCTTTAGCAATCGCTGCGGAGTATCATTGGTTAGGTCACCAAATTTATTCTTATTGTCGGGCTTGGGCAGACGATGATGAGACAGCACCAGCCATAACAACACAGCAGCAGCATCAGGCATTTCATTAAAAGGTGTATGCTCTTCCGACAACACAGGGATGGTCGCTTTTAACTGTTGCTCATCAATCGACTGCTTCAGTAGAGGCTCCAGCCAGCTATGATCTTGATCTGGCGCCTTGCCGGATTTAATCAACGCCATCAGCAACAAACTGGAGATCCATTCATGACGCAATGGATCGCCTTTAAAGCTGTTTTTTGATTGCGGGCTGAGCTTCTCCTGAAACAACTGAGTGGCCTTGCCCCAATCGTGTAACAACGCCGCCAGCCCAGTAAAGGCTTTAATCAACGGCAGGTATTTCCAGTTATGCTCATCACCGTTACCCAGCAGGTCTTGCTCGGTACTGTTCACGGGCACCACACCTTCAACATTAAATTTCTTTTTATTACCCACAATCCACAGTAGCTGACTACGTGCCCGCGAACGTATCCAGTGGCAGCTAACAGCTGTACTTTTACTGGCTGTTTGGCGCAGCATCTTGTTAACGGTATGCAAGCCGTCTTCGGTGATCAGGGTTTGCCAGGTGTTATCGCCAATGCGGTTGGCAAAGGCATCCAGCACGCGACGGGTTCTGGGTAGAGCTTTCTTTTCGCACTGGGAAACAAAGATCACCATCATAGCTTCTGCTCCTCAGCCGTTTCCGGTGCTCTACCTTGCAGGGCGATGCTTTTAACGGTATCAAATATGAAATCCAGGGCTTTATGATCAGTAAAGGCTTGTAATACCTGTTGGCGAAATTCCTGCTCGGTGGCCTTTTCTTTGGCACAAACAAACGCCCAGGGCAGCACCAATGCATCTTTAATCAGATCCGCCACATCAAACACCAAGGCGCCGCGACGGGTTTTACCGTGCATAACGGCAAAGCCGTGGGGGATCCCTAATACCCACAAACAGCAAGCTGCCAAGCCGTAAGCCAAGTAATTACCGTGATTGAGAAAATCATTGGCTTTATCTACCGACTGATGCTGGCGGGTAAAGCCACTCTGTCCGGTAGCCTGAGCGGCGTATTTATAGAGAGTTTTGGTTAGCTGAGCTTCCGTCAGCAGCAAGTCTGCGGATTTGGTTGCAGCAGCGGTGCGGGTATAAAAGGTATCCAGCGCTTTCTGGATCTCGCTGTCATTGAAGTTAAAGCCTTCCAACTTAAGGTCTCGGTCTTTCTGCCAGACCTGTCGCAAAAAGTCGATGCGAGCCTGCTGAAATTGCTGTGCAGCTTCTAGGCGTTTGCTGTCATCAAACCAGAAACTCAGCCATCCCTGCAGATATTCGGTTGGCCGATATTCACTTTGCGGAGTTAGCCACTCGACCTCACTTCCCATATAGAGTGGTGTGCCACCGCCGCCACAAAAGCCCACCAACACACCGGCCTGAGCCAGCATCCGCATGGCCGCTTGGGTAATTGATGTGCCATTACCCAACAACAGCACAGTGGTGTTGGCGATAGGTATGTTGTAGTAAAGGTTTTCTTTTTCTGCATCTGTCAGATAAAGCACTCGTCCATCTTTTTGCATCACCCGGCAGTATTCCAGATAAAACAGGTTGGCACGTTTTGAGTGCAAAATAGCTTTCAAGTCTGACGGTGATAAATCATCCATTTGGCATACCCTCATTGTGATGCATAACCCCACTCTCTCCTTTTCACTCACTCCCGCCAACACTGGTTATATAAACATGTAGCCTGAGGCGACATGTTGTTGTGGGTCAAGTAAACAACCAGGGCTTTATTTCGTCTTGATTGACTAGAATTAATTGTTGGGCGGCGGGGTTGCCGTCTAGCATTTTGATATTGACCTGCATTTCTTGTAATAAATAATGCGCGAGTGCGGCTCGGGTGCTGAGCTGTAATTCACCGTTTTGCATACTGTAGTCGTGAATAAGAGCGGCTTGCTGCGCCTCGCTTAAGCGGGGATCCGGCTGTAAACGCAAGGTAATATGCGTTTGCCACGCGGTATCAACTGGTAATGCGCCAAGGCTCTTGCCCTCTGGGCTGGGTTCGCCGTGTAACCTGCTCAGCACAAAGTCACGATAGTCCTGGGCTTTTTCACACCAGGCGCGCAGGTGCCAGCGACGGCCAGTGTTCACGAAGCGAATCGGCACAATAATGCGCCCGCTGTTATCAGGATTACTTACGGCACCATAGTCGACTTCTAACCGCTCTTCCTGGCGCATGGCATGAACGAGCGGACGCATGATATGGGGGCTAACGTTGCGGCTGGGTGGAACAAGAATGGCATGCGCCAGCTGATACTTGTTGTCTGCTGGCGGCAGATGAGCGCTTTGCCCGCTGATCCAGTCAAGATATTCGGCCACATCACCGGAAATGAAGGCAGGGGTAAATTGCTTGGTCGGCAAATATCCTTTGGCAGTGGCACAATAAAATAAATTATTGGCGTGCATCTGCAAATATTGATTTATATCCTTGCTGGCTTGTTGACGCCCAAGCTGAAAAAAGTGCTGCAGATGGCTACAAATTACGCGGCCTTCCCAGTTGGCAATGAGCTCGATTAGCCAATATCGGCGTTCAGGACGAGTTTTTATCATGTTCTCGTGTCGCGTTAAGGTTGACCTATTGCTTCCATTTAAAACAACAAACTCTTTTTATTCAAATTTATTTGTTTTTTAACCATAAAAGCAAACAGTGATTACCGGGTAATATCCTGCAATATTCGGGTTTTATTGTTTTTTATTCTGCCGCTCGACTTCTTTTAAATCCGTTATTTTTGAGCTCCGTTGCAATAACTCTGCAGACCAGGAAATGAATCTCTACGGAAAGTGAGGAGTGAGGAGTGAGGTGGATTACTTTTGAAGTTAAAAAAAAGCCCCAGCATGCTGGGGCTAACAACCAAACTACAGAGTGATTGCTCTGTACAAGTGCAATAGGCGGCTTAGCGCAGTTCGCGCAGGCTTTGAATGCGCTTTTCCAGTGGTGGGTGGCTCATGAACAATTCGCTCTTGCCTCTGCCGTTAATACCAAAGGCGGCCAACGAGCCTTCCAGTTCGGCTTGTGGGCCCTGGCCCAGTCGCTGCAGGGCGGATATCATTTTCTCTTTGCCGACCAGACGGGCCGCGCCTTCGTCGGCACGGTATTCGCGCAAGCGGCTAAACCACATCACGATAATGGAAGCGAGAATGCCAAACACCAGCTCCAGCACCATGACGGTGGCGAAGTAGGCAATGCCGCCCATGCCGCCGCCTTCTTCCTCTTCGTCGTTGCTAAGCACGCTGCTGATCAGGTTGGCCACCATACGGGCGAAGAACATGACAAAGGTGTTCACCACCCCTTGCAGCAAGGTCATGGTGACCATGTCACCGTTGGCAATGTGGCTTACTTCGTGAGCCAATACGGCTTCGGCTTCGTCGCGGCTCATGCTGTACATCAGGCCGCTGGATACTGCCACCAGCGAGCTGTTACGGCTGGCACCGGTGGCAAAGGCGTTCATCTCGGGTGAGTCGTAAATGCCCACTTCCGGCATGCCGATACCCGCCTGTTGTGCCTGACGAGTCACTGTGGATAGCAACCAGTGCTCCATTTCGTTACGGGGCTGTTCGATAACCTGTACGTTATAGGCGCGTTTGGCCATCCATTTGGAAATAAGCAGCGAGATAAAGGCGCCACCAAAACCAAACACGGCACAGAACACCAACAAGCCGCCTACGCTGCTACGGTTGATGCCCAACACCGAAAACACAATGTTCAACACCACGCCCAGTACCAGTACCACGGCCAGGTTGGTAGCGATAAACAACAGAATGCGTTTCATAGTCTTCCTTAATCAAAATGTCTGCAGACATAATATGTCTGCTTGAACGAAATTCAAGAGGTTGATTATGAATTATTTTATGAGCGGCGCAATATCAATAAAGTTATGCACGCTGTCACTGGCCTCGTCCCCCAACCAGGGGATCTCGCCTAAAAACGGCGCCTTGATGCGCTGTTTCAGGGCGTCGGCATTGGCCTGATAGTGGCTCATGTCGGGATCCACCTGATTCAGCACCCAACCAGCCACCACCAGACCGTCGTGACGGATGGCATCGAGGGTAAGCAAGGCATGGTTGATGCAGCCCAGTCGCGCCCCCACCACCAGGATCACCGGCAGGTGCTCTTTTTTTACCCAGTCGGATAAATATTGCTGCTCGTTAATAGGCAGGCGCCAGCCCCCCGCGCCTTCAACAAAAATCCAGTCGGCGGCGGTTTCCTTGAGTCGGGCCAGCCCCTCGCCAATGTGCGCCATGTTGATGGGTTCGTTAGCCTGTGCCGCCGCTATGTGGGGGGCAATGGCGGGGGCAAAGGCATAGGGGTTGTGCATGGCATAGGGCAAGACAATGGAAGAATTGGCTTGCAGGGTTAAGGCATCGCTGTTTTTCAATTCGCCGTCGATCAGCTCACAGCCCGATGCCACCGGCTTGTAGCCCAGGACTTTTCGTCCCGCTTCACTCGCGGCCTGCATGAGAGCCCGGGTGACCAGGGTTTTGCCTACTTCGGTGTCGGTGCCGGTAACAAAAAAGGTGTTAGCCATAAATCACTCCATATGCCAGCCGATAAGTCGCCACACAGTGGCCTTGGTTATTTACAGGATAGGTTAAATTAAGTTGCTGCCAGGTCTGTTTGCCCATCAGGCCGGTGCGGCGCGCGTGATTAACGCGATTGGCGCCTATGCCTTTCAAATCAAGCAAGAGCGCCTTTAAGTTGGCATACTCAAGCTGCTCGGTGGCGGGCCGGCATTGCCAGCGCCGTCCGGTCGCGTCAAGGTGTTGCTCCAGCTTACTGTAGCCAATAAAAGGATTGATGGGACTGGCTTGCCCCTGCTGCTGCCAGCACTCGGCCAGTTCAAACAGGCTGCCATCGACCAGGGTGGCAAACACCAGCACACCGCCGGGCTTCAGCCGCTTGCTCCAGTTGGCCAGCCAGGCCGCCGGGTTGGCACTCCATTGCAGACACAGGTTGGCAAAAATCCAGTCCAGGCTCTGTTCGGCCAGGGGTTGGGTATCCATGTCGGCACAAATGGGCAGGATATCGGCTTTATGCTGTGCCTGTTGCAGCATGGCGGGCGACAAGTCCAGCGCCAGCAGCTGCTCGGCCTTTTGTTTGAGTGCCGGCACAAACCAGCCGCTGCCACAGCCTAAATCCAGCCCCACTGCCACCTGCTCGGGCAGGTACTCCAGCAAGGCGTTGCCACTGCGCCGCTGCAGTTCATTATGCTGCTCGTAGCTGTGTGCGGCGCGGCCAAAGGCACTGGCCACTTTTTGCTTGTCTATCGGTATAGCGCTGGTTGGTGATAGATTCAGGGGCATAAGTAATATCGCCTAACTCGTATTAATGCTTAAAGACTTTCTCGCCACGGAATCCACGGACCCCACGGAAAAATCAAGATTAAGATCAAAAACTCAAGATGTTGGGCAACGCCTCAACAAGTCACCATTACCTGATCCCTGTTCCCTTGTATTATTGCTCTTCGTCCGTGGTTTCCGTGGATTCCGTGGCAAAAAATATGTTTAAAATCATCCTGCTAACGCAGGACCGGCAGCTAAAGCGCCGGGCTACAAAAAACTGCGCGGTGCCTGTCTTTAACTTACCGCTTACGGCTGTGTTTAATGGCCTTTTCCAGGGCCGTCAGCAAGGCGGTGATATCGGCGGCAGTGTGGGCGGCACTTAAGGTAATGCGCAGCCGGGCCGAGCCTTTGGGCACGGTCGGGGGTCGAATTGCCCCCACCCAGCAGCCCTGTTCGCGCAGTTGGGCGGCCAGTTGCAGCGTGGCTTGCTCGTCACCCACTAAAAGGGGCTGAATGGCGGTATTTGAAGGCAACAGGCTAAACGGCAGTTGCGCTGTGCCATGGCGAAACTGGGCAATGCGCTGCTGTAATTGTTCACGCTGGTCATCCGCTTGCTGCACCAGACGCACGGCGGCCAGAATGGCGGCGGCCTGGGGCGGGGGCAAATGGGTGCTGTAAACATAGCTGCGGGCATGATTGTGCAAATAATCAATTAACGCCCGACTGCCGCCAATAAAGGCACCACTCACGCCCAGTGCCTTGCCAAAGGTGCCCATGGTGATCTGTACCTTGTGCGACGCTATGCCTTGCTCGCTCAAGGTGCCACAGCCCTGGGTGCCCAACACCCCCAGGCCATGGGCATCGTCGATCATCAGCCAGTTGCCGCTTTGCCCGGCAAGCCGGGTTAAGCCATGCCAGTCACCCTGGTCGCCGTCCATGCTGAACACACCTTCCGAGACTATTAGCCCGCTGTGCGGCTTGAGCTTGCCAGCCAACACGGCCATGTCGTTATGGGCAAAGCGCTGCATGCGTGCCGGGCTTAACAGGCCGGCTTCCTGCAACGAGGCATGATTGAGCCTGTCTTGCCACAGGCTGTGCTCTTTGCCGAGCAAGGCTTTAATCACCGCCTGATTGGCAGAAAAGCCCGAGCTGAACAACATGACCGCTTCCAGCCCCAGCCAATCGGTCAGTTCGGCTTCCAGCTGCCGGTGAACCGCCTGGTGCCCCACCACCAGCGGCGACGCCACCGCACCCACTCCGAATTCACGGGCGGCCGCATCACTGGCGGTGATCAGCTCGGGCGCCTGGCTCAAGCCTAAATAGTCGTTACCGGCAAAGTTGAGATAGGTCTTGCCGTGGCTGAAAAGCTGCCGGCCACTCACCCGGTCTATGACCGGCAAGCTGCGCTTAAGGCCCGCTGCATCACGTTCGGCCAGGCTCAAATTAAAGGGCATATTTTTACCTTAATAATAACGAACCAGACCTAAACCTATTTTTGCCACGGAATACACGGAAGAACACGGAAAAATCAAGATAAGCTCGGAAAAGTATTTTATTTGCAAGCTCTTAACTACAACGGCATCAGGCGCCAGGCCTTGCTTTTACCAATAAGTTCTCGGTACTTTTCGCTCTTAGAACAGGTTAATTTTTCTGTGGGTTCCGTGGATTCCGTGGCAAGAGGTTTTTAATGTTTAAGCTTCGTAATAAAGCGGTTTGGGCTCATTCTGGGCGGCGATTTGTTCGTGCAGCTTTATTTCGGCCATTTCATCGGGCTTTTGGCTCACGCCGCTGGGGCGTATCCCCAGGCGCTTGAACAGTTGCATGTCGCTGTTTTCATCCGGGTTGGGGGTAGTGAGCAGCTTGCAGCCATAAAAGATGGAGTTGGCACCGGCCATAAAACACATGGCTTGCATTTGATCGTTCATTTTTTCGCGCCCCGCGGATAACCGCACATGACTCTTGGGCATCAGAATGCGGGCCACGGCTATGGTGCGAATAAAGTCGAAATCGTCCAGGTCTTCCTGATTTTCCATCGGCGTGCCTTTTACCTTCACCAGCATATTGATGGGCACGCTTTCCGGCTGCCGTGGCAGGTTGGCCAGTGCCTGCAACAGGCCGGCTCTGTCTTCCGGGCTTTCACCCAGGCCCACAATACCGCCGGAGCACACTTTCATGCCGGAATTACGCACGTTCTCCAGGGTATTCAGACGATCGGCATAGGTACGGGTGGTAATGATGTCGCCGTAATATTCGGGGCTGGTGTCCAGGTTGTGGTTGTAATAATCCAGCCCGGCGTCGGCCAGCCGTTCGGCCTGCTTGTCATCGAGCATGCCCAGGGTCATGCAGGTTTCCAGCCCCAGGGACTTCACTTCCTGCACCATTTTTTCCAAGTACGGCATATCGCGCTCTTTGGGGTTGCGCCAGGCGGCGCCCATGCAAAACCGGCTGGAGCCATTGGCTTTGGCCTCTTTGGCGCGCTCGAGCACTTTTTCCATTTCCATCAGGCGTTCGGTTTCAAGGCCGGTGTTGTAACGGGCACTTTGCGGACAATACTTGCAGTCTTCGGGGCAGGCGCCGGTTTTAATGGACAACAAGGTGCTTACCTGCACTTCGTTGGCGTCAAAGTGGGCACGGTGCACTTGCTGGGCTTCAAACAGCAAATCGAATAGCGGTCGGTCAAACAGTGCGAGCACTTGCTCACGGCTCCAGTGGGATTGGCTCATGGCCTGCTTCCTTTCTTGTTAGCAGTGATGGTTTCACGGCAATAGTTCGGCAGTATTTTTGTTGGCTAGTGTAAGCGCCAATGGTAGCCTGTCAACAACAAACACAACCATACGTTTACGACTGATTACTTTATGAGCAACCCTTCTACTAATAGCCTTGCCCCCGTCGCCTTAACCAATGCCGAGTTCGATCTGCAGCATCTGTGGCACCCCTATACTTCTCTCACCCAGCCTTTGCCTTGCTATACGGTGGAACGGGCCGAAGGGGTCTATTTGCACCTGGCCGATGGCAGGCAGCTGATTGATGGCATGTCATCCTGGTGGGCCTGTTTGCACGGTTACAATGTGCCCGAGCTGAATGCCGCGGTTAACCAGCAGCTAACGAACATGTCTCATGTGATGTTTGGCGGCCTGACCCACGATCCGGCCATTAACCTGTGTCGCGCCCTCACCGAGATTTTACCCGTGGGGCTGGATCGCTTCTTTTTGGCCGACTCGGGGTCGGTGTCGGTGGAAGTAGCGCTGAAAATGGCCATTCAATACTGGCATGGCAAAGGCACCCCCAAAACTCTGTTTGCCGCCCTGAACAAGGGGTATCACGGCGACACCTTTGGTGCCATGAGCGTGTGTGACCCCAACGGCGGCATGCACAGCCTGTATAAAGGCTTTTTGCCCGAGCATGTGTTTATAGAAAGCCCCCAAAGCCGCTTTGGCGGAGATTGGAATCCCCAAGACTTGCAGCCTCTGGCGCAGCTGTTGGCCGAGCGCCATCACGAGCTGGCGGCGCTGGTGCTGGAGCCCATAGTACAAGGCGCCGGTGGCATGTGTTTTTATCACCCGGAATACCTTAAAGGGGCCCGCGCCTTGTGCAGCCAATATGAGGTGTTGTTGATTGTGGATGAAATTGCCACCGGCTTTGGTCGTACCGGCAAGCTGTTTGCCTGTGAGTGGGCCGATATTGCGCCGGACATCATGTGCATTGGCAAAGCGCTCACCGGCGGCTACATGACGATGGCGGCCACCATTACCACCCAGCAGGTGGCCAACACCATTTGTAACGGCCCCGCCGGGGTGCTGATGCACGGCCCCACCTTTATGGCCAATCCGCTAGCCTGCGCCGTGGCCCTGGCCTCCCTGAACTTGCTGTTAAGCTCGCCCTGGCAGGCGCGAGTTGAGGCCATTGAACGTCAGTTAACCCAAGAGCTGGCCCCGGCAGCCGAATTGCCGGCAGTAGCGGATGTACGAGTTTTGGGCGGGATCGGTGTGATTGAGTTACATCGGCCGGTGGATGTGGCGAGCGTGCAGCAACAGCTGGTGGAGTTAGGCGTGTGGATCCGCCCCTTTGGCAAGCTACTGTATGTAATGCCGCCTTACATTATTACCCCCGAGCAGCTGAGTCAGCTTACACGAGCGATGCTGCTTGTTTGTGAGGAGTATGGGGAGAGTAAAAGGTGAAGGGTAAACACGCGGTACGTTTGGCGCTGTACGCCATACGCTAAAGGCACACACCGATTTTTCGTATAGCGTATAACATACGGCTTTCTTTTTCAGCGTTTGCTCACCGCCGACAGGGCTTTGGCCTGACTCAGGTTGGCCACCGCCTTGGGGTAATAACGGGGCGACGCATCGATGGCGCGCTGAAATAGGCTGGCGGCCTCTTCAGCCGCGCCTTCCATTAGCGCGATGTAGCCCAAATCGTTGAACGCTTCAGCCGGAGAGCCATTTTTTTGCAATGCCGCCAGAGCTTCGGACTTGCGACCCCAGCGATAATACAGCAGCCCCAGGTTGCTCCAGGCTCGTTGGTATTGCGGATCCTGATTCACCGCTCGAGTTAACGCCCGCTCGGCCTGAGGGTACTCACCTTCCAGATAATAGGAAAAGCCCAGGTTGGTATGCAACATGGCCAGACCCGGCTGTATTTTAAGCGCGCACTGGTAATAGTGGCGAGCCTGCTCGCCCTGCTCCAGTATGTCTGCCAGCAAGCCTAGCCCGTTGTAGCTGCGCCAGGGTGACTCATTATCGGTAACACAGGTTTCTGGCCCCCCCGCCGGCGCCTTGAGCCGAGACTGGTCGGCCGCTACTACTTCCTGCAGCAGGGCTTCGGCTTCCTGATGACGTTTCATGTCCACCAGCAATAACGCCAGTGCTTCTTTCAGCTCCAATCGTTTGCTATCGCTAACCATGGCCTGCCGATAAGCCTCTTCAGCCTGGCTGTTATTGTTGCGCTGTTGTTCCAGCCTGGCGATATTAAGGTAAACCTCTGCCTTGTTAAACTGATTAAATTCCAGCGCCTGACGATTGGCATAAATCATGGAGTCTATATTACCCGATGCCTGAGACTGGGCGATCAGCATACTGGCCTCGCTCGCATTGGTCGGTTTGATCACCCCAGAGCCGGGGGACTTGGTTCCCAGCAGCCCACTATTGTCCGTATTATTGGTACTGGCACAGCCACTTAACAGCAGCATGATGACTAACGCAATTGTATTCTTGTTATTCATTATTAGATCCCTAAACCAGTCCGTGGTCAAAACAGCATAACCAAGCCTACTCCTTAAGGGTAGCCATATTGGCCCACCTCGTTTATTTAGCCAGCCTCAGCCCATGATGACAGCAATCACATGCTGCCGAACACCTTGAACACCTTGAGCAAGGCGGGGCCTATGGCCACGATAAAAAAGGACGGCCAAATGAAAAATACCAACGGAAAAATCATCTTGGTGCCGATTTTGGCCGCCATTTCTTCCGCCTCCTGCTTGCGCTTGATACGGTATTCATCGGCATAGGTACGCAGGGTTTCGGCAATACTGGTACCCAGCTGAATGCACTGGTTAATGGCCACGTTCAGGCCACGAAAGTCTTCCAGCCCGGTACGCAAAATAAACTCGTCAAATGCCTGCTTCATGCTCAGCCCCGCTCGCAACTTTGCGGAAATCAGCCCCAGCTCTTCGGCCAGTTCTGCATGGTTAAGGGTGATTTCCCGCGCCACCCGCTGCAGGGCTGCATTAAAGCCCATGCCAGCCTCGGTACACACTACCAATAAATCCAATGCATCCGGCATCGCCATTTTTAGCTGTGTCACACGCCTGTCAGCCACACGCTCCAATACAAATACCGGCAGCACATAGGCCACATAGGACACCCCCAGTAGTACCAACAGGATGACGCTGTAAGCAAGCGACGTGCTGGTCAGCATGATCACCAGCGCAATCAGCACAGACAAGAGCACCGTCAGCAGTCGTATGCCGCAGAACACCCGATAGGCGGCGTTTTTCTGATAGCCGGCATGCACCAACAGGGTACGAATCCGATGTCCACTAAAAGTACCGGGCCCGCCGTTTTTGGCCAATACCAGCCTCTGCTCCAGACTGTCTTGCAGCTGACCCTCCACCTGCTGCTGCATCTGATTCAGCCGCCGACGATGGGGACTGGTCACCCCGCTCGCCACCAGTGCCACCGCCCAGAAAAGGGTCATCACCGACAGCATCACTCCGCCGATCAGCAACCACTGACGCATTCGAGGGTCCGACAAGTTCGCGTTAAACAACTCAGTCAACTCTGTCATGTTACACCTCGATCTTGATAATGTGGCTGATCCACCAGATGCCCAACATCATGGCGATGCCACCATAAATAAGCAGCTGACGCCCTTCCTTGGTTGTCACCAACTCGGTGATATAATCCGGGGTAGTCACATACATCACTGCAAACAAGGCGAAAGGGAGCAATACCAATATCCAACCCGACATACGCCCCTCGGCAGACAGGGTTTTCAGCTGACGGTTGAACTTGAAACGGTCACGGATAATAACCGTCAGCTTGTCGATGTTTTCCACCAGGTTACCACCGGTTTCTCGCTGCACCTGCACCGCGCTGATCAAGGCCATGTTAGACACACTAGGCACCCGCTCCAGCAGCCCGGTCATGGCCTTGCGAATGTCTTTTCGGTAGTTGATATCGGCAAATACCAGGGCAAATTCCCGGCCCAGCGGGTTGGGCATCTGCTCGCTGATCAACTTGATGGTGTCGGCAAAGGAATAACCCGCTTGCAAACCCCGCTTCATGATATCCAGCGCCTCGGGCAACTGTTGCTCATAGAGCGACAACCGCTGATAATAATTACGTTTGAGTTTAAAATGCACGGCCAAGGCGGGTAATAACAGTGCCATCAGTACCATGAACCAACCGTGCCATAGCCACCAACTCAACACCGCCAATAGCAGACTCACGACGACGACCAAAAGTACCAGCTGATAGGCATAAAGCCGCGAGCCGGCCAGCTCCAGAGCAAAGGCCACCCGTTCCAAAAGTCCCGAAGTTTCCAGCCGCCTCAGTAACGGCGAAAGCGCATCCAGTCGCTTGGTACGATAGATAGACACCTGTTGCTGAGCCCGGTTTTCCACCTCCAGCGCCGCCAGCCGACGCTTGAGCAGGGCAGAACGATTCAGCTTGGGCTGCGTTACCGGCACAAACATGGCCAGGCTTAAAAACACCACCGCCAGCCCCACCAGTGCCAGAAAGATAAGGGTATTACTGGTCATAAGACCTCCCGCTAAAAAATGTCTCGGTGTAAACCATCATCACCAAACAGGCTACGTGGCAATACCATGCCCCGCCGCGCTAGGCGATCGTAGAAGTTGGGCATGACACCGGTTGGACGATGGCGCCCCAGCACGTTGCCGTCGGCGTCGATACCGGTGCGCTCGAAGGTAAAGATTTCCGACAGGGTAATGGTTTCACCTTCCATGCCGTGCACCTCCTGCATGCTGACCATGCGACGTTTACCGTCTTCTTGCCGCTCCAATTGAATGATCAGATCCAGCGCCGACGCCACCTGAGCCCGAATGTTTTTTATCGGCATATCGAAGCCAGTCATGGCCACCATGTTTTCGAGTCTACCCAGGGCATCACGCGGGGTGTTCGCATGAATGGTGGTGAGGGAACCTTCGTGGCCAGTGTTCATGGCGGTGAGCATGTCGAAGGCCTCGGCACCACGCACCTCCCCCACTACAATGCGGTCGGGGCGCATTCGCAGGGTATTTTTCATCAGGTCACGCATGGCCACTTCGCCCCGGCCCTCGATATTGGCAGGCCGGCTTTCCAGCTGCACCACATGAGGCTGTTGCAGCTGCAGCTCGGCGGAGTCTTCCACCGTGATAATGCGCTGATTGGAGGGAATAAAGCCGGACAGTATGTTAAGAAAGGTGGTTTTACCGGTTCCAGTACCACCGGAGATAATAATATTGAGTTTGCCCTTGACCACAGCCTCCATTACCTCGGCTACCGCCGAGGTAATGGTACCAAAGTCGATTAGGGTATCTACTGACAGTTTTTCGACCGTAAAGCGACGTATGGAAAGTACGGGGCCGTTTAACGCCAGCGGCGGAATAATGGCGTTCACCCTAGAGCCATCTTTCAAACGGGCATCCACCATAGGCGATAGCTCATCGATGCGGCGGCCCACGCTGGAGACAATGCGCTCTATCACCCCCATTAGATGCGCATCATCATTAAAGGTAAGCGGCACCCGCTCTATACGCCCGCTGCGTTCTACATAAATGTGTTTGGCGCCGTTGACCATAATATCGGCAATACTGGGGTCGGCCAGCAAGGGCTCGAGCGGGCCATGGCCCAGTATTTCATCAAGCAGCTGCCGCACTATCTTGTGCCGGGAGTCCACCGACAAGGGGGTGGGCGAGTCTTGCATTATCTTGAAGCACAGGCGTTCAATCTGCTCGCTGGCCTGCTCGCGAGAAGTGGTCTGTAACATAGGCAAGTCCAGCATATCCATCAGCTTGCCATGCAGACGATGTTTGTGGCTTTCTTCCTCACCGTTAAGTATATAATCTTCCAGGTTCATCCTTGACCCCCAATATTGTTCGGTGCCGTTCGGCTCTGTCATTCAGTGCTACTCCGAACAGCTATTCTGTGCTGGTCACATCAGCTATTAATGCTGATCAAACCCGTTATTCAGTGCTAACCAAGCCACCTTTTCAGCAAGCCCGGCTTTGTCGTCTGTGGCGTATCCTGCGGAGTCATCTCTCCGACCATATCTTCGAACACCTTGACCAACTTATGTTTTTTTTCTATTTCCACCACCAGCTTGCCCAGGTCGGTACAGTTTTCTGCCAAGGTAAAGTCATTAAGCAGCGTCAGAATCTGCGTGATCTCGGTGGTGTGTTCTATTTTCTTTAACGAGAGATCCTTTTTCTTGTCGTAACGGTTTATGACCAGAATAATTCTGCTTTTCGGTATGCCCAGCTCTTGCCGGAGCCGTTTTAGCAGATACATGGTTTCACGCAGCGCAGACAACGACTGCTGCATGACCACCAGTATATGGTCGGCACATTCCAGAACCGGTAAATTCCAGCTCTCGGGCCCTCGGGACAAGTCTACTACTACCTGCTGGTACTGGCTGCGCAACAGGTACATCAGCTGGGAACAGCTTTTGGCCGTCGGCACATAGTGTTCGGTTAACGCCGGTGGCACCGATGGCAGCACATCGAGCCGCTCCCGTGCCGGGCTGACCATACCTGCCAGCGCCATGGCATCCATTTCCGTGGCTCTTTCAATGCCGCTGGCCAGGCTGCCCTGTTTGTCGTGAACATTCAGGTAATCTGCCAGGGATCCATAATGCAGGTTGGCATCAACCAGTAACACCTTGTCTTCATCTTCAGTCTGACTCAGCGCATACCCCAGGTTGGCACAGATAAAACTGGCGCCAGATCCGGGCTTGCCATTGACCACCACGGTCACCGGCGCCAACTGGGCACTGGCCGCCAGCTTGTCCGCCACCCGGGTTAATGCCGACCACAACTCTGTCGGCTGATAGTCGAAGGGCAAGAAGTCAACCGCCCCCAGCCGCATTGAACGGCGCATCAGGCCGATATGGCTGGGGTCGCCCACTACAATAACCGGCAGAGACTGCGCCGACCGGCGTTCCAGCTCATCAAAAACAGTGGCAATCATGGGATGATCCACCAACAACAATACCTGCCGGCCCGACTTGGGCAGCGTATCCTGTTCGGATAGACGCCGCAGCTGCAACTGGCTGGACTGGAGCTGATCCTGCAACTTTGGCCATATTTGACCGCCCGGATCTATCACGCTGATTTGCAACGGACAGGCCAATATCAGACGGGGTGTTGAAACGCTTTCTAGTTCTACATTTTTGGCGTCTGTCATAAATCACTCCAAATCAGGGAAAGCAAGGTATATCACCACTTGTCGTCCGCCCCAAGCTCTCTGCTCTCAGAGTAGTGGTAAAGTCAGGTGACTGAATAGCCAGGTTCGTAGGCAAGGGTAAAATAGGCTGAAAGGTATAATTTACAATGCTAGCCTGAACATAGCGAATAGCGTTCAAATTGGTTTGAGGATTGCTTACGGTTGCCATACCGTCTGTCAGGTACCTGATATTTATGTTGGAACCGTTGAAACTACCCATAGCGATATCCAGCCTTGCTGCTACATCATCAGCCACGGCCTGCCGCTCATCCGGCATACAGACAGCTGCCATTCTTACGGCCTGCCGTGACGACTCGTTCAACATGGCCCAATTGTATATCAACCGTCCAAATTCCATCACAGCAAAAAGCACAATAAAAATAACTGCTGCCACAATAGAAAATTCAACTGTGGTAGTCCCTTGCTGCTTTTTAAAAGCTCTTTTTTTTTCAGGTTTAATATCCATCAGTTTGTCATCATCCTTGAAGTAATACTGGTTTCAAGAGGAAAAGACAGATCGATTACATTACCAAAGAATGTATTGAATTTACTACCAAATACCGGTTCCCAGTCGTAACTCGCATCTATCAGCATGTAAATGTAAGTGCTTCCCGCAGGGATTTCCTGATAGCTTATTGAAATATTTGAGGTGGTAAACCCTGGCAAAACAGTGTTAGTACCAGAAATATCATTACCGTAGACAATGAGATTTTTGATCTTGTCTTCCATCATGGGCCTTTCAAAGTCGTCATTATGCCAGTTTTCCGGGCCAAGATGATGCGTGCCGGCTCTGACCGCTTTGGTCATTATGTGGTATTGATAAATCATTCGTCCAAACTCGCCAATAGACAGCATGAGCAACAGCATAATAGGTAAAACTATCGTTGCCTCAACAATGGCAATACCCTTCTGGCGAGAGGACCTTCTGATGTTTTTCATCATGAGTCTCCACTGTCTGTATCATCAAACAATACTATTCGCTCGGAACCCCCACCGTAGAGGCCACTGTTATTTGGACCACACTGGATTTTCTCTGCTACTACATATTGTGTTTTACCTTTAGCTCCATTATGAGTGGTAACTTCCTGATTCAGGAATAAACAACTGATCCCCAACACTTCAAAGTTACAGTTACCAGTACACGGTTTTTTATTAAGGGAGTTACTACAGTCGGCAACAGGGACTTTTACAACTCTTCTTTCATCATCACAGAAATCATAACTATTCTTACTTTTACCAGCGTAATCTTTATATTTTTCTAAGCTTGCATATTTATCATTTGAATCAGAAAGGATCAAACTTCCAGATCCATCTTCAGATATGGAAGTAAAATCACTTTTATCAAAAACAACTCCGTTAGTCTTATTGTCATTATCTACCAGATGGCTTGGCAGCTTGCAATCAGGGTAATACGCAGGATCACCACTGCCGACATCCCCCGTCGGCTTATTTTTTTTCATATCATCATCGTAGATATTGAACCGGGTATTCAGACCGCCTTCCGTAGGCCCTACCTTATTTCCGGGAAGTGTGGTAATGGTATCACCAGCACTTACCTGAGAGTTTACAAACAACTTGCCGGAAAGTGCGTCTTTGTAAAGACTACCACCACCTCCGTTTGGATCAGATGTACAATTTGCATCAGGATCGTTGTCATAACATTTGAAGTCCAGCCCCAAGAAGTTACCGGGTCCAACTGGGTTGTCTCCCTGAGCAGCTCTTTTTATAACAATGATGTCTCCGGGATTACCAGAGCCATCCCGCTTGGTCGTATTGAAACCAAAATCACCAGATTCAATTGAATTCATATTCGTTTTTTCGGCACACATCAGCAACGGTATGATCTGCTCTTTTGTTTTGTCTGCGGCGGTTGCCGCTACTGCTGAGGCCCTGACCTGCCAGGTGTCTACCAATAGTTGTGATAAAAACTGATCTACGGGTACCGTATTAAGGCGAACCCGAATCGCTTTAGCAGAAGAATCCGTTGTTGGACTGAAAGGCACTGGGTCTATGGAAAACTCCACATCCAATTGTGTTGCCAGATTATTCAGATCAACATTTACCTGTTTAAACCCAGGTCCGGTAAGAATGGCTCTTAATGTGTCTTCCACTGCATCTCGGGCCTTGTCGTGAGTGCTTGCTGCTTTATCAATCAGGTTCAGTGTCTTGGCTCCACTCAAGGCGGCCGAATCAACCGCATCCTGTACTCGATTTTTATTAAGCAACAAATAGCCCCCATCCAGAGCCAGAGCCGTGAATGCCAGCAGGACGAAGAGCGATATCGTCACCAAAACGAGCACGGCGCCTTTCTGTTGCTTACGGTGCGATAACGCTTTCATCTTAACTCTCCTCTACATCAATCGCCGAAATTGAGGGTAACCTGGGTTTTCCCCTCACTGGGGGCTTCAGCCCCTTTCACGTATTTGTCGTGCAGCGATACTCCGTATTCACCATTCAGGGTAAGAGCCGCTATTTTGCCGTCGTTACGCATACCCGCCTCCGGGTCCATAATCTGCAGCTCATCCAGCTCCTGTACGCTGTCACCCATGGCAAAGTTATAGTGACGTTCGCTGGCACAGCCAGCGAGCGCGCCGCTGGCCAGCAGCATAAGTAATGTTTTGTTCATCGCTTTTCTCCTGTTAAACCCGACTCTTTGTGCCGGTCATACCGGTCATCTCTACTAAAGCGACTGGCCATAGGTCTGCTCCATGCCACCTTCGGTCACTGCGGAGTTCATACCAGTATTGCCGGAGGGCTGTGCCAACGGGGTGTGATCACCTGCGCGGTTGCGCAGCGACATTTTACCCAGCAGATAAAACTCCATATCGTTAGGTTCGATGAAGCCATCAGTGGGTAGCGTCACCTGCTGTTTGTCGAACGGACGTACCAGACGAGGCGTCACCATGATCACCAGCTCGGACTCGCCCTTGACGTAACTGCGACTGGTAAACAGGTTACCCAAAACCGGGATATCACCGGCAAAAGGCAGCTGACTGACCGCCTCTCGGGTACTTTCACTCAGCAGGCCGGCAATACCTATGGTCTGACCATCACCCAGCTCAACTGTGGTACCGGCACTGCGCTTGCTAAGGGCAGTAATGTCACCAAACACGTTGCCAGTGTTTGCGGTACCAACAGAAGTCGGTTCGCTGACAGATACGTTAAGGTTAAGGTTGATCTTGCCGCTGCTCAGCACCACGGGTGTAAACTTGAGCCCCACCCCAAACTCCTTGAACTCGACGGCCAAACCATCTTCGGTGGGTACCGGCACCGGAAATTCACCACCGGAGAGGAACTCGGCCGACTGACCGCTGATGGCGGTAATGCGCGGCTCTGCCAGCACTCGAGCCAGGCCGCGAGTCTTGGCCAGATCCAGCGCTACCTGAAAGATATTATTTTTACTGGTCCAGTTACCCAGCAAGGTGTTGGTTCCAAAAACAGCCAGCTCGTTTACGTTATCGCGTAGCAGAGAGAAGCTCCCTCCACGCAGGCTTAAGCCAAAGGCTGAGTCCCAAGTACGCGATGTATCTCTCGCCACCTCGGCCACGGTGACTTCCAGCATCACCTGCTGGCCACCGCCCACGCTCATCATGTTCATCACCTCGGAGCGGGCAATGCCTCCTTCGGCGGCGGTCACATAGCCTCGTCCCAGTTCATAGGCGGCATTGAGTTTATCCAGGTTCGATACCTCGCCACTCATCACCAGTTGCCCCTGAGAGGTATGAATCTGAATGGGTTCATTGGGCAAAAAACGATAGAGCCGTTCTTTCAGTCCCTGCAAATCGTGGCTGACCTCGATGTCGTAAACCTTCATCAAACCATCGTTCATGTCCCACACCATGAGATTGGTATGGCCGAGCGACTTGCCCACCAGATACAGCTCCCGGTCTTGCAACACTAAAACATCGGCAATGGCGGGGTTGCCCACCGACACCCGGCTGGCGGGTCTGTCCAGCATCAATGAACGGGACTTGTGAATGGGTAACTGCACTTCATTCCCTGCCTGTTGCAGGCTGCCACCGGCCCACACCAGCCCTGGCGACAGCAACAGCACAGCGCATAACATTGTGTTTATTAGTTCTTTCATAGCCACCTCAATGTGAAAGCTTGTTTTTATTATCTTCAGCTTTTTACCGGAATTTGCTGCTGAGTGGTGCCCTTGATCAGGTCTACCGACGACTGACGTGGGCGATTATGGGACTGCGACGCCGCTGACTCTGCTGCCACCGGTGAGGTCGGCTCAGGCAGAATTGCAGCCACTATCTCGTCCTCGCCGTCCAAATCCAGCTCGTCGTTAGGGTTGCGAAGTGCCAATTGAATGCGACCATTGGAGCTGGCGTTCACCAGCTTTTCGGCTTGATATGGATCTACCTCCAGGGTGACGGCGCGCACCAGCTTGGGGCGGTTTTCATCGGTATGCTGGGTTTGATCCACCGCCAGCACCTTGAGTTTTGTAAGCACGGTGCGGGTTATATCACCCTCGGTGAACAGAATGTCCACTCTGTTGCCGGGTAACAAAAAGCCCGCCACCCCAATGACGTCGTTTACCCTTACGGTGACCGCCCGCATGCCCGGCTCCAGCAGCACAGAGAGGGTGCTACCCTGCCCGATAGGTGTGAGTCGCTCTTTGCGCAAGACGTCTCCTTTATAAAGGTTGTTCTTCGTCACCATGCCCTGGGTTTGTTCAAGCGTGTTGATGGCACCGGGAGGCACAAGGCGGGAGTCTATCTGCTTGAACAGAACATGAATGGGGTCGAGCTGTACGCCAGGGGACAAGTCCACCGCCGCTACCACTACCTGGACCAGCTCGCTACCGGCCTGTTCCGCCTGTCGGGCATTGGCAGCGCTTTGCTGTTCAAGCCAGTTATTGGCCATCCAGGCGGCACCCAAGCCGAATATTATCGACAAAAACAACAGTATTACGGTTCGTATTTTCATAACCCCATCCTTAGGTTTATTATTTTTAGCAACAACCTGTTTTAACCAACAACCATAGACAAGTCACCAATAGGTGGTGATGAACAATAAAATAAGTATAGTCAGTGCACGCAATACATGTTCCAAGCTTTTTTCAAAGTTGCTTCATCAAGTGGCTCACCGGCCTGACCATTAAAATGCATGATATCCCGAGAAATCCCCAATATATCCCGTGGATAACAGGCAATAAGTGTTTTGCCACTATTTTTATGCAAATCATTGACCATAAAATTAAACAGCTTTTCATCGGCCATTAGTTGATATCTATCCAGATTCATCATCCAGATTTTTTTATATAACTCTTCTGCCATGGCCTGCAATTCAATCTTGTAACCCAGGCGGCGTAAAAAAGCTTCATCGGCGATGGTTTCCGGATCCAGGTTGGTAGAGAACACCAGAATCTGTTCGAATGGAATATCGAAATGCAAGCCGTTAGGCAACGACAAGAAGTCTTTTCGCTCTTCCATTGGCACTATCCAACGGTTGAACAACTCATCGGCAGAAAAACTCTGCCGTCCTAAATCGTCGATAAGAAATACACCGTTATTGGCTTTCATCTGCAGGGGGGCGCTGTATTGCCGGGATTGCCGGTCGAAGTGCACTTCCAGCATATTCAGCTTCAGCTCGCCGCCGACCATCACCAGTGGGCGCTGGCAAGGAACATAGCGATTATCCATGTCTTCACTTTGCGATTCGGTCCGCCAGTGATAGAGCGGATCGAACAGCGGAATAATGGTATTCTGCACCGCGATGGCATGGGGAACGTAAATCATTTCGTCGAAGATTTTATTGAAACGATGGCACAGAAAGCTCTTGCCTGTACCCGCATGGCCGTAGATCAACAAAGGCCGGCGGGAATTCAGCGCCGGCCCCAGAATATTGACCAGTTCGGGGCTAATAACCATATCGCTCAACGCCTGCTCGAGTCGATCGCGGCAAATGCTGCGATCTCCCAGCGCCTGGCTTAACACCAGCTTATTGTAGGCCTCCAACGGAATGGGAGCGGGGCCTATATAGCCATCGCGGGATCTCAATTCCTCGGCTTCATGTTGCCCCTTGGCGGTAAGCGCATAGCGAATTACATCGCCAGCCCGGCCCGAGGCGCGAACCTCCACCAGCTGCAGTAATTTCAGCTCTTGCAGCAACGGCTCGACCACGCTGCCACGCAGACAGAGTCGATCGCTCAGGGATGGCAGCGACAGTGTGCCTTCTTCCTGCAGGTGGCGTTGAGTCAGCCGTAGCAGCAGTTCGCGAGAAAGACCGGTTTCTTCCAGCGTTTTCGGTTTGGGCAGGTACATCCGTGTAACCTCCTTAAGCTAATCCGTACATCTATTATAGGGGCAACTTCAGTCGACCGGCTGAGAGCACAGCCAACACCTTATCCGCTGCTAAATCTAACTAATCAGAGTAATAAGATCGAAGTGATTCAGCACCATTGCCAACATGGCACCCAGCGCCAGCGCGGGACCATAGGGCACCTTGAGCCCAGCTAGCTCGCCTTGCAGCGGGCCCATATATTTTCGAGTGCCTAGTACATAGCCATAACGCACACAAGTTTGTTTAACTCCCTGCCAGCCCACCCGTTGCCAACCCAATATCAGGGTCAACGGCAGGCCAAACATCAGGCCGTAAAGCAGAGACTCGAGCAACAGTTGCCACCCAAGCCAGGCACCAAGCACCAGCACCAACTTGACATCTCCACCCGCTAAAAAGCGCAGCATAAAAGCGGGAAAGAGCAATCCAAAAGCCAGCCCCAAACCAACCAGAGAAAATAGCAACCCCAGACCGAATAGAGCATGATAAAGAAGAGCAAAAGGAATAAAAGGCAAAGTGAGCCAGTTGGGGATTTTATGAGTAGTCAGATCCAACCAACAAGCAATAATCAAAACTAACAAAAAGGGCAGCTGTTCCATAGCTTCACCACATTACATTCACAGTTTAAAAAAGGGCAGCGACACTGCCCTTATATTACTTATCCATCTTTAAGTTAAACCTTTAATCTTCAGGAGTAGCAGCAGCAGCAGTATCCTGTAACTCTAGCTCTAGCTGTGTGATTTTAGTATCCACATGCCCACCTATTGTTGTAAATAAAACAACAACTCCCGCCGCAATAACACCACCAGCGATAGCATACTCTACAACAGTCAAACCTTCTTCATCATTCAACAGGCGGTTCAGTTCTTTTAAAATCAACATAATAATATCCTCGTTCCATCTTGAATATTTTCGATCGAAGTTAACCCGACCATTAATTAAAGCTTTAGATCATCATCGAACCATATCGAATCTGTCTACCTTGCTGGCCATCAAACATATATCTGGCTTACCTCCTTGTTAGCGAACTTACATGATCAATTACATCACAATATCACACCTGCCCAGTGCATCCTTGGACCCCACCCTTACTTACTGTTTGTTTTCTCGCACTTCCTTTCTACAACTTAACTATAAACACCCAACCGGTTTTATTCAAATTTCACACCTTACTTTATTATCGCAATTTTTAGATAGATTCGTAGTTAACAATGCCGGATTCATTCGAATTTATAGTATCAAACAAACATAAACAGCAGCCATTCGTAAAAGGTGATAGTGAATGTAATAGATGACGACATAACCCCAAACCTTGTCACTACTTTTACTACAAAAAAACGTACTATCTATTATTTTATCCCTGGGTTCGGTGCTTCTCGTAGTAAATAGTAAAGAATCGTGGCAAAGAAGTCTTTGACCTTTCAAAGCAAACTCGCCACAACATTTATATCAGTTATACAATATTGCTTATATAGTCTGATTTTTACGATAAATATCTTCGGCAAACACCAGTCGCCCCTGCTCTACCCAGGCGGTAAAGTACACCATAAACAGTGGCGTCGGCTGGCTGGCTGGCAAGATACGGGTGTGTTGATATGCCGGTAATGACCAGCCGAGGTTTTGGGCCAACTCCCCCGCTTCGGCCAGGCGCACACAACCGTGGCTCAGGGCCCGGCGTGATTCACCAAACAGCTGTTTGTCGGGGGTGTCATGCAAATAAATGTTGAAGGGGTTGTTCATTTCGAATTTGAAACGCCCCAGGGCATTGTCGGGCCCGGGGGCCTGCACCAGCCGCATGCCGGCCGGCGGTTGCTGCCAATCTATGGTGCCTGGATCCTGACGCTCGCCGCCGTTCGACAACCAGACGCCGAAGCCGTTGCGGCTCAAAAAGCCACGGTCGCGGCGTTGAGCTGGCAGCAGATCTTCGCGAATAATATTGGCGGTAGGGGTCCAGTCCGGGTTGACCTTGAGCGCCTTGATATAGGTGCCCAGTTCGGGGGTGGGCCAGTCGGGGCGCCCGACGATGACCTTCATATTCAGAGCCGGGCCTGTTGAGTTAAACAGTGTCAGTCGGTAAGCGGGAATATTTACCAGCAGATATTGCTCGGGCGCGGTGGGTGGCAGTAGCAGCCAGCGACGCAGGTTATGGCGCAGCTCGGTGCGCAACTCAACGGGCGAGCGGTTCAGCATGACACGAACTTCGGCGGTGAGCCGGCCGTTTGGCTCCAGGCCGTTTGCCTGTTGCAGCCCTTTGAGAATGCTACTCAAGCTGTGATCCAGGGCATCGGCACGACCTCGAGGCGCCGCCAGTGCATAGCCCATCTCGGTCAGTCGCTGGCGCAGGGCGGGAATCGCTCTGTCCCGCTCTCCGGGCCGTACTTCACCACCAGGGGGCAAGGGTGTGATGTTTTTTACTTGATTCAGAGTATGGTAATGCTGCTTGAGTTGCCGGTATCCGGGATAGTCAGGTTGCTGACGGCGCAAATAGGCGCTCAGCTCGCCACTGCGCAGCGCCTGCTCGAAACCGGCCTCACCTTGATCGGGAGCAAGGGCATACTGGGCAAAGCGAGCCCGATCTGCCAATACTTGGCGCCATTCCCGGCCAAGCCAGGCATCCCGTTCGGCCGGCGACAAGGCCGCCAGCGCGTCGGGATCGGGCAACAGCAAATCGACCAGTTGCTGGCCGGCTTCACTCAATTCATTGTTTCCGTTATGCCACCGCAATTGTTCGGCGGCGTGTAACGGCGACATCATCACCAGTAGCAACACCAGTAAACGCCACATCAGCTCCCCTCCTTGGGACTTCTACGACACTAATTATGGTAGAGATGTCAATTTTTGCACAAAAAAATGGGGAGTTTTTTCATGCTTTCTGGAAGCCAGAGTGCAAGAAGCTGGTAAAGGGTGGTGAGTAAAGTACGAGGTGAGACATAAAGCAGGTAGTCGAAAGCACGGAAACGGGGGTCCAGTGACTTTGCCGACGCCCCGCGGGCTGACTGTTCTGTGCCACAGGCTCTGGATTCCCGTCTTCACGGGAATGACGACAGGTGTGGGACTGACGATAGGTGCGGGAAAGACGACGTTTTGCCGGCATCCTTGCGAAGCAACGTCATACTCGCGAAGGCGGGGACGGGGGTCCAGTGACTTTGCCGGCGCCCCGCGGGCTTACAGCTCCCCAGAGCGGTCGTATTCTACTACCTGGTTGCGGCCTTGCTCTTTGGCCTGATACAGCGCGAGGTCGGCTTTTTTGATAAAGTCGTCCAGGTGTGTTTCTGTGGGCGACAACATCGCAAAGCCAATAGACACGGTAATGCTGATGGTCTCTCCCGACGGCAGGGCTATCTGCATATCGGCGATTTGCTGGCGCAGACGTTCGGCCACCCTTTCTGCCTGCTCGGCCGACAGCTCCGGCAGCAATACAATAAACTCTTCACCGCCAAAACGGGCGAACACGTCCAGTGTTCGCAGGCTGTCATGCACCTGGCTGGCCAGCTGCTTCAGTACTATGTCGCCACCATCATGCCCATGGGTATCGTTAATACGCTTAAAGTAGTCGATGTCGAACATCAGCAGCGCCAGGGCATGCTGGTAACGCTGGGCGCGCTGAAACTCCGCTTCACCTCGCTCATAAAAATGACGACGGTTACTGATTTGGGTCAGCACATCAATATTGGCCAATTGCTCCAGCTCTTTTTCCAGCCGTATACGGTCGCTGATATCAAACATGCTGGTGCGGGCGATGGCAAAATGCCCTTGTTGATCTTTAAGCGAAGTCGCCGAGGTAGACACGTAGAAGGTGCTGCCATTTTTACACTGCATTTCCAGCACTATGTTGTCTATTTCCCGTTCGGTTTTAAGCGCCGCAAAAAACTCGGCAAACCGTTGTTGGCTTTCGGGGGTTAAAAACCGGATAAACGGCTGCCCAATCACCTCTTCTCGGCCGTAGCCCAGCCATTCCAGTTCGGTATGGTTGATACGAATAAAGTGACCGTTGGCATCCAGGCTGTGATAGCCACAGGGCGCATGCTCGTACAGGTCACTCAGCTCGGCGGTAACGGCCTTGTGGTAATGTCGGCGCACCCGTTTTTGCACTGCATGGTTAGCCTGCAACCAGGCCACAGCGGCCATACTCAGCAGCAACAATGCCAGCAGGGCTCGCCCCAAGGGCTGATACAAAATCGACTGTGCCTGAATCAGCTCTTTAGGCACAAATATCACCAGCTTCCAGGCGGTATTAGCGATGGCAGCCTCCGACAACAGCGCCCCTTGCCGAGCCCGAAAATGGGACTGTTGACGAAGCGTAAAATCGAAGGGCTTGATATCCTGGAAGCGAAACAGACCGCGCGCGGTTTCCACTACCCCCGAGTTCTGTTCGGCAACGCTGGGCCAGGCATCGGGGTACAGTGTGGCAAAGTTATTGTTGGGCTGGCCCAGGTCGGCGCCCCATTCGTTGCTGCGCTCATGGTTGCTGAGCCAATATCCCTGGGAGTCGATCAGCATGCCTTGCTGATCGATGCGGCGTGCCATTTGCTCGCGAAACTGCTCCAGCATGCCTTGTGCCAGATAATTGAGTACCAATACCCCCATTCTGTCGCCGTCTGCATCCTGCACGGGAGTGGCAAAGCGCAACATGGGCTTGTGGGGGAGCTCAATCTCGCCCTGCTCTACATTCAAGTCCATGCGCGAGACAAACACCTGGTCCGCGGCCAGTGCCTTGGCTTCTTTAAAATAATAACGCTGTGACTTGTCTTGCAACTGCGCGGCAGGCATCGCCTGCGCCCTTCCCTGCGGCATGTTTACCCGCACCAATTCATACCCGGAATTATCCAGCAGACGAATTTGGTCGAACCGCTTATAGGTGGTGGCGGCATTTTTGAACAGCATTTCCAGGCGGCTGCGATCCCTTGTGCTGCCACTGCTTAAGTACTCGATCATGGCGGGGGAATTTTTTAACAACTCCAGCAGGTGCAGTTGTTCATACATTTCTTTCTGTATCATCTGGGTGGTGGCCACCACAGACGTTTCCTCCTGGGCCAGCAGGCGCTCTTGCTGTTTTTGCTGGTACTGCCAGTAAATGGGGCCGGCCACCGCCAGAAACAGACCACAAAACAGTAAGAACAACAAGACAAAACGTTTGAATACCATACGTTTTATGGGTGTATTGGCGAGATATTCCGTTAGCGCTACATCAAGAGGTCGTGTTTGTTCCGGAGAGAGGGATTGCGTCATAAAATAAATCTACACCTTGCTGCAGCCGCAGCACCGCTGTCAGTAATGAGTAACAAGGGTAACACATTGAGGTACGAATTAACGCTGTAAACTATTGGAATATCAAGGCGTTGAAAAAACAATCAGCAGCAGGGTAAGCACGGCAGCCACCGCCAGTATCGCCAGGTAGACTTTGAGAAACTGTAATTGATGCCGCCCTTTGACATGCACCAGGGTAAAAACGGTCACTGCCAGCCCCAGGGTGCCCCAAATAGCCGCATGAAACCAAAAGTTGTACAAAGAGAGCCATTCTGCCCTTACCGCAATTCCCTGATACCGCAAGTAGCCAAAGTGCTGCTCGGGCCGACCGTAGTGCAGCAATATCAACGACAGAAGATACAGGGTCCAGCCGCCTATCGTCATCGCAACCAGTATCTTGCTCAGCCAATCAAAACCTCGTGACGCCATGGCAGCCTCCTGCTTCAACTTTTTGCTTGAGTCCTGAGTGTACACGGGTAACATTAGCTGTCTTATCTATATAGTTTATCGGCTGCTGCCGATTTTAGTTAACGCTGGAGAGCGATTTCACATGACCCACGCATCCGTTACTGATGTGCTGGCGGGCAAACATCCCGTTGGCACCACCCTCACCGTTAAGGGGTGGATTCGTACCCGCCGTGATTCCAAGGCGGGTATTTCGTTTTTGGCCATTCATGATGGCAGCTGCTTTGATCCCGTGCAGGCCGTGGTGCCCAATAGCGTCGACAATTATCAGACTGAAGTGGTGCGGTTAACCACGGGTTGTTCGGTGGAGGTGACCGGCGCGGTCGTCGCCTCTGAAGGCCAGGGCCAGGACTTTGAACTGCAAGCCTCCGAGGTCAAGGTGGTTGGCTGGGTTGAAGATCCCGACACCTACCCCATGGCCGCCAAGCGCCACTCTATCGAGTATTTGCGCGAATATGCACACCTGCGCCCGCGCACCAACATCATAGGTGCCGTCACTCGGGTACGTAACTGCCTGGCCCAGGCTCTGCATCGCTTCTTCCATGAAAACGGTTACGCCTGGGTGGCCACCCCATTGATCACCGCATCCGACTGCGAAGGTGCAGGGGAAATGTTCCGCGTGTCTACGCTGGATCTGCAAAACCTGCCTCGTACCGATAAAGGCGACGTCGACTTCAGCGAAGACTTTTTTGGCAAAGAAACCTTCTTAACGGTATCCGGCCAGCTAAACGCCGAGGCCTACGTCAGTGCCATGAGCAAGATTTATACCTTTGGCCCCACTTTTAGAGCCGAAAACTCCAATACCAGCCGCCACCTGGCCGAGTTCTGGATGGTAGAGCCGGAAATCGCCTTTGCCGATCTGAATGACATTGCCGATCTGGCCGAAGAAATGCTGAAGTATGTCTTCAAGGCCGTGCTGGCCGAGCGTCAGGATGATCTGAACTTCTTTGCCCAGCGAGTGGATAAAGACGTGATCACCCGCCTGCAAGACTTTGTAGAAAAAGACTTTGCCCAGGTAGATTACACCGAGGCCGTGGAAATCTTGCGCAACAGCGGCAAGAAGTTTGAATTTGCCGTGGAATGGGGCGTCGACTTGTCTTCCGAGCACGAGCGCTACTTGGCCGAAGTGCACTTTAAAGCCCCCGTGGTCGTGAAAAACTACCCGAAAGACATCAAGTCCTTCTACATGAAGCTGAACCCGGACGGCAAGACAGTAGCCGCCATGGATGTATTGGCACCGGGCATTGGCGAGATCATCGGTGGCTCCCAGCGTGAAGAAATACTGGAAGTGCTGGACCAGCGCATGGTTGAAATGGGCCTGAAACCGGAAGACTACGGCTGGTATCGTGACTTGCGCCGTTACGGCACCGTGCCTCACTCCGGCTTTGGCCTGGGGTTCGAGCGTCTGGTGGCCTACGTCACCGGCATGGGCAACGTGCGTGACGTTATCCCCTTCCCCCGTACCCCACGCCACGCCGACTTCTAACCGGCCTGAAGCACCGGCAAGCAAAAACCCCGCAATTGCGGGGTTTTTTTATGTTCAGCTGTGAGGCGTGAGGCGTGAAAGTCTTACCCTTCACTCTTTGCGCTTCACCCCTCACCCTTCACGTAGATTTACACCCCAAATGCGAACTTGAGTGCAAACATGATGGCCAGCGCCCACACCACAGGGCTGACTTCCTTGTGCCGACCGGCCAGGAGCTTGACGGCCACAAAGCTGATGAAACCAAAGGCAATGCCGTTGGCGATGGAAAAGGAAAACGGCATCATCACCACCACTACCACGGCGGGGACCGCTTCGGTAATGTCGTCCCAGTGCAGGTGACTCAGCTGCCCCATCATCAGCACGGCCACATACACCAGGGCGCCAGCGGTCGCATAAGCGGGCACCATGCCGGCCAGGGGTGAAAACAGCAAGGCGGCAATAAACAACAGGCCGGTGACCACGGTCGTTAATCCCGTACGACCGCCCACGGCCACACCTGCGGTACTTTCGACATAAGAGGTTGTGGTTGAGGTGCCCAGCACAGAGCCGGCAATGGAGGCGGTGCTGTCGGCCAGCAAGGCTCGTCCCAAACGGGGCAAGCGACCTTGCTTATCGAGCATTTTACCCCGTTGCGCCACGGCAATCAGGGTCCCCGAGGTATCGAACAGGTCCACAAACAGGAAGGCAAAGATCACCGACAGCATGCCGATGTTGAAGGCACCGGCAATATCCAGCTGCATAAAGGTCGGTAACATGGACGGTGGCGCCGATACCACCCCCTGATATTGCACATCACCCAGCAACACGGCCAGCGCGGTAATCACGAGAATGCCGATCATCACGGCGCCGCGCATGCCGCGCGCCGCCATGCCGATGATCAGGAAAAAGCCCAAGGTTGCCAGCAACACCGGCAAGCTGGTGATATCCCCCAGGCTCACCAGAGTGGCGGGGTTATCCACGATAATGCCGGCGTTTTTCAGTCCCACCAGGGCCAAAAACAGGCCGATACCGGCAGCTATGCCGATTTTCAACGGACCGGGAATGGAGTTGATGATCCACTCGCGCACCTTGAACAGGCTCAGCAGCACAAAAATACAGCCGGAAAAGAACACCGCACCCAACGCACTTTGCCAGCTATACCCTTCGGTCAATACCACCGTATAGGTAAAAAAGGCGTTCAGACCCATCCCCGGTGCCAGGGCAATCGGATAGTTGGCCCACAAGCCCATGATAAAACAACCAATGGCGGCGGCCAGACAGGTGGCGACAAACACGGCGCCATAATCCATACCCGCTTCCGATAAAATCGCGGGGTTAACGAAGATGATATAAGCCATGGTCAGGAAGGTGGTAATGCCCGCCACCACCTCCTGGCGCACATTGGTGCCCAGCTCTTTGAGTTTAAAATAATTGTCCAGCATGAAGAGGATCTGCCATATAAATGAAAGTACCGCAAATTATCGGCTCAAAAGACTCCGTTGGCAATGACGGTCCGTCTGCCACCAGATAGGAAGCGCCTGAGTGATGGGTTAATCATCGATCATTGAGTGGCCAGGCAGCACGGCCTAACAGGCACTGGCTTCAGTAACAAAAAAAGGCCCCACCAGGGGGCCAAAGTACAATCAATGCTTGATGCTCAGGATTCAGGATTTTGCGGGAACCGCAGCCTGCACACCGGCAGGACGGGCAATGGGCTTCATGATGACGTAATAACCCAGCACACTCACTACCAGACCGACGAAGAACGCCATGTCGATAAACACCAGGCTGCAGACAAAAGACAGACCGTAGACCAGGAAGGCTCGCAGGTTGTAATTGTTCTGGTAAACGAAGGGGCCATTGGGATTATAAAAGTCGTCCACGTTCAACTGACCGCGGCGCAACAGGTAGAAGTCGGCCAGCATGATACCTGCCACCGGACCCAGCAAACCGGACGTAATCACGCTGAACCACAACAGGTTATCGGCAAACACCCAGGGCATCATCAGCAGGCCGATGGCACCTGAGATGGACACACCCTGGCCAAAAGTCAGTCTTGGGAAGACGTTCATCAGGATCAGCGCGGAAGGCATCAGGTTGGCCACTGTATTGGTGGACCACTGGGCAAAGGCGATGGTGATCATGCTCAGGATCAGTACGATGGGCGAACTCATGGAGTTCAGTACGATCTCGATAGGGTCCCAGGTGCCGGTGAGGATACCGCCGATCATGCCGACCATCAGGATGCCGGAGCCAATCACGATAAGGCCGGAAATCTGCGCGAAAAAGGGCTTGCGGTTACGGATAAAGAAATTCTTGCTGCTGTGGTCGCGAGAGCTCTCCAGCTTGCGGGTCATGTCCGGGCTGTTCAGGCCCATGGTGATCCAGATGCCGGCGATGGCCATCACCGCAAACCAGAAAGAACCATCATTCAGCGAAGGGGCGGCCAGTACGTCACCTATGGTGGCGTCATTGGTTTCCAGCAACCAGAAGGTGACCAGACCGATCAGTATGGTCAGTGCCGGAATGGCAATCCAGTCGAACTTGGCCATGGCTTTCATGCCGTAGATGGCATTGACTACCTGCAGCGCCCCGAAGATCAGGATAAGGATAGTGGTGTTGGTGTAGCCAACCCACAACTCCAGCACCTTGCCGATGGCAACGGCCGCAACCCAGGTCTGAAAACCGAACCAGAAGCAGGCAGGAATGGCGCGGAAGGCTGCCGGTATCTTGGCGCCCTGGTAGCCGAAACAGCTGCGGATATAAACGGTGAACGGAATACCGTAACGAAGACCGATGTCACCGGCCAGGATCAGTATGGTGGTGACGATGGCATAGGCGGCCAGTATGGCGCCGATAATGGTCCAGGGAGATAATCCCGGATATAACTGAGCACCCATGGTAAAGGCGCCCATGTTGATGGTCATACCCGCCCATAACATGGTGAAGTCCCAGATATTGATATCCCTGTCTTTGTCCGTGGACGGCATCAGCTCGGGGTTATTCATTTCATGTGCAGCCATGGGTTGCATCTCCCTGGTTGTGTGCTGCGACAATCGCTACAACCAAATGTTGCTTAACAGATTGTCAAGTTTGTTGTGAAAGAAAGCGCACTTAGAACAAAAGTGCTCCTTTGTGTAAACAAATATATCACAACAGAGTTCACAGTTAATCTCGTTGTATTGTTTACAATAACAAACGTGACTTGCATCACAAATTTGAATTTTAGTTGAATCACCCTGTTTGAGCGCCAACCCATATTTAATTCCTTATAAATCAATAAGGTTTACTTATAGCAACTCGTTTTCAGCCAGCGAGTGGCACATTACTGCGCCGCAGCAATGAAATGGGAGGGATCGGGAAAACCGCTCAGAAAGAAAGCAATCGCCGTTCTGTGCTGGCGAGGCGAGACAGTGGCGCCGAGTATATCCGGGACAATTTATCACGAACCCGGTATACACATTTTCAATTATCAGCGCCTTAATTGATTACAAAATGTGCCATAAATGCGTTGACCGTTGTGGTTTCCAGTCGCTGCTGATCCAGGCACAACTCCAGAATCTGTTGGCAGCGCATCGGCGGAAAACGGGTTTGCAGGTTGCGCAGGAACTTCTGTTCCAGCACGGGGATAGCCTCGGCACGGCGGCGGCGATGACCGATGGGATATTCCACTTCCAGCTTGTTGGTGTGACTGCCGTCCTTGAAGAACACCTGGATGGCGTTGGCAATGGATCGCTTGTCGGCTGCAAGGTAGTCGGCGCTGTAGCGCGGATCTTCCACTACCTCCATCTTGTCACGCAGGGCATCGATACGGGGATTGGCACGGTGAAAGTCGTCTTCATAGTGCTCGGCCACCAAGTCACCAAACAACAGCGGCACTGCCACCATGTATTGCAGGCAGTGATCCCGGTCCGCGGGGTTGGCCAGCTTTCCGGCCTTGGAGATGATGCGAATGGCGGACTCGTGGGTGGTGAGCTCGATGCGGGCTATGTCGTTGATGCGGTCTTTCACCTGGGGGTGTAACTGCACCGCACATTCCACCGCGGTTTGGGCATGAAACTCGGCGGGAAAGCTCAATTTGAACAAGATATTTTCCATCACATAGCTGGCAAAGGGCTGGCTGACTTCAAGCTGCTGGCCGTTGAACAACACCTCATTAAAGCCCCACCTGGGTGCACTGAGGACCGATGGCAGGCCCATCTCGCCCTTCATGGTGATCATCGCCAGCCGCACGGCCCGGGCGGTGGCGTCGCCGGCCGCCCAGGACTTGCGCGAACCGGCGTTGGGGGCATGGCGATAGGTACGCAAGGCACAACCATCCACCCAGGCCTGCGAAAGCGCATCGATCACTTGCTGTTTGTTGCCACCCAACAGCCGTGTAATGACAGCGGTGGACGCGACGCGCACCAGCAGCACATGATCCAGCCCCACCCGGTTAAAGCTGTTCTCCAGCGCCAGCACCCCCTGAATTTCGTGGGCCTTGATCATGGCGGTCAGCACCTCCTGCATGGTGAGCGGCGCCCTGCCCTCGGCGACCGCCACGCGGCTGACGTAATCGGCCACCGCCAGAATGCCCCCCAGGTTATCGGACGGGTGGCCCCACTCGGCGGCCAGCCAGGTGTCGTTAAAGTCCAGCCAACGGATCATGCAGCCGATATTAAAGGCGGCGGTGACGGGGTCCAGTACATGAGAAGTACCGGGCACCCGGGCGCCATGCGCCACTGTGGTATCCGGCACTATGGGGCCAAGATGCTTGGTGCACTCGGGAAAGCGCAGCGCCAGTAGCCCGCAGCCCAGGGTATCCATCAGGCAATGCCGTGCCGTGGTGTAGGCCTCGGCGGACTCTATGGTGGCATCAACCACGTAATCGGCAATGGCCACCAGCAGGTCATCCGGCGCCGGCCGGTGGTTTTGCTCAACGTTAGCACTCATCCTGGGCTCCTTTTTGACAATTTAACACCCGACGAAACAGGGACTGACGAGTCCCCTAACCCCTGCCCGCTCTCTCTTGTCATTCCCGCGAGGGTGACGATAAAGACGAAACAGGGGCTAACGAGTCCCTCATCCCCAGTCCCCTTCTTAGCGTTTCGATAAGGGTAACCAGACCTGTGGCTCTGGCCCTATGTATTCGGCGTTGGGTCGAATGATGCGGTTGTGGGCTCGTTGCTCCATGATGTGAGCCGCCCAGCCGGTGACGCGACTGATCACAAAGAGTGGGGTAAACAACTTGGTGGGTATGCCCATGAAGTGGTAGGCGCTGGCATGATAAAAATCCGCGTTGGCAAACAGCTTCTTTTCCCGCCACATGACGGCTTCTACGCGTTCCGAGATGGGATACAGCAAACGGTCGCCGGCGGCTTCGCCGAGCTTTTTGGCCCAGGATTTTATAATGGCATTGCGGGGATCTTTTTCGGTGTACACCGCATGGCCAAAGCCCATGACCTTTTCCTTACGCGCCAGCATCTCCAACAGTGCTTGCTCGGCTTCATCCGGGCTGCTCCACTGATTGATCATCGCCATGGCCGCTTCGTTGGCCCCCCCGTGCAAGGGGCCGCGCAAAGTACCGATGGCAGTGGTGACGGCCGAATGCAAATCCGTCAGGGTAGAGGCACAGACTCTGGCGGCAAAGGTAGAGGCGTTAAACTCATGCTCCGCATACAGGATCAGCGAACAGTTCATCACCTTCTCGTCCAGCTCGGCCGGCTCGCTGCCCCGTAACATATGCAGGAAGTGACCAGCGATACTGTCGTCATCGAGCGCGGTATCGATGCGTACCCCATCGTGGGCGTAGCGATACCAGTAACAGATAATGGCCGGCAGCAAGGCCAGGATGCGCTCGGCCGCGTCTTGCTGTTCACTGAACTGGGCTTCGGTTTCCAGATTGCCCAGCATGGAGCAACCGGTACGCAGCACATCCATGGGATGGGCCGACGCGGGAATCAGCTCCAGTACGGTGCGCAGGGCCGCCGGCAGACCGCGATTGGCACGCAGGCGACTGTGGAAAGCCGCCAGCTCCCCCTTGTTGGGAAGCGCGCCTTTCAACAAGAGAAAGGCCACTTCTTCAAACTGGGACTGGTTGGCCAAATCCGTCACGTCATATCCCCGATAAGCCAGGCCGGCGCCGGTGGTTTTAACGGTACTGATTGCCGTTTGGCCGGCTGTCTGCCCTCGTAGTCCTTCGTTGTTACTCATGCTGGGCTCCTTTTTTATCTGCTGCAGAAGACGCAAACAAGGCATCCAGTTTGGCCTCGTATTCATGATAGCCAAGCGTCTTGTAAAGTTGTTCCCGGGTTTGCATCTGCTCGAGCAGGTCACGCTGATGCCCCTTGCCGATCAGCTCGCGATACACCCGCTCTGCCGCCAGACTCATGGCCCTGAATGCCGATAGCGGATACAACACCATGGCCACGCCGGCATCGGCCAGTTCCGTCTGGCTGAACAGCGGCGTTTTGCCAAATTCGGTAATGTTGGCCAGCACAGGTACCGGCACGGCGGCACAAAAGGTTCGATATTGCGCCAGGCTTTCCATGGCTTCGGGAAAGACCATATCGGCACCGGCGGCCACGCAGGCCTGGGCCCGCTCTATGGCACTGCTCATGCCCTCGACCGCCAGCGCGTCGGTGCGGGCCATAATGGCAAAGCGCGTATCGGTACGGGCATCCACCGCGGCCTTGATGCGGTCGACCATTTCATTCACGGGCACTATGGCCTTGTTGGGTCTGTGCCCACAGCGTTTTTGTGCCACTTGATCTTCAATATGCATGGCCGCTACGCCGGCCCGTTCCATTTCACGCAGGGTCCGCGCAATATTGAAAGCCCCGCCAAAACCGGTATCCACATCCACCAGCAGCGGTAACTGCGAAACGGCGGTAATGCGACGCGCATCTTCCAATACGTCATTCAGGCTGGTCATGCCCAGATCGGGCAAGCCAAACGAGGCGTTGGCGACGCCGGCGCCGGATAAATACAGGGCTCTGTGGCCGACCTGCTCGGCCTGCATGGCGCTGTAGGCGTTAATGGCACCAACAATGGTCAGCGGCCAGGCCCCTTGCAACGCCTCGAATAAACTGGATTTCATGGCGGTTTCTCCTGTCGTTAAGCAAGAAGTTGGGCCAGCGGATAAGCTAAAAGTAGCAGCTGCTTCGGGTAATAAAACGGGATGGGTCGACAAATAGCGAAAGGTCGATCCTGATCACTCTTGTATCGGCTGACAGAGTGAACAGGATCGAAGGGGAAAGGTTATCCGAGTCGCCCTATGCGCGACGGATATACAGATGCTTGCCTTGCAGCAGCATGTCGTTCATGGCGTCGACCGGCATGGGTCTGGCCAGCAGATACCCCTGGCCCAGCTGGCAGCCCAGGGATTGCAGAGTCCTCTGCTGCTCGGGGGTCTCTATGCCCTCGGCGGTCACCGACATGTCCAGACTCTCGGCCAGCGAAATAATGGTTTTGACCAGGCTGACCGCCCGGGGGTCCGTCGCCAAATCGGCCACAAAGGACTTGTCTATCTTGAGCTTGTTGAGCGGTAGCTGGCGCAGATGGCTGAACGAGGAATAGCCGGTACCAAAATCATCCAGTGCTATTTCTATGCCCAGCCCACGCAGTTCCTGCAGGGTATCAATCGAACCAGAAGTATCCCACAGGCTAGTGTCTTCGGTGATTTCCAGTACCAGGGTCGAGGCATCCAGACCGGTATCCTGCAACACCCGACGGACTGTGGTGGCCAACTCCCCGTCCATAAAGATGGTGGGGCTGATATTGACGTTCACCTTCAGCCAGTCGAAACCGGCCTGGTGCCAACGGCACAGCTGCCGACACGCCTGCGACAACACCCATTCGTTGAGATCGTGCGCCAATCCATGTTGTTCGGCCACCGCGATAATTTCGAGGGGGTTGACAGTGCCATGCTCGGGCGAATGCCAGCGTAACAGGGCTTCCACCGACTCGATGACACCGCTGTTGAGCCGAAAAATTGGTTGGTAATGCAGCGCCAGCTGATCCTGTTCAATCGCCGCCTGCAAGGACACCGCCAGTTTCTGCAGGCGTAACCGGCCTTCGTCCATGCCCGCTTCAAACATTTTCACCATGGCCTTGGGGCTATGCTTGGCGTAATACATGGCGGTATCTGCATGACTCAATAATTCGGTAGTAGTCGTGCCGTGCTCAGGATACAGGCTGGTGCCGATACAGGCCTGGGGCGACAGACAGCCGTCGGGCAGTTGTACCTCGCGCGACAGCGACTGTGATAACTGCTCCGCCATCAGCCTCGCATCTTCCCGAGCCTGCAACCGCTGGATGACCACGAACTCATCTCCACCCAGCCGGGCCACCTGGCCATGCGCACCTATGGTGTCACTCAACCGGGCTGAAACTTCTCGTAGCAGGCTGTCGCCCACTTCGTGACCCAGGCTGTCGTTGATGGCCTTGAAACCGTTCAAGTCGACCATGTGTACCGCCAGCAGCCCCTTGTCGCGTTGAGCACGGTTCAGGGCCTGGGTCATTAGCTGATAGAAAAACATGCGGTTGGGCAGACCGGTGAGCATGTCGTGATAGGCCATGTAACGATTGCGACGATTTTCCCGTACCAGCATCAGCAACATGAGGCCGCCACTGATCAGCAGTCCGGCAAGGTACAAGCTGGAGTGCAGGCGCAGGTTCTGAGTCACATCCAGTTGTTGCCATACCTTTTCACCGGCAAAGTTGTCGACATTGATTTCCCGCGTTTGCTGACGATAGGGTGTCAGCTCCTGTCGCAACGCCAGTATCTCGGCGCGATCATCCGCCCGCAGCGCATAAATCCGCTCTTCCCAGGCTTCCAGTTGCCGGACAAAATCACTCAGCAGCGGCATCACCCCTGGCTGCTCTCGCACCGGGAGGTTTTCTTTCCCCTGCAGCAGGGTGTCGATTCGGCTCCACAGCAGCTCGAAGCGCAGCTGAACATCCTCTACCTCGACGGTCTCCGCCGCCAGTGACGTCAGTGCATGATCAAACTTGAGCACTTCCGTTTCCAGCTCGGAGCTGGCCCAGCCGACGCTCTTGATGGTATTCGATACATAACGCACCAGGTCCAGATCCCGGTTGTAGCTGTAGAGCGAACTGGCGCCGAATAACAGGGTAATAATGGTGAGGCCGATCAGCTTGATGGTATTCCCCATTAGCGTATTTCCAGCGTCTTTAACTGCCAGATCAGCAGCTCTTGATTAGGTTTGGTGTTAAGGCTGGGGTTATCCGACAGAGGCAACATCAGCCACACCGGCCCCTTATGCCGGATTTTCATCGGCTGGCCGTCCAGGTGCGTCGTCAACAACAAAGGGAGCTCAGCCACCTGTTCCTTTTTTATATCATAATGGTAATTATTCAGAGCCATCGCCCTGATTTCGCGCTCCTCGGCTCCCTCTCCACCCACTCGCTGCAATAAATCACGCAGCAGCACACCGCGAAAGTGGTGCGGTCCATCCGTCCAGGGGGTCGTGGTGGTGAATTCATGCTGCGGCAAGGCCGACAGCATCTCCATATCAAACTCGGCGTTGTCACCGGCATTGGTCACGGCCAGATTGCCGGTCACGGTCAGTATGACCCGCCCTTGTGGTGCAGGCAGCGGGTCGGCGGCAAACAACTGAGAACTCCAGGCGGACACCAGCAGGACGAGAAAAAAGGTCGGAAAAAAGCGGCGGCCTCGCGTTGAGGCAATGGCTGGCTTCATAATTCGACTCCAAAGAAAGACTCAATAGGATATGTAAACATAGCAGGTTTTTTGATAACTATTTTTAATAGCGATGAGTTTGACAGGATAAAAAATCGATGTCGAGCCAGAGGTGGCGATCAGTCTGCCGGCCCGACGGCCCTTTCGCCCCAACAAAGATCCATTCAGCCCCCCATTAACAAACAAGCCCGGCATGGCCGGGCTTGTTATGCTCACAGTCGGTTAAGCGTTACCCCGGATTCGGGTAATGCCGTTAACATGGGCCGGCGCGCTCGCACATAATCGACGAAGGCTTGCGCATCCGTGTTACAGGCTACCCCCGCCTGCAGGCAATCCAGGGCCTGGTTGATGTAATGCACCTCTATGGCTCCCCGTTCATTTTTACTCAGGCGCGCCACCGGAAAAGCCGTCAGCTTGCCCTGCACATACGCCAGATCCAGCCTGTCGGTCAGTACCTGTTGTGCCTGATACAGGGTATTCCAGCCATCGTTGCCGGAGGCATGATACCCCGTCAGCGCCACCTGATAGCTGGCATTGGGATCGATGCGTTGCCACTGCCCTTGATGCACATATTCAATGCGGGCCAAATAGCCGTGTTCACGGCTGGTCTGGTTGAAGGTATAGCGCAAACCGGCGGCATAAGGGAACTGGCCACTGTGGGCCTTGGCGCCAATGGAGCCGTTGATGGTTTCCAGCAATAATCCTGCTACCTGACGACCGGTCAGCGAGACCAGGCTGACCGGGTTGGCAAAGGGCAAGAGTTCGAAGCTGACGTGACCTTCCTTGAGTTCACCCGGCTCCAGGCTGCTTCCCACCGAACCGGCAGCCACCAGAGAAAAGTCGGCACGCCGCCCGGTAACCGCCTGCACCTCGGGTGTGTTCACCCAATAGAGCTGGCTGGCCGCCACCAAGGGCGCCACCTGGGAGGCCTTCCCCCCCTGAGGCAGCTGAACATGCTTGAGGGGCAGCGGCACATGACCCACCCCCTCACCATAAGCGCTGAGCAGCGCCGGGCGATACTGTTCATCTATGTGCGCACGCAGTGCTGCATCTTCAGCTACCAGAGTTATGTTGGGCTGCTCGGCAATGGCCTTCGCCACCCGCTGTTGCTGAGCCTCGGTTAACCGGTGCTTGTCGTTGCGGCGGATATCATTATAAAACCGGTTATCGGCCAGCAAGGTATTGCCACCTTCGCAATGGGCCACTCGGCCGTCCGGGGTAAAAGTGACGGCGACCTGCCCCATGGCCTGAGCAAACTGCCCGGCCTGCACAATACAGGTCGTGCCCAACCCGTCCGGGTTAGTGAACTGCCGGGCATAGGGCGCTTCTTCTGCCCAGCCGAGGTTGCTGAAATCCCCCAGCAGGCTATGGGAATGACCACCGACGATCACATCGATGCCATTGACCTTTTTAGCCAGCTCCTGGTCTCTCTCCAGCCCCAGATGGGTGACGGCCACAATATATTTAATGCCCTGCTCTTTTAATGTATCAACCGTTTGCTGTGCGCTTTTGACTTCCTGCGCAAAACGCACTTGTCCTGTCCGGGGCGCCCGCTTGGCCGTGTCTGCCAACACCAAGCCCATCACTGCCACCACCGGCCGTTTACCGGCATCTGCCACGCTGTTGATGCGCTCTTTCTTATTGCCATTGAAGGCATACAATACATAAGGTTTGAGGTTATCTAATTCTTGCAGATCCGGATCCTGACTGGCATCGAGGTTGGCTGCCAGCACCGGAAAATTCAGGCCTTGAATAAAGGTGGCCAGGCGTTGATTGTCGAGGTCGAATTCATGGGTGCCCAGCGTCATGGCATCCGGCTCAAGCCGGCTTAACAGATCGGCATTCATGGCGCCTTCAAACAACTTGAAATAGCCGGTTCCCTGCCAAGCATCGCCGCCGTGCAAAAACAGCAAGGGCTGATCCGCCGCTGCTGCTCGCTCACGCAGTATGTTGGCATAAGATAAGAGCCGGGGATAGCCACCCAGTTGGGTGTAGACCGCTTTATTATCCAGCGTTAATCGGGCATCGCTGGGATCAAAATGCGAGTGGGTATCGTTGATATGCGCCAAGGTAAGGCTAAAAGGCTGCTCGGGTTGCGATCCGGCACAACCGCTCAGCACCAGAGCCAGCACGCCGGCCACCAGGGTTTTGTTCATGTAACGTTAAGCTCCGGTAAGAATAAATGAATCGCCATAAACAGACGGGTTCTAGCTGCTGAACACCACGGTTTTACCGTTATGCAGAAAAACACGGCGTTCAATATGATATTGCACCGCACGTGCCAGGGTGATGCACTCGATATCCCGCCCCTTGGCGATCAACTGTTCGGGGTAATGGCTGTGATCAACCACTTCGACGCCCTGAGTAATAATGGGCCCGTCGTCCAGATCGTTATTGATATAATGGGCGGTGGCCCCCACTAACTTGACACCTTTATGGTAGGCTTGGTGATAAGGCTGTTCGCCCTTGAAACCCGGCAACAAAGAATGATGGATATTAATGGCCTTGCCGGTCAGCACCCCACTTAGCTGTGGACTCAACATTTGCATGTAACGCGCCAGCACCACCAGGTCGGCTTCACTTTCATTGATGACACCCAGCACCTCGGCTTCTTGTTCGTCCCGGTTATCGTCGTTGACCGGCAGATAATAAAATGGAATATGGTGCCAGTCGGCCAGCCGTTGCAGGTCGGGGTGGTTGGAAATAATGGCCGGTATTTCGATGGGCAGCAACCCGGTGCGATAACGATACAGCAAGTCGTTCAGGCAATGGTCGAGCCGGGACACCATGATCACGACATTGGGCCGTTGGGCGGCACTGCTCAGCTCCCACTGCATGGCAAACAAGGCGGCTCTGGGCTGCAACCCCTGCTGAAACACTGCTTCGTCGAAGGCGGCGTCACTGGGTGGACGAAACTCGGCACGAATAAAAAAGTGTCCACTCAATACATCGTCAAAGGTTTGCATTTCAACCACATAACACCGCTGTTCTCGCAAATAGCGGGTGATGACATCCACGGTCCCGAGATTACCGGGACAATGAGCGGTGAGATAATAGGTGTCTTTCGACTTGGCCACGACTGTTCTCCTACCCCGTAATAAATTAAACGCTCACGAATCTGGCCGCTATTTTGCGATAAAGCCGTTATTGATACTAGGGTCTGTTGAGTAATGATTTTTCCATGATGAAACGGGTAAATTGCAGATCTTCGGCTTCCACCAGCTCTGTCTCCAGCAGTCGATAGCCACGCTGTTCAAACACCGGCCGGGAGAGCAGACTGGCGTCGGTACGCAGACAGCTCACGCCGCGACGAGCGGCTTCCCGTTCTATATCATCACACAAGCGTCCGGCCAGCCCACGGCCGGCATGATCGCCCAGCACATACAGCAGAGCCAGGTGATCGTCAGGGTGCAGGGTGGCAAAGGCCACGGGTATTTGATGGCACACCATGACCCGGGTGTACCCCGTGACCACCCGGCTTCTGAAGTCGGCGGCATGCAGGTACGGAAACGCCGCCCAGTATTCCACCTGCTCATTACTGTAGCCCCGTCGCCCCTGTTCCATGACGGCATCATGATAAATCAGCTCAAGGCTACTAAAGTCGGTGTCTCTAAAATCTCTAATCAGATACATAACAGCTCCGATCGAACATTCGTTTAATCATTTTAATATTCAGCATTCAGTCATGCCGCTTCACGGCTGGGTCTGTCGTTATTCTGCCAAGGCTCTGGCACCACCTTCGCGAGGGTAACGATAAAGCAGCCAGCCCCGGAACCCACGAAAAGTTAATCTATAATGGCACTTTCACGACGAGGGCACTGCACGGTCTCCTAATGCTCTGGTTACCGGCTCGATATCACACAAGCCGATATCCCGGTTGGATAAACCGCGATCATAACAAAGGAGAGAGACACTATCTGCCCGACAGAAAAATTTAACCACAAACCACCTGCCCCCTCAGATTAACGCCGGTTCGTCGCCGTAAAACCGACGGCGGCTCTTTTCTTTTTACCGGCTTGGGATATGCTGCGCGTTATGCCTTACATCATGCCATTAACCAACGGGATCTCATGTTTAAACGACACTATATAAGTGCTTTGGTACTGGGCACCATATTAAGCGGCTGTGCCAGCCAAGCCAACACAGCTCCCTCGGGCAAAGCGCCGCCTGCCCCCGCCAACGCCACGGCAACCATCACTCCCGCTGAACTGGCTGACTTTAACGCCTGGCGGACCGGTTTTCGCGCCAAGGCACTGGCCAGAGGCATCAAGCCGGCGGTATTTGACCGCGCATTCAAAGACGTGACCCTCAGCCAGCAGGTGATCAAGCTGGACGGCAGTCAGGCCGAGTTTACGCGCCAAATATGGGACTACCTCGATACCGCCACCTCGACCACTCGTGTCAATACCGGTCGCGAGAAAGCGCGGGCACTGGCGTCCACTTTACAGGCCATAGAAGCCCGTTATCAGGTTGATGCCAAGGTGATACTGTCTGTCTGGGGCATGGAAACCAACTACGGCTCCTATCGCGGTAATATCAGTACCATCGCCGGGCTGGCTACCCTGGCCTTTGAGGGACGACGCCGTGAATTTGCCGAGAACCAGCTGATTGCCGCCCTGCAAATATTGCAAGCCGGCGACATTACCCCCGAGCGCATGCGCGGCTCCTGGGCCGGCGCCATGGGGCATACCCAGTTTATGCCCACCAGTTATCTGGAGTATGCCCAGGATTTTACCGGTGACGGCAAGCGCGACATCTGGTCTGATGATCCCACCGATGCACTGGCATCCACCGCCGCCTATCTGAAACGATTTGGCTGGCAGCAGGGTGCCCCCTGGGGCGTGGAAGTCACGCTGCCCAAAGGCTTTGATTATGCCAGTGCCGATCAGGGCAACCGGCAGCCGGTCAGTGTGTGGCGGGCGCAAGGGGTGACTACTGTCACCGGCCAGCCCCTGCCCGACTTTGGTGAGGCGGCCATTCTGGTGCCCGCCGGTGCCCATGGTCCGGTCTTTGCCATCTTCAATAACTTCAGGGTCATTCGCCGTTACAACAACGCGACCTCCTATGCCATGGCGGTAGGTCATTTAGCTGATAAAATAGCCGGTGGTGGTGAATTCGTCGCCAAGTGGCCACGGAATGAACGCGCCTTGAGCCGCAGCGAAAAAATCGAGTTACAGCGCAAACTCACCGCCAAGGGCTTTGATACCCAGGGTGCCGACGGCGTCATCGGGCCCAATACCATTAATGCCATTCGTGGCTATCAGCAGTCCCTTAACCAGGTGGCCGACGGCTATGCCAGCGCCTCTTTACTGGAGCAACTGCGTTAGATGAAGCATAGATCGAGCGCCCGTCGCCCAGCACCTGGTTAAAAATGCACTCTGCCCTTTGTTTAAGTAATCTCTTATAACTGATGTGGATTTTGGTGCTGGTTTACCTTTATCGTCACCCTCGCGAAGGAACGTCATCCTCGCGCAGGAACGTCATCCTCGCGAAGGCGGGGACGGGGACGGGGGTCCAGTGCCTTTGCAGGCGCCCCGCAGGCCGACAGTTCTGCACCACAAGTCCTGGATTCCCGCCTTCGCGGGAATGACGGCAGACCCACACCTGTTATGCGGCATTACTTAACTGGGCGCTAGCATTACCTCTTCATCCTGTATAGCCCTTGTCGCTCTTCGTCCGTGGGGTCCGTGGATTCCGTGGCAAAAATAGGGTCTGCTTTTGTCGTTCTCTTTACCTGTCCCCTTCACAAAACCCCATTAATAGCTGACCCGTCTGTGCTTATTTTTCGCTGGGTGCGGGCCACCGGCTGCTACTTTTTTCACCCTTATGCCAAATAAGGCACTCTCATAACAATTTCGATTATTCACAAGTCGAATCTGCTGCTACTATCGCCGGCTATCTCTATAATTTACTGCTCACGGAGTGATCATGTTGCTGGTGCTATTCAATCTGGCTGTGTTTTTATTATTGATGTTACTGTTGGGCAAGCTGGCCCGCAGCGGACAATCTCTTTCTCGCCAGGTGCTGACCGGCTTGTTGTTTGGTGTGGCTGCCGGCTTTTTCATGCAGGTGCTGTACGACGCCACCACCATTACCGCAACCCTGGAGTGGGTGAATATGGTGGGCTCGGGTTATGTGCGCTTGCTACAAATGATCGTGATCCCGCTGGTACTGGTGTCTATTCTGGGCGCGGTATCGCGTCTGCATAACGCTACTTCGTTAGGCAAGATCAGCGTACTCTCTCTGGGCGTCCTGTTGTTTACCACCGCTATTTCTGCGCTGGTAGGCGTCTTTGTCACCCATAGTTTTGGTTTGAATGCCGCCGATCTGGTGCAAGGCGCCCGCGAGCTGGCCCGTGCCGAACACCTGGAATCCCAGGTGGCCAGTGTGGCCAACCTGTCGCTGCCACAAATGGTGGTGTCCTTTATTCCTCGCAACCCCTTTGCCGACATGACGGGCGCCAGCCCGACCGCCGTGATTGGCGTGGTCATTTTTGCCGTCTTCCTGGGATTGGCCACCCTGAATCTGCTGAAAGATGAGCCCGAGATGGGCCGCCGTGTTATTGGTGGTATCGAAGCACTGCAGGCCCTGGTGATGCGTTTGGTCCGCCTGGTGATGAAGCTCACCCCTTACGGTGTTATGGCGCTGATGACCAAGGTGATTGCCGGCTCCAACCTGCAGGACGTGGTCAGCCTGGGCGGCTTCCTGCTCGCTTCTTACCTGGCCATTGCCATCATGTTTGTGATCCACGGCCTGTTGCTGACCTTTGTGGGCGTAAATGCCAAGCGCTTCTTTACCAAGGTGTGGCCGGTGCTGGCCTTTGCCTTTACCAGCCGCTCGAGCGCCGCCACCATTCCCCTGAATGTGCAGGCGCAAACCCGCAAGCTGGGCGTGCCGGAAAGTATTGCCAACTTCTCAGCATCTTTTGGTGCCACCATTGGCCAAAACGGCTGTGCCGGTATTTATCCGGCCATGCTGGCGGTAATGATAGCCCCCACCATGGGCATAGATGTGCTGGATCCCTTGTGGCTGGCGACCCTGGTGGGCGTGATCACCCTGGCCTCGTTTGGCGTAGCCGGTGTGGGCGGTGGTGCTACCTTTGCCGCGCTGATCGTGCTGCCAATCATGGGCATGCCAGTGGCGCTCGCCGCCCTGCTTATTTCGATTGAGCCGCTGATCGACATGGCGCGCACCGCGTTGAACGTAAACGGCGCCATGACCGCCGGCACCATCACCAGCAAGCTGCTGGGGCAAACCGACGAAGCCATGTTTGCACAAGAGGAAGACGCCGATCAGACGCTAAAGTCAGCACCAAGCGCCTAACGCCAGGCAAAAAGAAAATATCGATAGCTCTCGTTCCCACGCTCCCGCGTGGGAATTTTTTATAGCTTGTGTGGCAAGTTTACTTAAAAATTAAAGACTTGATCGCCACTGAACCCACAGAAAAATCAAGGCTCAATAAGAAAGCGGTTTATTGGTCAGGCCTTACCTGAGCACAGCCGTATTCTGTTTTCCCCTTTACTTTTTCCTCTTTAAATCCCTTTGTCGCTCTACTTCCGTGGGGTCCGTGGATTCCGTGGCAAAAATAGGTTTAAAAATTTTCTGTTAGGATCGATGCTGATTTTTTAACCTTTTATTGTGAGCGGCCATCTTCGTTTTACTGCAGAGCGGCGTAAAAATTTGTTATCATGCTGCCTTTCACGCCATGCCTGTGCGCATGGCCATAAATTGTTGTTAATACAGCGCTCGGCCGGCGCTGGAGGAAACCATGTCTCAGTTTGTTGTATGTGCCCTTTATAAGTTTGTTACCCTGGATAATCACCAAGCGCTGCGCGAACCCCTGCAGTCCATGCTGGAAGCCGAACACATTCGCGGCACCCTGCTGCTGGCCAGTGAAGGCATTAACGGCACTGTGGCCGGCTCTCGTCAGGCCATTGACCAGCTTAAGGCCTGGTTTGCCAAGGACACGCGCTTTAGCGGTATCGATTACAAAGAATCGATGAGCGAGGAGCAGCCGTTTTATCGCACCAAGGTAAAACTAAAGAAAGAAATCGTCACTCTGGGGGTAGAGGGCATAGATCCTAAACGGGTAGTGGGCACCTATGTGGCCCCCAAAGACTGGAACGCGCTGATCTCCGACCCCGATGTGGTGCTGGTGGATACCCGCAACGACTACGAAGTGGATATTGGCACCTTTAAAGGCGCACTCAACCCGAATACCGAGAGTTTTCGCGAGTTTCCCGAATACGTTAAAAACAACCTGGACGCCAACAAGCATAAAAAAGTAGCCATGTTCTGCACCGGCGGCATTCGCTGCGAAAAAAGCACCGCCTACCTTAAAGAGCAAGGCTTCGATGAGGTGTACCACCTGCACGGCGGTATCCTGAAATATCTGGAAGAAGTGCCCGAGCAGGAGTCGATGTGGCAAGGCGAGTGTTTTGTGTTCGACAACCGCGTGACCGTCGATCATCAACTGCAACCCGGCCAGTATCAATTGTGCTCGGCCTGCCGTGCCCCGCTGTCGCCCGACGACCTGCAACATGCACATTTTCAGCACGGCGTCAGCTGCCCTCATTGTCATGATCAGCATACTCCGGAGCAAAAGCGCCGCTACGCCGAGCGTGAATATCAGCTGCAGCTGGCACAGGCCAGAGGCGAGGCGCATATTGGCAGCGATGCCGTGGCCGCCGCCGAACAGCGCCGCGCCGAGAAGCTGGCACGCAAGCAACGACAGCAACAAAAAACATCGTAAGGTGTAAGAGGCAAGCGTGAGGGGTGAGGCGTACAAACCAAACCGTCAGGTTAGGTGTTTGGCGCCTCCCCCCTCACGTCTTGCCCTCTCGGTCAATTCAGTTACTCCTCACCGACTTTCCCTCACACCTCTCGCCTTACGGTAACTTGATGCTCTGGATCCCCTTCACCTTGTTTGCGGCCTTTATGCAGGCCTGGCGCAATGCCTTTCAAAAACAGCTTAGCCAGCATTTGGGTGCCACCAGCGTCACCCTGGCGCGTTTTATTCTGGCCGGGCCCATTGCCGCCCTCTATTTATGGCTGTTGTATCGCTGGCAGCCCGACCAACCTTTACCGCATTTTTCTGTACTGTTTGCCGCCTATGTGGTGGGGGCCGCCCTGTGCCAGATTGTGGCTACCGCCTTGATAGTACGACTGTTTCAACTGCGCAACTATGCGGTAGGGGTGGGGCTGGCAAAAAGTGAGGCCATTTGGGCGGCGATGCTGGGGGCAGGATTTTTTGGCTCCCAGCTCTCCCCTTTGGGCTGGCTGGGCGTGCTGGTGGGGGGGATCGCGGTTGGTTTGTTAAGCGGGCTGCGCCGCGTGTCCGGGTTTGTCTCTCCCAAGACGCTGCTACTTGGAGTTGGCAGTGGCCTGAGTTTTGCCCTCACCTCGCTGTGGGTACGAGAAGCCAGCTTGCTGCTGGAGCTGGCTGTTCCCTTTTCGGCGGCCTGGGTATTGCTGTTGGTGATCGGCCTGCAAACCCTGCTGCTGGTTGGCTGGCTGGCCTGGCGCGATGTGCCGAGCTTGACCGGCCTGCTCCAAAGGCCCAAGTTAACGGCCCTGGTGAGTCTCTCCAGCTGCCTGGGATCTATCGGCTGGTTCACCGCCATGAGCCTGGAAAGCGTGGCGCTGGTTAAAACCCTCGGCCAGATTGAGGTACTGTTTACGCTGCTCATTTCCGCTTATTATTTCAAGACCAGGCTGGCCCGCCAGGATCACTGGGGGCTGGCCTTGATCGTTATAGCGGCCATCTGCGTGATGTGGGCCTAGCGCCTTTGATTGAACCGATAGCGTCTGAATGCCACCAGCTGCTTGACGCCCTCAAGCACCAACAGGCCAACGGCCAGCCAGATGGCAATATAGGTCGGCCACTCTTCTGCCTTGATGGTTTCGCCCAGGATCAGCGAGACACACACCAGCAAGATGGGTTCAACATAACTCAGCAGACCAAACAGGCTGAAGGACAAACGACGACTGGCCAGAATGTAGCACACCAGCGCCAGTGCACTCACCATGCCCAGCCCCAGCACCAGCAACCAGAGCACGGGCCGCTGCTCGAAGGCGGAAAACGGCAGTTCGGCCGAGACCACAAACCAGGCGGCCACCGGCACGATCAGCAACATGTCGATCCAGAGTCCACCCAGGTTATCGCTGCCCAGCCAACGGCGCCACACAAAGTAGATCGGATAACCAATGGCCACCACCAGGGTTTCCCAGGAGATCCCCCCCGCCTGCCACAGTTCATTGGCTACGCCAACGGCTGCAAAAAACACGGCGGCCCACTGCAAACGGGTGGGCCGCTCCTGATACAGGAAGCGACCCACCAGCACCAGCATCAGCGGCATCATGAAGTAACCGAGCGATACCTGCAGCCCGCGTCCGTTAATGGGCGCCCACATGAAAATCCATAGCTGTACACCGACCAAAGCGGCAGACAGGGGCAGGCCCAGCCATAATATCGGCCGTGACTTGAGTTCGGAGAACAGGGCTTTTACCAGACGCCAGTCGCCACTATAGAGCAGAAACAGTCCGACACAGGGCATGGTCAGCAACATGCGCCAGCCAAATACCACTTCGCCACTCAGTGGCTCCATCAGGCTGGCGTAATAATACAAAAATGCAAACAGCACAGACGAAAATACCGACAGCGCAAGACCCTTGGTCACTCTGTTCTCCTCTAGTTATTGGTACACCATTATTTCGCTGCAGTTTAACAGTTTTCCGTTGAAATATTGAGCTACTGTATGAAATAAAGACAGAAAAACACACCCTGAATTCACCTTCAATACAGTTGATATCACTATGAAAACGCCAATTTAACCATACATTTACAATAAGGATTCATTAAAAACAAACCAATCGATATCTCATAACTCACGTGGATTCTGCAGGCAGATTGACGGTTAAAGGCCAGCGTCTTTATAGCCACGAAATACATGAATGACCGAAGAAAGAGAGCGATGTGAGTCGTGAAAGGGGAAGGTTAAGAGTGAGGTGATAAATGTAGCACCGAATACCCAGCCAAACATGAGGCTGGGTGCGGTAGACACAGGCGTGTTCGGTGCTCTTTCCGGGTCTTGAAAGCGAACCAGCCCCACTGACCACACTCGTAGAGACTGCCGAGGGGCTGGCATGGTCGTCATAGCGGGTATTTGCGTGTTCTGGGGAGAGCTTTCGCCGCGAAAGGTCAACTGCCCCCTAACGCGCTTTACTGAACGGATAGCGCCTGAACGCCAATAGCTGCTTGACGCCTTCGAGCACCAGGAGGCCAACGGCCAGCCAGATGGCAATATAAGTCGGCCATTCTTCTGCCTTGATGGTTTCGCCCAGGATCAGCGAGACAAGCACCAGCAAGATGGGCTCAACATAACCCAGCAGACCAAACAGGCTGAAGGGCAAACGACGACTGGCCAGAATGTAGCACACCATCGCCAATGCACTCACCATGCCCAATCCCAACACCAACCCCCAGAGCACGGGCCGCTGTTCGAAGGCGGCCAGCGGCTGGTCTACCGAGACCACAAACCAGGCGGCCACCGGCACTATCAGCAACATGTCGACCCAGAGCCCACCTAAATTATCGCTGCCCAGCCAACGACGCCACACAAAATAGGCCGGATAACCAAAAGCCACCACCAGGGTTTCCCAGGAGACACCTCCCGCCTGCCACAGCTCGTTGCCTACCCCAACCACGGCAAAAAATACCGCCGTCCATTGCAAGCGGGAGGGCTGCTCCTGATAGAGAAAGCGGCCAATCACCACCAGCACCAGCGGCATCATGAAGTAGCCGAGTGATACCTGCAGCCCACGCCCGTTAATGGGGGCCCACATAAAGATCCATAGCTGCACGCCGACCAGAGCGGCAGACAGGGGCAGGCCCAACCACAATATCGGCCGTGACTTGAGTTCGGATAACAGGGCTTTTACCAGACTCCAGTCGCCACTATAGAGCAGAAACAGCCCGGCGCAGGGCATGGTCAGCAACATGCGCCAGCCAAATACCGCTTCGGCACTCAGTGGCTGCATCAGGCTGGCGTAATAATACAAAAATGCAAACAGCACACACGAAAATACCGACAGCGCAACACCCTTGGTCACTCTGTTCTCCTCTATTTAATTTTATGGTCCATTTTGCCGGCAGCTTAACATTTCCCCTTTGAAACATTGAGCAACTGTTGAAAATAAAACAGAAAAATACACGACCATTTTTATTTAATGCAAATATGGTCACCTCCCACCCCATTATTTAACCTGGCATTCACAATTTGTGATTGTTGCAAGCAAAGCGGATGATATTCACCGTTAACCTTTCAATATAAAGGCCTTCATCGAGTCGATATGATTATGTTATTAAAAACGCTATAACACAGGCTCACTATCTTCGGGAGCATCAGGTGCGCATTCTTGTTTCTTTATATTTGGCCGTAGTGCTTGGCGGCTGCGCCACGGCGCAGGAACCCACCTTGGCGCTGGATGCCATGGCGACCTTTGATACTCGACTATCGGAAACCTCGGGCCTGGTACGCTGGCAGCAAGGGTTTATCAGCCATAACGACAGCGGCAATGACGCCGAGCTGTTTATGCTGACCGCCCATGGCGACCTCATCGCCCGCCTGCCCGTTGCCGCCGGCAATCACGATTGGGAAGACATAGCCGTGCGTGGTAATACGCTGTATGTCGCCGATATCGGTAACAACAAGGGTCGACGACGTGAGCTCTCCATATTACCGCTGACTCTGGAGCAAAATAACATACGAGTGCATCCGTCACTGCCGGTGGCTTATGCCGAACAAAGGCATTTTCAGCCCGCTCCCCATCAGCATAACTTTGATGCCGAAGCCCTGACCTGGGTGGCAGACGAGTTATGGCTGTTTACCAAGCGCTGGCTCGATCAGGACACCGCCTTGTACAAGGTGCCTACCACAGGTGACTTGCAGCCACTGCGCGCCCAGCAACGGCTGAATACCCGGATGCTGGTGACGGGAGCCGAGTTTGATGCCGAGTCCAATACCCTGCTGTTGCTCGGCTATAGCCGTAATTGGTGGAACCGCATTGCCTGGATTTGGCTCTACCCGGTGCAGGATGGCCGTGTGCAGGAAGGCCGGGGCCAGCGGTTACGATTAGACAAAGGTGGTCAGTTTGAAGGCATTGCCCTGGGCCAGGACGACTTTATCTATGTCACCCGCGAAGGCCACGACACCAACCTGTTTCGCAGCCATCTGACGCTTAGCCAACTGTTGGAGCAAGGCCTCGTGAATGAGTAATACCTCATAACGATGTGGTTGAAAAACTAACACTTAAACCTATTTTTGCCACGGAATCCACGGAACCCACGGACAAGGAACGACAAGTCAAGAGCATAACTCTTGTAATACCAATTACAGTAAAGTTCTGCTCATCTTTGAGCCTGAGTACCAGAGGCACCACAGCCACCTCCCACGACA
>NZ_JBLWUK010000006.1:0-35291 GCF_048268965.1 Oceanisphaera sp.
GCATGTGTTAGGCCTGCCGCCAGCGTTCAATCTGAGCCATGATCAAACTCTTCAATTAAAGACTTGATGCTCAATGAATATCTGATGTACTGCTATTTCTAGTTGCACTTCACATGACATTGAAAAACAATATTTTTTGTTCTCAACGACCTGCGAGTGCCCACACAGTTTGCTTGATAAGTTGTTAAAGAGCGTTGACCTTGTTCAGGTCAGGGATGCGTATTCTACGCATTCCAGATTGTTCGTCAAGCGTTTAAAGTGACTTAATTTTCTGTCTCTCAAACCCTTGTGACCGTTGGCGTGTTGCCCCGTGTCAGTGGATGCGCATTATAGGGAGCGAGAGATTTAGCGCAAGGGCTTTTGTGATAAAAACCGGCCCTTTTGCATCGACTGCTCAAAGTTGCACCAGACCGGTCATTTTCAGTTCGATTTATCTTCAATCACGGGGTCTACCGCACCAATTCGGGTCACCAGCAGCTGGTCTATCTTGTAATTATCGATATCCACCACCTCGAACTTATAATTGGCGTGCAGGACAAAGTCGGTGCGTTTGGGGATCTTGCGCAGCATGTACATCATAAAGCCGGCGATGGTTTCGTAGTTCTCATCGTTAGGGAACTCATCTATATCCAGCACGCGCATCACATCTTCCAGTGGTGTCGAGCCTTCGACCAACCAGGAGTTGGCATCCCGTGACACTATATGCTCTTCCTGAGACTGCACCAGTTCTCCCATGACGATACTCATCACGTCCTTAAGCGTAATGATGCCCACCACCATCGCATATTCATTCATGATGATGGCAAAATCCTCACCGGCAGTTTTAAAGTGCTCCAGTACCTCATACATGGACAAGGTATCGGGAATGATCAGCGGATTACGGATGATGCCTTCTTTTTGCAGCGAGATGGGTTGCTGATGCAAGACCTGCATCAAAATATCGCGAGAGTCCACATAGCCGATCACCTTGTCCAGACTGTCTTCACACACCAGAAACTTGGCATGAGGGTGTTCGGCGATCTTGTCTCTGATGCTGTCCTGGCTTTCAACCAACGTAAAGTAGATAAGACTCTCGCGCGTGGTCATCGCCGAGGTCACGGTGCGTGACTCCATATCAAACACATTTTCAATCAGGTGATGCTCTTGTTCTTGCAGTACGCCGGCCTGGGCGCCCGCATCCATCATGGCGATGATATCTTCCGGTGTGATTTCATCCTTGCGCATGGTCGGCACCTTGAACAGGCGAAAAAACAGGTTGGCCAGTCCATTGAAAAACCACACCAGCGGCTTGAGAACGACAATAAAGAACGCCATCGGCCGCACTACCGACACGGCGATACGTTCCGGCGCTATCATCGCCAGCCGCTTGGGCATCAGGTCGGCAAACAGGATAAAGAGTGAGGTCACAATAAAAAAGGACATAATAAATGCCGTTTTTTCTACCCAGCTCCCCTCAAAAAACACCCGCAATATATCGGTAAGAAACGGGGTAAAAGCCGCCTCCCCCAAAATACCCCCGAGAATAGCCACCGCATTCAGACCAATTTGCACCACGGTAAAGAAGTTACCCGGTTGCTCTTGTAGCAGCAGCACTTTTTCGGCATTGGGATCGCCGTCTCTGGCCATGAGTCTCAACTTCATCTTCCGTGATGCCGCCAGTGCGATTTCGGATATCGAAAAAAACGAGCTAATCGCCACCAGTAACATAAGTACCAGCAGGTTCTCAAAAACAGTCATAGTGATGTATACCGATAAAGATAAAGAAGAACAAAAGCCGGGAAAACGGGCTCAGGATATCACGATGTCTCGAGTTTAACAGACGCTGAATGGGTGTTTTGGCAGGATTTTCCACTCTGGTAAAAAGCACGGTAAAAGGAAAGATGTTAAAGTGATGCCGAGTTGAGCCGGCCCAATCGAGGGCACAAGAAAAGGAGGCTCAAAAACGAGTTTATTCATCATCACTACTGCTTTCTCGCTCAGCAGTCGGGCTATCATCATGATCATAAAGAAATTATTGCTCTTTTGGGGACTCGCCATGGCGCTGACACCTTCCTGGGCACAGGGAGAGCAGGCCGACTATTGGTCTTTTCAGGAATATCTGGATAAATTTCCAGAGCAGCGAACATTAGTTGACGATTTTTCCATTCGAGTGCGCCAGGCCGCTCAACCTTTACCTCTATCAAGGGCCCAGCCGGTACAGGTAGCCATGCTGATCCCCGATCAGCAGGTTTCTGATTATTGGCTACGAAACAAACAAAGCTTTATTAGCCGTTTACAGGAACTGGGGTTACCCTTTCATTTAAAAAGTTATTCCTCTCCACCGACAACCACACACAGAGAGCAGGAACAGCAATTAGCCGATGCGCTGAGTATGGATCCCGATTATCTTGTTTTAACGTTAAACTCCCCGCGCCACCGAGTGTTAATAGACAAGATAATGACTCGTGGGCGGCCCAAAGTGATTCTGATGAATATCACCACGCCGCTGAAACACCTGGGTAACAAGCAACCCTTCTTCTATGTGGGCTTTGATCATAGAGAGGGCACTCGGCTCTTGACCAATGCCATCAGCAAGATGATAGGAAAGCAAGTCAACTATCTGATGTTATATGGCACGCGAGGCTATATCAGCCACGCGCGAGGGGATGAGTTTATTCGCTTGACCGCAGACCAGCCTGGCTATGTTATGCGCCAGGCCTTTTATACCGATATCAATCGAGAAAAGGCCAGCCAGGCGGTTTTACAAACTCTGGCAACCAAACCAGATATCAACCTTATTTATGCTTGCACCACGGATATCGCCCTGGGTGCCATGGATGCATTAAAAACACTGAACAAGGAAGAGCATATTATTCTCAACGGCTGGGGTGGAGGCAGCGCCGAGCTTGAGGCGCTGGCTAATGGTCACCTGGATCTTACCGTCATGCGCATGAACGACGACACCGGCGTCGCCATGGCGGAAGCGATTCATCTGGATCAAGCAGGAAAAGCGAATTTGATTCCGCTGGCTTACAGCGGGGATTATGCCGTGGTGGATAAATACACCTCGGCCCGAGAACTGGAGCGCCTGAAAGATTATGCTTTCCGTTACTCGAAATAATAGCTTGCTGCTCAAAATGGCAATCACCGTATTGTTACCCCTGTTATTGCTGCTGGCGATGATATTGCTCATGCTGACTTATACCAGTACCTCGACCATGGTCAATGACAGTATCCGCTTTCAATTGCAGGAAATTAACGACCGCGCGCAAAGCCGCCTGGACAGTTATCTGAGCGGGCTCGACAATCTCTTATCCACCACCGCCGAAAACCCCAAGCTGGCCAGCATACTGCTGCAGGATGATAGAGCAGCAGCCAAGCAGCAGTTACAAAATACCTTGCATAACAGTTACGGTGAATACCTTGATTTGCTGATCCTGACACGTCAAAATCAGTATTGGACCAACATGAATTCACCGCTTTACTTGCTGGAGCACAGCTTGCAGTCGCTGATAACCAACACTCCCTATTATAATAAGTGGTCCAGTATTGAATTAGATCCATCGCCTTCGCCCTTGATCGCAGTGATACAGCGTTATCCTGTCCTGTCTAGTCAATCCGGGCAGGTATTGGGCAGCTTGTTCGGTGGCCTGATACTGAATGACAACTTAACCCTGCTGAGCTTGCTGGGTAACGGGATCAACAACACCAATCTACAACTGGTGTTACAGGATAAGCCCATCGGGCCGGCCTTGATTAACAACGAGACTCCACCCAGCGTGTTCAATCAGGCCCTGTCCAGTAAACAGCGCTACGGACAAATAAAAAGTTACTACTTTAACCACCAACCTCTGCTTATCAATGGTGAACCAAGCGAGTTGTCGTTATTACTGATTTCCGATCACAAAGCATTTCAACAACTACAAAAGACCAATTTCTACCACCTGTTATTAGCCCTGGTGTTAGTCTTGATCACGCTGCTGGTGGTGCTGCTCTACCGGGTAAAAGTATTCACGCGGAATTAACCCATTGCACCCAATATCATCCTGATACTTGATAGCAAAAAGCAAACAAGGCCCCTAGGTCATCCGGACCAGAGGCCTTGCTGTCATTAACCGTCTTGATGGGGACTACCCCATGCACTCACCTTTTTATTGCAGACTCACTCAACCGTCACCGACTTGGCCAGATTTCGGGGCTGATCGACATCTGTGCCTTTGATTAACGCCACATAATAAGACAGCAACTGCAGGGGGACAGTGTAAACGATGGGGGCAATGGCCTCCTCCACGTGATTGACCTGCATGACCCGCATGGTCGCATCCCCTTTGAAACCCGCCTGCTGGTCTGCAAATACATAGAGAATACCGCCCCGGGCCCGTACTTCTTCGACGTTGGACTTCAGCTTTTCCAGCAGGTCATTATTGGGGGCGACCACGATAATCGGCATTTCGGCGTCGATCAGCGCCAGCGGCCCATGCTTGAGTTCACCGGCGGCATAGGCTTCGGCATGAATGTAAGAGATTTCCTTGAGCTTGAGCGCTCCTTCCATGGCGATGGGATACTGCTCGCCTCGACCGAGGAACAGGCTGTGGTACTTGTCGGCAAATTCTTCCGCCAACACCTCGATATCTCCGGCCAGCGCCAGGGTATCGACCATGTGGCCCGGCAGGGCACGCAGTGCGCTGACCAGCTCGGTCTCGGTTTCCTCTGTCATGTTGCCGCGACAGCGGCCCACCGCCGCCACCAGCATCAGCAGACCGGCCAGCTGGGTGGTAAATGCCTTGGTAGACGCCACCCCGATTTCGGCACCGGCCCGGGTCATGAAGGCCAGATCCGACTCCCGAACCAGTGACGAGCCGGGCACGTTACAGATGGCCAGGCTGCTCATGAAGCCGGATTCCTTGGCCAGACGCAGCGCCGCCAGAGTATCGGCGGTCTCGCCGCTCTGGGACAGGGTGATCAGCAGGCTGTTGGGGCGTACCACCGACTTGCGGTAGCGGAATTCCGAGGCAATTTCGATATCACAGGACACGCCGGCCAGGGCCTCGAACCAGTAACGGGCCACCATGCCCGCATGGTAGGAGGTACCGCAGGCGATCAGCTGGATATGCTCGACCTTTTCGAAGATCTCGCGCGCGCCATTGCCAAAAGACTCCACCACTACCGCCGATTCTGTGATCCGGCCTTCCAGGGTATCGGTGATGGCCTTGGGCTGCTCGTGTATTTCCTTCAGCATATGGTGGCGATATTCGCCCTTGTCACCCGCATCGTGAGTCACATCGGACTCCAGCTCGTCACGCACCACAGGATTGCCGTGGGTATCGAAGATACGGATCTCGCGACGAGTCACTTCCGCCACGTCCCCTTCTTCCAGAAACAGGAAACGCCGGGTCACCGGCAACAGTGCCAGCTGATCCGAGGCAATAAAGTTCTCGCCCAGCCCCAGGCCGATCACCAGTGGCGAACCGGAGCGGGCCACCACCACCCGGGAGGGATCCCGCACATCCATCAACACAGTACCGTAGGCACCACGCAGTTCTTTCACCGTGGCTTGCAACGCCGCCAGCAGTGAGTCGCACTGTTGACGATGAAAGTGCACCAGGTGAGCAATCACTTCGGTATCGGTATCGGAGCTGAACTCATAGCCTCTGCCCTGCAGCTCGGCCCGCAGCTCTTCATGGTTTTCGATGATGCCGTTATGTACCACTACTATGTCGCCGGAGACATGGGGATGAGCATTACGCTCCGAAGGCTCGCCATGGGTAGCCCAGCGGGTATGGGCAATACCGGTGCCACCCGCCAGGGGGTGCTGTTCCAGGGCATCGGCCAGTGCCTGCACCTTGCCCAATCGACGCAAACGCCCCAACCGGCCCGGGGCTTCGGCAATGGCAACGCCCGCCGAGTCGTACCCACGATATTCAAGACGGCGCAGGCCTTCCACCAGTATTTCCGCCACATCACGCTGGGCTACTGCCCCTACAATTCCACACATAAGTCGTTCCTCAGGATTCGGGGGCAATAACCAGGTTAATACCCTTTTGCTCTAATTGTTGTTGGACTGCTTTTGCTATGCCGCTGTCGGTCACCAGGGTATGAATGGCACTCCAGGGCAGCTCCAGATTGGGGATTTTGCGGCCAAGCTTGTCGGACTCCACCATCACCACCACCTCACGAGCCACCTCGGCCATCACCCGTGACAGGCCCGTCAGTTCGTTGAAGGTAGTGGTGCCCCGCTCGAGATCGATACCATCGGCACCGATAAACAGCTGATCAAAATCATAGGAGCGCAACACCTGTTCGGCCACCTGGCCCTGAAAAGACTCGGAAGAGGCATCCCAGGTACCGCCGGTCATCAGCAGGGTCGGCTCGGGTTCCAGCTCGCGCAGGGCATTGGCCACCGCCAGTGAATTGGTCATCACCACCAGGCCATGCTTCTGGCCCAGCTCCCCCAGCAGCGCCGCCGTGGTGCTGCCGCTGTCGATAATAATGCGATTATGATCACGAATGCGCTCGGCAGCGGCCTTGGCTAAGGCCTGCTTTTGTGGGGATACCGGCTCGTCAATTCGCTCGGCCACCATTTCTTTGGGCACCGGCACGGCACCGCCATAGCGGCGCAGCAGCAGGCCACTTTTCTCCAGGGCGGTCAGATCCTTGCGAATGGTGACTTCGGAGGTTTCAAAGCGTTGCGACAGTTCGTCGACCGTCACTTCACCCTGCTCGCCGAGCAAGGCGACGATAATATGACGACGTTGTTGGGTATTTCGTTTCGACATGACTGATCTAGGTTTCGATTTGAAACTTAATGCTAGCAGATCAAAAGATAAGGGATCAATCGATAGTTACAAAGATAGTGAGGGGTGAGGGGTGAGGGTAAAGCGGGTGTGCAGTATTATCACTACTCCTCACTTTTTTCCCCTCACCCCTCACAAGGCAGTTACTTTTTCTTCACCGGCCGGGGCCAATTGGCAATATGACGCTGACGCACTCTGGTGATCACCAGTTCGTCGGCGGCCACGTCCTTGGTGACCGTACTGCCGGCCCCCAGAGTGGCGTTCTTGCCGATGCGTACCGGGGCCACCAGCTGGGTGTCGGAGCCGACGAAGACGCCGTCTTCGATGATGGTTTGAAACTTGTTCACGCCATCGTAGTTGCAGGTGATGGTGCCGGCACCTATGTTGACGCCCTCACCTATCTCCGCATCCCCCAGGTAGCTCAGGTGGCCGGCCTTGGAGCCCTTGCCCAGTCGGGCTTTCTTCATTTCCACGAAGTTGCCAACGTGGGCATCTTCGGCCAGCACCGCACCCGGGCGCAGACGCGCGAAGGGACCCGCGCTGCTGGCACTGCCCAGCTCGGCCTGTTCGATAATGGAGTAAGGCTTGATGACAACATCATCACCGATGACACAGTCTTTAAGGATGGCACCGGCACCAATGCTGACTCGGTTGCCCAGGCTCACCCTCCCCTCGATGATGACATTCACATCTATGGTGACTTCTTCGCCTGTGGTCAGCTCGCCACGCAAATCGAAACGGGCCGGATCCAGCAGGGTCACGCCCGCGCGCATCAGGCGCTCGGCCTGCATCTTCTGATAGGCGCGCTCCAGCCCTGCCAGCTGTACCCGGTCGTTGGCGCCTTCTACTTCGGCGGTGCTGGCCGGGTGTACGGTGGCAATGTCACAACCATCTGCATGAGCCATGGCGAAGATATCGGTGAGGTAGTATTCACCCTGGGCATTGTTGTTGTTCAAGGCGCCCAGCCAGCGCTTCAGCAAACCGGCCTCGGCGACCAACACCCCGGTGTTCACCTCATTAATGGCCAGCTGCTCGGGGTTAGCGTCTTTTTGCTCGACGATGCCCACCACCTTGTCGTTTTCACGCACTATGCGGCCATAACCGGTGGGGTTATCGAGCTTGACGGTGAGCAGCCCCACGCCACCGGCCGGCTTGGCGGCCAACAGAGCCTTGAGAGTCCCAGGCTGTAACAGGGGGGTATCGCCATACAGCACCAATACGTCATCACCATCGGCAATATCCGGCAGCGCGACCGCTACCGCATGGCCGGTTCCCAGCTGCTCGGCCTGGTGCACCCAGTTCAAACCGGCATCGGTAATGCGCGCTTGCAATTGCTCGGCACCGTGGCCATATACCAGATGAATACCGTCTACGTCGCAGGCGTATGCCGCCGCTATCACATGGCTCACCATGGGCCGATTTGCCACCGGGTGCAGCACCTTGGGTAAAGAAGAACGCATACGGGTACCCTTGCCCGCCGCCAGAATCACTGCCTGTGTTGTCATTAGAATTAGTTACCTTATGTGAGGCGTAAATCGTGAGGAGTGAGGTGTAAATACCAAGCCTGAAGCCGCAGGTTTTATCCCCTCACGCTTCACACCTCACTCCTTACCGTCTTTACTGCCATTCTGATTTTTTTATAAAAAAAAAGCGACCCTGAGGTCGCTTTTTTACGCGCAATGAATAACGCACGTTATCGTTTAATCAACTGCAACACGCGCAGTTTCGCCACAGCTCGAGCCAGTTCAGCGGCCGCTTCTGCATAGTCCACATCGTGAGAGGAACTATGCAACTTGGCTTCCGCCGCTCGTTTGGCTTCTTCGGCCTTGGCTTTATCCAGATCTTCGGCGCGAATAGCAGTGTCGGCTAATACCTTGACACTGCTGCTCTGCACTTCCAGCATACCGCCGGAAATATACAGAACTTCTTGTTGACCAGACTTGGTAACATATTGCACCAGGCCAGGACGAATCGACGTCAACAAGGGGGCATGTCCGTAGCGGATCCCCAATTCACCCTCAGAGCCGGAAACAGTCACCGCACTAACAGAACCAGAGTACAAACGCTCTTCGGCACTGACAATGTCGAGATGAAAGTTAAAATCGGCCATCAGGTTCTCCTTCGAGGCTTACAGTTTCTTGGCTTTCTCGACAGCTTCGTCGATGGAGCCAACCATGTAGAACGCCTGCTCAGGCAGAGAGTCGTAGTCGCCGTCCAGAATACCTTTAAAACCACTAATGGTATCTTTCAGTGACACGTACTTACCTGGAGCACCGGTAAATACTTCGGCCACGAAGAAAGGCTGAGACAGGAAACGCTCGATTTTACGAGCACGAGATACCGTTTGCTTGTCGTCTTCAGACAGCTCGTCCATACCCAGTATGGCGATGATGTCTTTCAGCTCTTTATAGCGCTGCAGTACAGTCTGTACACCACGAGCTACTGCGTAGTGTTCTTCACCCACAACCTGTGGGTCCAGCTGACGGCTGGTAGAGTCCAGTGGATCAACCGCTGGGTAAATACCCAGAGCAGCGATCTGACGGCTCAGTACCACGGTCGCATCCAAGTGGGCGAAGGTGGTCGCCGGAGACGGGTCAGTCAAGTCATCCGCGGGCACGTATACGGCCTGTACGGAAGTGATAGAACCTGTCTTGGTCGAGGTAATACGCTCTTGCAGTACACCCATCTCTTCAGCCAGTGTTGGCTGATAACCCACTGCAGAAGGCATACGGCCCAGCAGTGCAGATACTTCCGTACCGGCCAAGGTGTAACGATAGATGTTATCTACGAAGAACAGTACGTCACGGCCTTCGTCACGGAACTTCTCGGCCATGGTCAGACCGGTCAGTGCTACGCGCAGACGGTTTCCTGGTGGCTCGTTCATCTGACCGTATACCAGCGATACCTTGTCGATAACGTTGGAGTCGGTCATTTCGTGATAGAAGTCGTTACCTTCACGAGTACGCTCACCTACACCGGCGAATACAGAGTAACCACTGTGCTCGATGGCGATGTTACGGATCAGTTCCATCATGTTTACGGTTTTACCAACACCGGCACCACCGAACAGACCAACTTTACCGCCTTTGGCGAACGGACAAACCAGATCGATAACCTTGATACCGGTTTCCAGCAACTCGGAGCTGTTTGACTGCTCTTCGTAGCTAGGCGCAGAACGGTGGATAGACCAACGCTCTTCTTCACCGATAGCACCTTTTTCATCGATAGGGTTACCCAGCACGTCCATGATACGACCCAGAGTCGAAGTACCTACCGGTACCTTGATTGGATCATTGGTGCGCTCGATTTCCAGACCGCGGCGCAAGCCGTCGGAGGAACCCATGACGATACAGCGAACAACGCCGCCGCCGATTTGCTGCTGAACTTCCAGAACTAAGCCCTGGCTCTGGCCTTCAGTCGTGATCTTCAGCGCTTCATATACGCGAGGAACCGCATCTTGCGGAAATTCTACGTCTACTACGGCGCCGATGATTTGGACTATGATACCCTTACTCATGTCAAATCCTCTAAACCTTTGAATACCCTTGCCTTATACGGCACCGGCTCCTGCAACTATCTCACTCAGCTCTTGGGTAATCGCAGCCTGACGGGCTTTGTTATACACCAATTGCAGATCGTCGATCAGGTCACCGGCGTTGTCGGTAGCAGCTTTCATTGCCACCATACGTGCAGCCTGCTCACTGGCGAGGTTTTCTACCACGCCCTGATACACCTGTGCTTCCACAAAACGTACCAGCAGCTTGTCCAGTAATGACTTGGGATCCGGCTCATAGAGATAGTCCCAGCTGTGGGTGGCAACACTTTCTTCCGCTGCGGGCAAGGGCAACAGTTGATCGACTTTGGGTGCCTGAACCATGGTGTTTTCAAACTTGTTGTACACCAGATACAGCCTGTCTATCTCACCCGTATTGTACGCCTCAAGCATCACGGTGACGGAGCCAATCAGCTCAGACAGCGATGGGTTATCACCCAGGCCGCTCTTCTGTGCGATTACTTTACCGCCATAGCGGTTGAAGAAACTCACCGCCTTGCTACCGATCAGGCCCAGATCAATGCCTACGCCTTGATCAGACCATGCTTTCATTTCAGTCATGGCTTGTTTGAACAGGTTAATGTTCAAGCCACCACAGAGGCCCCGATCGGTTGAGATAATAATAAACCCAACGCGCTTAACCTCACGGTCTTCCATATAGGGATGCTTGTATTCCAAGTTCCCTTGCGCGACGTTACCGATCACCTTGCGTATGGTTTCAGCGTATGGGCGGCTGTGGTCCATTCGATCCTGCGCTCTGCGCATTTTCGAGGCGGCCACCATCTCCATAGCGCTGGTGATCTTCTGAGTGTTTTTAACACTCCCGATCTTGCTACGTATTTCTTTTGCGCCGGCCATGTCGCTTCTCCAATTCAGGTGGCAGCAAACGCTGCCACATGGTTACCAGGACTGGGTAGCCTTGAAGCTATCCAGCAACGCAGTAAGCTGGGCAACAACATCTTTGTTGTAATCCGCTTTCTCGTTGATCTCCGCCATTTGGGCGGCGTACTCTGAATTGGCATAAGCGAGCAGGGCAGCTTCGAACGTAGTCACGAGGTTTAACTCAACGTCGTCCAGATAACCGTTTTCGGCGGCAAACAGCACCAGGCCCTGTTCAGCAACAGACATGGGGCGGTATTGCTTCTGCTTCATCAGCTCGGTTACTTTCTGACCGTGATTCAGCTGCTTGCGCGTGGCTTCATCCAGATCGGAAGAGAACTGGGCAAAGGCTGCAAGTTCGCGATACTGAGCCAAAGCGGTACGAATACCACCCGACACTTTCTTGATAAGCTTGGTCTGTGCAGCACCACCAACACGGGATACGGAGATACCCGGATCAACAGCAGGACGAATGCCCGAGTTGAACAGTTCGGTGGTCAGGAAGATCTGACCATCGGTGATAGAAATCACGTTGGTTGGTACGAAAGCTGACACGTCACCAGCCTGGGTTTCGATGATTGGCAGTGCGGTCAAAGAACCGGTCTTGCCCTTCACTTCACCATTAGTGAACTTTTCTACGTAGTCGGCAGACACGCGAGATGCGCGCTCAAGCAGACGGGAGTGCAGATAGAAAACGTCACCTGGGTAAGCTTCGCGACCTGGCGGACGACGCAGCAGCAGAGAAATCTGACGATAAGCAACAGCCTGCTTGGACAGGTCATCGTATACGATCAGTGCATCTTCACCGCGGTCACGGAAGAATTCACCCATGGCACAACCAGAGTAGGGAGCCAGGTACTGCAGGGCAGCAGATTCGGAGGCAGAAGCCACTACTACTATGGTGTTTTCCAGGGCGCCATGCTCTTCCAGCTTGCGCACTACGTTAGAGATGGTGGACGCTTTCTGGCCGATGGCCACGTACACACATTTAACGCCAGAATCTTTCTGGTTGATGATGGCATCAACGGCCAGGGCAGTTTTACCTACCTGACGGTCACCGATGATCAGCTCACGCTGACCACGACCCACTGGGATCATGGCATCAACGGCTTTATAGCCAGTTTGCAGTGGCTCATCTACCGATTGACGGTCGATAACGCCGGGCGCAATTACTTCTACTGGTGAAAAGGTGTCAGTGTTGATTGCACCTTTACCATCGATAGGCTCACCCAGGGTGTTAACCACTCGGCCCAGCAGGTTGCGGCCTACTGGAACTTCCAGGATACGGCCGGTAGAACGAACCTTCATGCCTTCGGCCAGATCCGTATACGGACCCATTACCACGGCACCTACGGAGTCACGCTCCAGGTTCAATGCCAGGGCGTACAGGCCGCCTGGCAGTTCAATCATTTCACCTTGCATGATATCAGCAAGGCCGTGAACACGGATGATACCGTCACTTACAGAGACGATAGTACCTTCGTTTCGTGCTTCACTGACAACGTTGAATTGCTCGATACGCTGTTTTATCAGCTCGGCAATTTCAGTTGAATTCAGTTGCATGCTCTATTCCCCAATCAAGATTGCAGCGTTTCAGCCAAGCGGGACAGCCTGCCCCGAACACTTCCGTCGATTACCAAATCACCGGCTGTAATAATAATGCCGGCCATCAGTTTCTTGTCGACACTGCAATTCAGCTTCACCTTGCGATCGAGTCGCTTTTCAAGTGAGGCTTGAATCTTGGCCATTTGTTGCTTGGTCAGTTTGGTAGCAGATACCACTTTGGCCTCTACTGCCCGGTCCAGTTCAGCCTTTAATTCGGCGAATTCCTGTACCACTGCTGGCAACACACTCAAGCGTCCGTTTATGGCCATCGCCTTTATCAGGTTCTGGCCTTGCTCATCGAGCTGTTCGCCACAGACAGCCAAAAACACGTCGGCCATCTTTTCCGCGTTCAGATTGCCGTTGATAACGTCGTCCATTTTTTTGTTTTTCACCACAGTGGCGGCAAAACTCAACATGGCTAACCAGTTATCAACCGCTTTATTCTCAACGGCAAAATCGAAAGCTGCTTTGGCATAGGGGCGAGCAATGGTTTTCATTTCCATAGCTCTATGTCCCTTACAGTTCAGCTACTACTTTCTCAACAATGTCGCTATTAGCAGCGGCATCAATCTGACGCTCAAGGATCTTCTCTGCACCCACAAGGGCAAGAGCAGCAACCTGCTTACGCAGTTCCTCTTTGACACGATTGCGTTCGGCTTCAACTTCGGCCTGGGCCTGTGCCAGAATTTTCTCACGCTCAGCCTGAGCTTCACGTGTAGCATCCTCGACGATCTGGGCCTTGCGCTTGTTCGCCAGCTCTACAATTTGAGCTGACTGCAGCTTGGCTTCTTTCAACTGTTCGGTTGCATGATCTTGCGCCAGGGCCAGGTCTTTCTTGGCTCGCTCCGCTGAAGATAAACCTTCGGCGATTTCTTTCTGACGACTTTCGATGGCACCCATAAGAGGCGGCCATACAAACTTCATGCAAAACCAAACGAAGATGATAAACGCGATCGTTTGACCGAGGATTGTTGCGTTCATGTTCATCGCAACTCTCCTTTAAAATAGTTAGCAGACTGATTGATAAACCGAGGCATTAAGCAGCAACGGCGAAAATCAGGTACAGAGCCATACCAACGGTAATCATAGGGATGGCGTCAACCAGACCAACTACGATAAAGAAGTTAGTACGCAGAGCTGGCAGCATGTCTGGCTGGCGAGCAGCACTTTCCATGAACTTGCCACCCAGCATAGAAATACCGATAGAGGCAGCGATAGCAGCAAAGCCCAGCATAACGGCGGCAGCGATGTAGATGATTTCCATTTTTATTCTCCAATTATTAGCGGTTTAAACGACTGCTTGTTAAGATATTGTTATCTTTTGTTATTAATGCTCTTCTGATGCCATCGATAAGTAAACGACGGACAAAATCATGAAGATGAAAGCCTGCAAGGTGATTATCAATATATGGAAAATCGCCCAAGGCACATTAAGGGCCCATTGAGACCACCACGGCAACAAACCGGCGATCAAGATGAAAATCATCTCACCAGCATACATGTTACCGAACAATCGTAAGCCTAGAGAAATAGGCTTGGCGATCAGTGATACGGTCTCAAGCACCAAGTTAACAGGGATCAAGGTCCAGTGATTCAGTGGTTGCAGTGTCAGCTCTTTAACAAAGCCAGACACGCCTTTCTCTTTGATGCTGAAATAAATGATCAAAAAGAACACACCAAATGCCATGGACATGGTGATGTTAACATCGGCGGAAGGAACAACCCTCAGGTAAGGAACACCCAGCAATTGTGCGCCATAAGGCAGGAAGTCGACGGGTAGCAAGTCCATTAAGTTCATCAGGAACACCCAGACAAAAATGGTTAGTGCCAAAGGAGCCACTAACTTACTTTTGCCATGGAAGACGTCTTTAACGGCGGTGTCTACGAAGCCAACCAACAGCTCAACGGCACATTGCAACTTGCCCGGCACACCACTGGTTGCACGAGTGGCAACCTTGTGGAACAGCCACAAGAACAGTATTCCCAGGACAACGGAAACAAGCAAAGAATCGATATTTAACGCCCAAAAACCCGAACCAATCTGCAAGTGAGCCAGATGGTGAGAGATATAATCCTGGGAAGTTAAGACATCTCCTGTTGCAGCCATGTGTTTTCCTAGTAACGGTTGTTGAGAGTGAACGAAATAATCCACTGCATCAGCAATGCTAAGGCGTAAGCCGTAAACAGAGGAGCATGAGCCACCTCCATGTACTTGAGTACTACCGCGAACAACAAGATAGTACTGCCAAACTTAATCCCAGCTCCGCTGTAAAAGTCCGCCACAACGCTATCTGGCGTCGCTTGCTTGGCGTTAAACGCCAGCACTCGTACGCTGAATAAACATTGGGGAACCCAGTAGATTCCGCCCCCAATAAGGGCAGAACGAGCGGCAGCCTCACCCTGTATGTAAAAAAACAGCGTGCTGACTGCCACTACCAGGAGTAATTGACAACACAAACTCACCAGCGCCAGTTGCTTGTCGCTCAGGTGCCGCTTCATTTGTTTCACAAAAACTCCCGATACAGTTAGGGGCTTATTGGCCACACACTAGGTGTTGTCAGTTAAGCCCCAAAAAAGCAGGTCAAATTATACCCGTGCCCCGCGTAAAAGCAATTGTCGTTAGCCCTTATTTTCGCAGGCTAACGACGGTTTTTCCGACCTGTTACCACGGGTTTAACTGATTGAACATTTTTTTAGTGGTTACACTTCAGGTTCGTCGTTAATACCAAAGAAATGGCTGATTTTATCTAGCTCATTCAAAGAGTTGTATGAAATAACCAACTTGCCTTTCTCTTTGTGTGTCGACTTGATTTCTACCTTAGCCCCCAGTTTTTCCCCCATTTCCTGTTCAAGCTGGCTCATCAGCAAGGATCTGGGTTGGACTATCGGCTCTTTTTTGGGAGTGAGCGCCTGCTTGACCAGCTTTTCGGTTTCGCGAACCGTGAGGCCTTTTTGTGCCACCAAACGAGCCAGCTCGGTCTGTTGTTCACCGGTAATGGCCAACAAGGCGCGGGCATGGCCCATTTCCAGCGAGCCATGCTCAACCAGCTGTTTGACGTCATCGTTGAGCTGGGCAAGGCGCAGCAGGTTGGAGACGGTACTGCGGCTCTTGCCCACCGCCTCGGCTACCGAAAGATGGGTAAAGCCAAACTCTTCGATCAGTCGCGCCAGGGCACGGGACTCTTCCATGACATTGAGATCTTCGCGCTGGATATTCTCGATAAGACCGATGGCCATGGCTTCTTTATCAGCCACTTCCTTGATCAGACAGGGCACCTGATCCAGGCCGGCAATACGCGCCGCACGCCAGCGCCGCTCTCCGGCCAGAATTTCATAGCCACCTGCAGCCAGTGGCCGTACCACGATAGGCTGAATAATGCCTTGCTGGCGAATGGAGGTCGCCAGCTCTTCCAGCGCCACCTGTGACATATCACGACGCGGCTGAAACTGCCCTGGCTGCAACTCGTTCAACGCCAGGGTTAGCAAGTCACCATTGGCAACCGGCTGAGAGTGAGTGTCGGCCTGGTGCTGACGCAGATTCGCGGCCGAACTGGTACTGAGCAAAGCATCGAGTCCTTTACCCAAACCACGTCGTTTTATAGTCATGCTAGTTGTTCCGAAGATTCATTGGTGCTGACAGCCAGCTCTTCTCGGCGCAATATTTCACCGGCCAGCGCCAGATAGGCTTTAGCACCCAGAGAGGATTTATCGTAATACATGGCCGCTTGACCAAAGCTGGGAGCCTCGGCCAGGCGCACGTTGCGCGGGATCACGGTGCGATACACCTTGTCACCAAAATGGGACTTAAGCTGATCGGACACCTCATTCGACAACCGGTTTCGATGATCGAACATGGTCCGCAATATGCCTTCTATTTTTAAGTCTGGGTTCACGACCGCAGCCAGCTTGCTGATGGTATCAACCAGCGCGGTCAGCCCTTCGAGGGCGAAATATTCGCACTGCATGGGAACCAAGACCGAATCGGCGGCCGACATGGCATTCACGGTCAGCAAGTTCAGGGAAGGGGGGCAGTCGATAAAAATATAATCGTAATAATCACGAACCGGCGCCAGGGCGTTGCGCAGCCGCACCTCGCGGGCAAACACTTCCATCAGCTTGATTTCGGCGGCCGTCACATCGCCGTTGCCGGCAATCAGGTGGTAGCCCCCGCTGGTCTCCCGCTCGACGACCTGATCGATGGGTACTTCATCCACCAACAACTCGTAGGCGGTATTAGCCACCTGGTATTTGTCGATACCGCTGGCCATGGTGGCATTACCCTGAGGATCCAAGTCTATCACCAGTACCTTGCGCTTGGTTGCGGCCATGGATGCCGCCAGATTGACACAGGTTGTGGTTTTACCCACGCCCCCTTTCTGGTTGGCAATGGCAATGACTTTTCCCACCGAATACCTCTACTGACTGACTAGCTAGCTTGCTTTATGACCACCAGGTGGCGGTCTCCGTCCTGCTCGGGCACGGTGAGGGGATAAACCCGATCCAATGCGAGATGAGCAGGTAATGATTGTAACTCCTGCTCCGGATATTGTCCTTTTAATGCCAGAAACAGGCCATCGGACTCGGGCAGATGCGCGCACCAGCTTACCATGTCATTCAGCGAAGCAAAGGCCCGACTTAGCACGCCATCAAACTTTTGCTCGGGCACATAGTCTTCAACACGACTTTGTACCGCCACCACGTTAGTAAGCCCTAACTGATGGATCACCATGCGGATGAAGCGAATGCGCTTGCCCAGGCTGTCGAGCAATACAAACTGCTTGTCGGGATTGATGATGGCCAGTGGCAAACCAGGCAGGCCGGGGCCGGTCCCCACATCGATAAAGCGCCGCCCTTGCAGGTAAGGACTCACTACCAGGCTATCGACCATATGCCGGCCTACCATGGCCTGCGGATCTCGCACCGAGGTGAGGTTGAAGGCTTTATTCCATTTATCGAGCAGCGTCACCAGTGTCACCAGCTGCTCACACTGCTCGTCAGACACGGCCAGCTCGGTTTGAGCCAGCAAACGCGCCAAAGTACTTTTTAATTGATCGTTCATTTTTACTCTTTTACGCCAATGTCTTATGCAGACTTACGCAGCAAGCCACGTTTTTTCAAGTGAACCAGTAATATGGAAATTGCCGCCGGCGTAACACCGGAAATGCGCGATGCCATGCCCAGGGTTTCCGGCTTGGCCTGGTTGAGCTTGCCGATCACTTCATGAGACAGACCCGGTACTTCGTTATAGTCCAGATCCAGAGGCAAACGAGTATGCTCATTGCGCAAGTGCTTTTCAATTTCGCCTTTCTGTCGCTCGATGTAACCGGCATATTTAATCTGAATTTCTACCTGTTCGGCCGCTTGTTCATGCTCGATCCCCGGGCCGATTCCATCAACGGACATCAAGGTTTGATAATCCAGCTCGGGCCGGCGCAGCAACTCTTCATAGGTATGCTCTTTGCTCAACGGTGACTTCAGCAAGGCGTTCAACGCAGGGGCGACCTCGTGAGTGGGGCTGACCCAATTATCTCGCAGGCGCTGGGTTTCCTGGCTGATCTGCTCCATCTTGTCACAGAACAAGGCCCAACGGTGGTCATCCACCAAACCGAGTTCGCGACCCGCTTCGGTTAAGCGAATATCGGCGTTGTCTTCACGCAGCAACAACCGATATTCGGCGCGGCTGGTAAACATGCGGTAGGGCTCCTGGGTACCCAGGGTGGAAAGATCATCCATCATCACGCCCATGTAGGCCTGATCGCGGCGTGGAGACCAGGCGTCTTTATCGAAGGCGCGCAGAGCCGCATTCGAACCTGCCAGCAAGCCTTGGGCCGCGGCTTCTTCGTAGCCGGTGGTCCCGTTGATCTGGCCGGCAAAAAACAGGTTGTGCAGACACTTGTTTTCCATGTTGCTCTTCAGATCCCGCGGATCGAAGTAATCGTATTCGATGGCATAACCCGGGCGCATGATGTGAGCCTGCTCAAAGCCCTTGATCGAACGCACGATCGCCAGCTGCACGTCAAACGGCAGGCTGGTGGAAATGCCATTGGGATACAGCTCTGTGCTGGTCAGGCCTTCCGGCTCAACGAAGATCTGATGAGAGGTCTTGTCGGCAAAACGCATGATCTTGTCTTCGATCGACGGGCAGTATCTGGGTCCGACGCCTTCGATCACGCCACCGTACATGGGGCTTCGATCCAGGTTGTTGCGGATCACCTCATGGGTTTTTTCGTTGGTGTGCGTGATGTAACAGGGGATCTGTCTGGGATGATCGTCACGACTGCCGATAAAGGAAAACACCGGCGTTGGGTTATCCCCTGGTTGTACCTGCATCACCGAGAAATCCACGCTGTTAGCGTCAATTCTGGGAGGGGTACCGGTTTTCAGTCGATCGATCCGCAGCGGCAGTTCACGCAGGCGCTGGGCAAGAGAGATCGACGGTGGATCACCGGCTCGACCGCCTTTGTAGTTATCCATGCCGATATGGATCAGGCCATTGAGAAAGGTTCCTACGGTTAATACCACGGTTTTTGCACGAAACTTGAGGCCGGTTTGTGTAATGACCCCCACCACGGTCTCGCCTTCCAGGATCAGATCGTCACAGGCTTGTTGAAAGATCTTTAAATTAGGCTGGTTTTCCAGTCGGGTTCTCACCGCGAGACGATATAACTGACGATCCGCCTGGGCACGAGTTGCCCTCACTGCCGGGCCTTTTGAGGCATTCAGGGTTCTGAACTGGATCCCCGCGTTATCGGCTGCCATGCCCATGATCCCGCCCAGGGCATCGATCTCTTTGACCAGGTGCCCTTTACCGATACCGCCGATGGCAGGATTACACGACATTTGTCCCAGAGTATCGATGTTATGGGTTAACAACAGGGTGTTTGCCCCCATTCGTGCGGCTGCAGCGGCGGCTTCTGTGCCGGCATGGCCACCGCCAACGACGATGACGTCAAATGATTCTTCATAGTGCATAACAGATACTCTTGAGACAAGCAGGTGTAAGGATCCCGAAGGACGATCATTTTAGCTGTTTTATCGATGGGATGGAAATGCGATCGAGAGGATCTTGGTCGTGCTTAATAGATCTTAGATCTCTAGAGAGATCTTCTGTTAGATCTATTATTAGGGAGATCCTTTTCTGTTAATAAGCGCTTTTTGATCTTTAAGATCATGAGCTTAAGGATGATCGATAGCTGTGTACAACCTCGAGACAGCTGACCTTGAGCCAGTGGGTAACTAGGTTACTTATCCACAGATGCCCGGGGTGATTTATTTCGTTAAGAGGATAACTATAGGTTTAACACCGGATTCAACCATGGTTATGCACAGGGCTGCTTTTTTGTGTGTCTGATCGGCGGGGAGATCTGCAGGCGGGATCTGTTGATAACTTGGTGGAAAGAATTTTATCGTGCTTGGGATCCAACCCGGGTCGGATCCGAAATTACAAGGGAAAAGCGAGGATCTAGCGTTGGGATAGCCAGTGATCGAGCCATTTTTCGGCGATCACCTCGGGAGGATCCTGCAGGCTGACGTCTATGGTGAGCAGTTCTGCTACCCGCGTCGCACCCAGCTGAATGAACTGATCATCCAGGGTTTGTATGGCATGGCAGAAGGTATCATAAGCAGAATCTCCCAAACCAACTGCAAGATATTGAAGTCCTGCCAGATTTGGCCGCTGTTGGGTGAGCTGCAGATACAGGGGATGAATATTATCGGGCAGATCACCCGCTCCGTGAGTCGAGCTGATCAATAGCAAGTAGTGCTCCGGCTTGATCAAGATGTGATCAAGCTGGGGAGAAGTGTGAATAACAGTGTGATGACCCCGGTTATTCAGGATCTCCGCCAGCTCGTCGGCAAGATCCTCAGCAGAGCCCAGTGTTGAACCTACCAAGAGGGTGAAGTGACTCATATCGTTCCTCGATAAAGACAATGGCGCCAATTTTAGCACCATCCGGGGAGGACGGCGGTATTGAATATGCGTATTACAAAGCCGAAATCGGCCCTGAATGGGGATATCAGTGTTGCTCCGGGATGGCCGAATCGCTTGTTTATTCCCCGACAGACTTCAAATGAAATTCTTGCCCTTCAATATTCAGAATAACGCCCCTGGGAGTGATGCTTTCTAGCCGCAGGGCCCCGAGTTGCTGGCCTTCCCGCAGCATCTGGCCATTGATGCTGGCCATCCGGTTGCTGGCGGTGGCCGAGTAGATGTGAACCGACAGCATCAAGGTGGGCAGTTTGGCCCGAATGCTGGCTGGCAGCTCGCGCAGATCCGGCACTCCCGGGTCGAAGCCGGGCTCGGGAGTGGAGACGGGCGTAGGCGGTATCATGGGTCTGGGACTGCCTATCACGGGGGCGGGAGCCGCAGCCGTGCGGGCTCCCGGAGGGGGCTGGATGATCAATGCAGGAGGCTCCTCCAGCAAGATGCGCACCGGGGCGGAGTCCATGACTATAGGTATGCTGGTCGTCGTCGTGACCCTCGTGCTGGTCGGTTGCGCGGGTGTCGTCTCCTCTGGGGGCGCAGAGCCAGCGGAGGGGCCGGGTACCCGAGTGGCTAGCGGCGGGGGTTGCAGCCAGTTTGATCCTATGTTGCCCAGGCCATATCCCAGCATCAGCGCCAGCAGCAGGCAGGCCAGTCGCCACCATAACCGGTGCCGATAGCGGGGGGCCGGCTCGGCGGCGGGGAAGGCGGCCTGAATGACGACTCCTTTCGTTGGTGTCTGTCGAGTTCGCCGGTGTTCCGACTGTTTCAACGCATCAAGGATGTATGACACTGGTGAGCTCCTGTGGGCCGGTGAGCCTGGGCAGGTTGGTCAGCAGGCTGGCGCTGAGATAAATACCGGTTTGTGGTCCAAAAACGGCGTCTGCGGTCAACCCCTTGCTGCGTTGAAATGCCCGGACATCACCGGCGAGTAGCTTGTCGTAGTATCTCTGTTGCCTGCGCGGCGCTCGCCCCTGCCAACGGGCCAGTTGCAGTTCCAGCCAGGCGACGGTTTCACCTCTGCTACCGGGACGAAGTGGCGCCTGATAATACGGCGGCAGTTGCCATAGCAAGACGTAGTTATTGGGCCAGTTGGCGGCCAGCTCTGCCAATGAAATGCGCTTGAGCCGGCCGCCGACCATCAGCTCTGCCCACTGGTCATGGATACGGGTCAGGGTGGCATAAACGGCTCCCTTGGCCGGGTGTTCGAGCCGGAAGATAACCGGATGATTCTGCCGTTGAACGGTGGCGAGATCGCCATCCTGAAAGGCGCATTCAAGTTGATGCTGGCGAGCGAAGGGGCAGACCACCGGGTGTTCCGTCGGTTCGTAATCGAGCCCCCAGAGCGCAAACAGATGCCGGTATGCCATCGCCTGGCTCAAGTCGGTCGTTAAGGCGGCAGGCCAGTGCCAGAGATCCTGCCGTGTAGTAGAGTCGTTATGATGAGCAGGGGCAGCCGGTGCGGGTTCGAGAAGCTGGCTGACCTGTTGCGATGCCTGGGGTTCTGGCGTCGATAACGGAAGCTCTGGCTCCACTACCGGAGGTTCGGGTGTCGAGATGGGCAGAGCCGGCGAGGGCGGCTCTGCACCCGAGGTAGGGGAGGCGATGGCAGGCTCGTCCTGCTCTATGCTCAGTGACCGGGGAGCGATATCGCCAGATACCATGGCGGTCAGTCTGGCCAGATTATCGCCGACAGGCCAGGTTGACTGGGCGAGCCAGCCACCGGCAACCGCCAGGGCGAGCAGACCGGCGGCCGTGGCGAGCCACCAGCCTCGGCGGTCAGGTGCCGTTCCAAGTACTTCAATGGCGGCACGGTTTAGTGTGCCCAGATCGACCCGGGGCAACCTTTGTACATAGGCCCCCAGCAAGGCCCGATCGCAGATCACATTGATCAGCCGGGGCACACCGCCGGTCAGGCGATACAGCCGTCGCAGGCTGTTGGGCCGGAACAGCGTCGCTGCTACACCCGCCACCGACAACCGGTGGGCGATATAGGCCTTCATCTCGGTAAAGGTAAGAGGCGACAGGTGATAGCGAGCGGTGATCCGTTGCGACAGCTGGCGCAGCTCGGGTTGCCTGAGCGTGTCGGCCAGCTCAGGTTGCCCCAGCAGAATAATCTGCAACAACTTGTGGGTGTCGGTTTCCAGGTTGGTCAGTAGCCGGACCTGCTCCAGCAGGTCTATGGAGAGGCTCTGAGCCTCGTCGATGATCAACACCGTCTGACGCCCCTTGGCGTGAGCGTCCAGCAGATGATGATGAATGGCATCGGTCAGCTGTCTGGCATTGGCAGATGCCGCCACCTTGATTTCCAGCTCCTGCGCGATGGCGGCCAGCAGCTCCCTGACCGAGTGGCCGGGATTGATAATAAAGGCCAGATCCGTGTTGTCCGGAATCTGTTCCAGCAGGCAGCGACACACTGTGGTTTTACCGGTACCCACCTCACCGGTCAGCAGCACAAAGCCGCCCGGGCAGGCGAGCCCGTACTGCAAATGGGCCAGCGCCTCTCTGTGTTGCTGGCTGAGGTAGAGATAACGCGGATCGGGCGCAATGGAAAAAGGCAGTTCGCTGAGGCCGAAATAAGTGTCGTACATGATGACCATCCCTGGGTACAGATACTCATTACTATAGAAGCTATGGACTATCCCGGGCTGCTTCCTTGCTCACCGAGGGTTGACGGTTGCAATTCGGGTATTACATCGCCACCTGCTGCAGCTTGCGGCGATATTCCCGGGTAACGGCGCGGGCGTCGGCCGGGTTGGCTACGGCAGTGGGGGTGATCAGCACCACCAGCTCGGTGCGTCTTACATTGGTGCCGCTGCTGCCGAACAGCCAGCCCAGCACAGGGACGTGGCGCAAACCGGGCACCCCCTGGCTGTCCTGGGACTTGTTCTCGCGGATCAGTCCGCCCAATACCAGGGTTTCGCCGCTTTGCACCGCCACCCGGGTATCGATTTTGCGCTGGGTGATGGTGGGGGACTGAATATTGGAGCTGGTGGTGGTGGCAACGTCGTTCACCTCCTGAATCAGCTCCAGCACCACCATGCCGCCGGCGTTGACCCGGGGCGTCACTTCCAGCAACACGCCCGTGTCTCGGTATTGGATGGTGCTGGTCACGTTGCCGACATCGCTGTTGAGGTTGGTGGTTTCCGAGGTACGAATGGGGACCTGATCGCCCACCCGGATCAGTGCCTTCTGGTTGTCCAGCACCATCAGCGTGGGAGAGGAAATCACGTTGACCTTGGAGTCGTTGGCCAGGGCGGTGAGCAGGGCACGGGTCCCGCTGGCGTTGAATACCTCGTAGCTGGCGCTGGCGACCAGACCGCCGTCGAAGGGAGAGGGGATGGGCAATGAACCAATGGCTCCCACACCGCTGCGACCGCCGCCCAGGCTGTTTTTAAAGAACCACTGCAATCCGTAGCGCAGCTCGTCTTCCAGACTGACCTCTACAATGGTGGCTTCCACCAGCACCTGCAGCGGCAGCTGATCCAGTCGCTTGATCGCCTGTTCCACCTTCTGGTAGTCGGCGCTGGCGGCCATTACCACCAGGGCATTGCGTTCGGTGTCGGCAATCACGCTCACTTCACCCACGTCCAGGTTGGCGGCGTTGATGCCGGTCGGGATCTGGATTGGAGTGCCGCTTTCTTCCGGGTTGTTGCTCGAGGGCTGGGATGGCGCTTCGCCGCGGTTGCGTCGCTGGCTGTCGAACAGCTGGTTGAGCAGGGTAGCCAGATGATCGGCTCTGCCGTTTTGCACGTGATACACATACATGTTCAGTCCGCGCGGGTTTTCGGCCCTGTCCAGCCGTTCTATCCACACCCGGGCGTCGGTCAGGTATCTTTCCTGCGGCGTGATCACCAGCAGGGCATTGAGCCGTTCAATGGGCAGGTAACGCACCATGCCGGCCAGGGGGCCCTCGGCCTGGTCACCGAAAATTGCCTGCAGTTCGCTGGCGATTACGTCGGCGCTGCTGGCCTGCAGCCGAAACAGGCCTACCGACATGCCGCGCAGCTGATCCACATCGAACAGGTTGACGGTGTCGCGAATGTTGACCAGCTCGTCGCGGCTGCCGACCAGGGTGAGCATGTTGCGTCTGTCGTCTATCATCATGGCCCCCTGGCGGGGCTTGACCGGCTCGAGAATTTTCTCCATTTCCCGGGCACCGATATAACGCAGCGGTAAAATCAGCATCTGATAACCGCGCGCGGCGGTAGGGGTCAGCTGAGGGTTCAGCATGGAGGCATGCACTTCGGTGGTGGGCAGCACGGTAAACAGGCCATTGCTGTGCACCAGGGCGGCACCGTGGGTTTGCAGCAGGCTTTCCAGGGTGGGCAGCAGAGCTTCTTTCCCGATGGGGCTGTTGGTTTGCAGGTAGACCTGGCCGCGCACTCTTTCGTCCAGCGAATAGTTAAGCTGCAGAATATCTCCAAGAATGGTCTTCACCACCTCGCCAATGTCGGACCCCTGAAAGTTGAGGGTAATGTCACCGGGGGCGGCGGTATTCGCCGGCGTCTTGCCGGTCTGCCCGAGCTTGACGAAGTTGCCCGTGCCGCGGTAAATCTCGGAGCGGGTTACCGGGCGAGTCTCCGGGCCGGTTGGAGTGGCGGCGGGGCCGGGGCGGCCATCGTCATGACGGGGCGGAAGCCGGACCGGATCATAGCTGCTGGTCACTCTGGCCTGGCCCCAGGGTTTGTCGAGGGTGGATCTGTCTCCGCTGGGGGTGGTGCAGGCAATCAGCAGCAGGCAGGAGACACCGATAAGCAGCCGTTTTCTCTGATGTGAGTCGATCATTGTGATTCCCCGTTACTTCCCTGTTTATTGTTATCGTCCGACGTGGCTGCTTCTGCAGCCTTGGTATCCGGTGCTGTGGTTGCTTCGTGCAAATAACCGGTATTATTGTCGAGGAGCTGTGCCTTGCTGGAGACGCTCCGGGTTGGGGGCTGTCTCGGCTCCCACAGCGTCAGACGAAAGCTCTGGATGCCATCGCCGAGCCTGACACCGTCGAGTTCGATGGCTTCGAGTTGCCAGTCGCCACTCAGATACATGCCGGTCTTGAGCCTCATGCGTCCTTCACCCTGACGTTCGCCGAACAGGGCCAGCTGTTGCTCACCTTCCCATACCACGCCGGTCAGACGCCACTTTTTCTGCAGGGCGGCGGCGTTTGCGCCGATATCGTCGTTGTTTTCAGTGACCCTGGGTCGGCGATTATCGTTAAACAAGGGCCGTTGGCTGATTTCCTCGAATTGTTCGAGCGGGGGGTAGTCAGGGGTCGGGAATTGGCTGTCCTGGCCCCGGGCGTTCATTAGCCAGAATAGCGGCACGAGCAGCAGCAGGCGCTTCATAGTGGCTCCTTCTGGGTATAACCGACCAGGTCGAAACGGATATCGAGCGAAGGGTTTCTTCGGACCCTCGAGCTTTGACGCCGGCTCCCCCTGTTGCGAATGATACGCGAGCGGCGCGTATTGGCGGTGATCACCAGATCTTGAATGAACAGGACGGGTTGTCTCGATTCGATCGCATGAAGCAAGGGCACCAGTTGATCGATCTCGCTACGCAGGTGCACCCGCAGCATGATCCCTTGCAGCGGGCTGTCGAGGGTGGGCTGGGCATTCTGGATACTGACCAGCTGGCCGCCGCTGTGGCTGACCAGCTGGTTCAAGTGTTGCTGCAGCCAGGCCGAGGCCAGAGCGGGGCGACGTTCCGGCAGATAAAGGCCGTTATCGGGGGTGGTTGCGCGCAGCTGTTGCAGTGACTGTTCGATCTGCTCCAGCTCGGACGACAGCTGCTGGTAGCGGTCAAGCCGATCTTCGAGTTGCCTGATCACGGTACTCTGTTGCCAGAACAGACCGAACAAAGGGATGATAAACAGGCTGATAACCAGCAACAGAACCACGATCAGCAGGCCCAGGGCCGCCGCCTGTTGTTGGCGCTGACTGAGGTGGATCATGATCCCTCCTCGCCGAAGCGGGCATCGATCACGAAACGATCCTTGTTGGTGGCCGGATTATTGGTTACCGGAGAACTGAAGCGTACATCGAAAAACAGCGGAGAGGCTTCCAGAATGCCGATGAGTTCGGAGGCACTGGCGGACTCGCCGCGCAGTTGCACCCTGTCGTTGCGCAGTTCGAAGCGGTTGAGCCAGGTATGGTCGGGGAGTTGGCGGGTCAGTTCATCCAGCAGGGGCAATACCGCTGCCCGGGTGGCCCCTTCCCGTGCCAGAAATTGCCGGTTTTGCTGCAGCTCTTCCAGTTGCCGTTTGAGAGCCGAGGCTTGCTCTGCCCGCTGTCGCGGTATCTCCAGCTTGGCACTCAGGGCCTCGATACGGTGCTGCCGGTAGTAAAGCGGCCCGGCGAACAGCAAAAACAGCATGAACATCACCAGGGCACCCTGCAGGGCCTTCAGTCGTCGGGCCTTGCCGGTGGCGAGGTTGGCGGGAGCCTGTAGCGGAATCACCGGCGCCAGGGGATGCTCGACATCGGTCAGGGCAGTGGGGTTCAGGCCAAGCAGATTCAGCTCGGTCAGCTGCGCATCCACCTGTGCGCGCGGTGCCAGCAAGAGTTCAACCCGGATGTGGGGCTGCTGTTTATCCCGCTCGGCCATGCGATAGCCGAAATAGACCTGCTCGGCCCTGAATGGGGTATGTCTATCCATCTCGAAGCGCAGTACATCGGCCAGGTTGCCGGCGGTTGCCGCCGGCAGACTGATATGGGTATAGAGCATGTCCTGGCTGTTCAGGCACAAGTGGACGCTGTCTGCCTGACGCAGCATGTCTGCCAGCAAGCCGCTCTGCTCTGCGTGATCATCCAGCAGCAGTTGTTCGCCGTGCGGGGTCAGCTCCAGCCGGTAATGTGTTTGTTCGTTATAAATACAGAGCCGCTGTTTCTGGGCGAGCAGACGGTGACTGATTGACGCGGGCAGCAGACTGAACAGTTGCCGGCTCCACCAGCGCCAGAAGGTCGACAGCCATTGCCACAGTAACCGGCCGTAATGGTGCAGCTGCTGGGTAAGTTTTTCCCCATCCATAGGGATCTCCGTTAAGCATCTGGCTCGATGAACAGCGGGGTGAAGGCCTGTGTGATCTGTTCCAGAATGGGTATACCGCCATGGTCAAGCAGGCTGGCTGTCAGCCGGTAACGATAAACGGTGTTCATTCGAGCTTCGGTATAAATAGTGTAGTTGACTCCAGATGAGTCGTCGGAGAGCAAGAGCCTAGGGAAGATATCGGTTGCTGGTGCCGGTTGACCTTCTTCGTGGCGGCGACGCCGGTCGGCGATAAACTGATCGACGGTGAGCTCGTCGGTGCCCGGCAGTGCCAGCAACACCTGGCGCGGGGCATAAAGCGGGTTGATGCTGTTTTGTGGATTATTCAGGGTCAGGCTGTGCCTGATCTGCCGGTAAATGTCGGGGGTCATGCCAAGCACCCGCAACAGTTCGTCCACCGCCAGAAAAGGCGCATTGCCCGGACCATAATCCAGCCCGGCGGCCAGATAGTCATCGGCTTCGGCACCGTTGAGCCGGCGCAGATCGTCGCCATCGCGCCAGTCCATGATGGCATCCACCAGCCGGGCACGCAGATCGTCATCGACCCCGGCGGTGGTCAGCAGGCCGCCAAGCAGTTCGGGGCCGGCGGCATTGAGATCGATACGGCCGCTTTCGTTGAACAGGGCAACCCGGATTTCGATGTCGTCCAGCATGACCAGGTTGGCGCTACCGTCTGCCAGCCAGATTTGCTGCTCTTCCGGCTGCGCCAGCATCAGCAGAGCCAGTTGCAGGCCGGCATCGGCGGCATGGCGAACCTGAGTCCCGTGGGTGATGTTCGCGCTTTGCTGGGCCTGGCTGCGGCTGTTTAAAGACAGGCCGGTGGCCAGCAGGGTCAGCAGGAGCAGTACCCACAACACGCTGATCAGGGCTATGCCCCGGTTTTGTTTAATATTCATCCATGATCTCGTAGCGGTGCCGGCGGGAGGCAACCACCAGCGGCGGCCAGTCCGGGTCCAGCTGCAGGCGGATCAGGGCCGGCAGTTGCTCCTGCTCCAGCCACTCGGATTGCCAGTCAGGCTGGTTCTGCTCGTCTGGCGGCAGGTAATGCAGACTGAACGAGGCTATCTCCAGTTCCAGCAGGGGGGGGATCAGATCCGGCTGGCGAAAGTCGTCCAGCAGTTGGTTCCAGTCGAAAGGCGGAGTCTGTTCTTGCGCCTCTGTCTCGGCAACCAGAGGCTGTGATTTGAGCGATAGCACAGGATGCTGGGGATCCGAGCTGTCCAGCGCCAGGTAAAACCAGACCGGCTCGGCGGAGCTGCTCCGTCGCCGGGGTTGCGGAGCCAGAAACACCAGGGAGTGTTCGGTTCCCTGGAAGGACAGCAGCGGGAGCTGCCGGTGATCATGCACATAATGTTCTTCTGCCCGTTCCAGCAGGTTGCGCAAAAACAGTTGCAGCTGTATCTGCTCACTGTGGTCGGCATTGCGCTCGCCTACCGTTTCCCAGGCCCGGCCGGCGAGGCGGAAACCGCCGAACATCAGCCCGGATAGCAGGCTCATCAGGGTCAGGGAGACCACCAGTTCCAGAAGGGTAAAGCCGTGTTGCCGTTTCATCTGGCCTCCTGCCTGACCAGTCGCAGTGTGGTCAGTCGATAGTGCTGGTCATGCTGGCCCCAGCCCACCACCACCGACAGCCGATAGGGAAGCAGCATGGACTGGTTGTCCATCAGCTCCCGGGTATCGAATTCCTCGATTCGGGTTTCCCACCAGTAGTGCTCGTCGAGCCAGCCCCGCTCGCGCCCCGGTTGCAGTGTGGTGTCGGCATACAGCTCGTTCAGCTTCGACTCCGCCAGCAGCATGGCCTTTTGTTGCTGCAGGGCCGAGTGAGTGGTGCGAATGGCCAGCGAAAAGATATTGAGCAACACCCCCAGAGTGATGGTCAGTATGGTAAAGGCCACCAGTACTTCCAGCAGTGAAAACCCTCTTTGTCTAGTCATGGAGGCGTATCCTGCCGGTCAACCAATTCACTTCTATCCGGTAGTGCCGCTCGCGCCCGGCGATGAGCAGGGTGCCGCCGCTGGCGCTGCCATCCGGATAAAAGGTGAGGTTGGCCCCCGGGTCATTGGCGGTATCAGCGAAAGATACTGCTATCTGTTTCGGCCAGGAAGAGGGCTTTGCCTGGCCCGTTATGCGTGAAGAGCGGGTGTCGGGGTCGAGTTCCAGCATGACTTCCTCTCCGCTGGCGATGGCCTGGCTGCGGGCCAGTCTGAGCAGGGCGGCAGTCTGCCGGCTGTAGCTTTTAAGTTCGGCACCGGGCAGCAGGGCGGCGAAGCGGGGAGTAACCACCGTCATCAGCAAGCTGGCCAGGGTCAGCACCACCAGCAGTTCAAGCAGGGTAAAGGCGGTTGTTCTCATATTACTCCCAGCTGACCACGTCCTGATCTTCACCGCTTCCCCCTGGCTGGTTGTCTGCGCCCAGGCTGAACAAATCAAACTCACCCTGCTGGCCGGGGGCGCGATACTGATAGTCGTTGCCCCAGGGGTCCTGGGGAATCGTTTTCTTGTTTAGATAGGGGCCGTTCCAGCCTCGGGCGTTGTCCGGACTGCTGATGAGCGCCGACAGGCCTTCGCTGCTGGTGGGGTAGCGGCCCACCTCCAGCCGGTACAGGTCCAGCGCCGTACCGATTTCGCTGATCTGCAGGGCGGCGGTCTTGGTTTTGGAACCACTGAGCTGACGCAGCACCTGGGGGCCGACCAGGCTGGCAAGCAGACCGAGGATGACCAGAACTACCAGCAGTTCGAGCAGGGTGAAGCCGAGTCGAGAAGACTTATGTATGTAATGCATCTTTACCTCCCTATATGGGCAGTTCGTTGATACTGAGGATAGCCACCAGAATGGAAATGATGATGCCGGCGATGATGACGCCGAGGCCGACGATCAGCACCGGTTCGAGAATGGTCAGCAAGCGCTGTATGGTACTTTCCACTTCCCGGTCGTAGCGATCGGCCACCTTCAGCAACATTGTCTCCAGTTGACCGGTTTCTTCGCCAACCCGGATCATCTGTATCGCCAGTGGCGGAAACAAGCCCGAAGCCTGCAAGGGGTCGGCCAGTCGCTTGCCTTCTTTCAGGCTGTCGGCGGCCTCAATTAGGGTCTGTGCCAGCCGCCGGTTGTTGATGGTATCGCGGGCTATGGTGAGTGCATTGAGCAGGGGCACGCCCCCCTTCATCAGGGTGCCCAGGCTGCGGCTGAAACGGGCAACCTCCAGTCGACGAATCAGCTCTCCGGCCAGGGGAAGCCGCAATTTGAAACCGTCCCAGGCCAGGCGCGTCTCGGGGCGGGCCAGCTGGCGCCGTCCGGCGAGCAGTGCCAGCAACAGGGCCAATAACAGCCATGGGCCCATATCGCGCAGAAACTCGGCGCTGCCGATGACGATGCGGGTAGACATCGGCATGGTCTGGCCCATGTCGGCGAACAACTGCTGAAACTGGGGGATCACGTAGGTCAGGATAATCAGCAGCGACACCGCCGACACCAGCACCAGTATGATGGGGTAAATCAGCGCCGACAGGGCTTTTTCCCTGAGTTGACGACTGCGTTCCAGGTAGAGCGCCAGATCGGCCAGGCCCAGCTCCAGGTTGCCCGAGATTTCGGCCGCCCGGATCATGTTCAGATAGAAGGGAGAAAAGCCGGCACCCTGTTCGGCCAGCACCACCGACAGTGCCTGTCCGCGCTGAATGCCTTCGCGGATCTGGCTGAGCAGGCGAATATCACCGGCCTGATTGCGCACCTCTATCATGATGCCCAGGGCACGCTCCAGAGGAATGCCGGCCTTCAGCAGGGCGGCCAGATCCTGGGTCAGAGCCTGTATCTGGCGCTCGCCGGTGCGCCCTCGCTGCAGCCAGCCGGCACCCAGATAATGGCGCTGGCCGCTATCCTGCTCTACGCTGAGCGGGATCAGCCCCCTCTGTTGCAGTTGCTGCACTATGGCCTGCTCGTTCTGTCCTTCCAGCCGGCCCTTCAGGGTCTCGCCGTTCTGGCTGACCGCCTTGAAATAATAGAGTGCCACCTCATGCCTCCTGGGTGACCCGGATCACCTCTTCGAGATGGGTGATTCCGAGCAGCACCTTGTGCAGACCGTCTCTGTACATGGTGAGCATACCGCTGCGGATGGCTGCCTCCTGGATCTTGCCGGCGTCGGCGTGGCTCAGCACCAGCTTGCGAATATCGTCGTTCATGGTGAGCAGCTCCTGAATGGCCAGACGGCCGTGGTAGCCGGTGCCGGCACAGTGGGCACAGCCGACGGGTCTGTGCAGCTGGATGGGCTCTCCCGGGGCAAGCGGCGTCAGATCCAGTTCTCGCACCAGTTCGGGCAATGGTTGATAGCACTCCTTGCAATGGGGGCAGAGTACCCGCACCAGACGCTGCCCTATCACCCCATTGAGAGTAGAAGTGAGCAGGTAGTCTTCTACTCCCATTTCCAGCAGGCGGGTGACGCTGCTGGCAGCATCGTTGGTATGCAGGGTCGACAGCACCAGGTGCCCGGTCAGCGCCGACTGCACGCAGATGCGGGCGGTTTCCAGATCGCGCATTTCCCCCACCATGATGACATCGGGATCCTGACGCACTATGGAGCGCAGGGCGCTGGCGAAGGTCAGTCCGATGGCGGGTTTGACGTGGATTTGATTGACCCCCTCTAGCTGGTATTCTACCGGGTCTTCCACCGTGATCAGCTTGCGCGCCGTGGTGTTCAGCTGATTAAGGGCGGTATAGAGGGTGGTGGTCTTGCCGCTGCCGGTGGGCCCGGTCACCATGACCATGCCATGGGGGATCTTCAGAACCTGCCGAAAGCGTTGCTTGGTATGCTCGGCAAAGCCCAGGGCGTCGAAGTCGAGAATGACACTTTCCCGGTTGAGCAGCCGCATGACCAGGCTTTCACCGTGCATGGTGGGCACTGTGGATACCCGTATATCCAGCTCCATGCCCTGGATCCTGAGTTCGATACGGCCATCCTGAGGCAGGCGTCGCTCGGCGATATTGAGTCGGGCCATGATTTTGATGCGCGAGATAATGGCCGGGGTCATGTTCACCGGCGGGGCTTCGCTTTGCTGGAGCACACCGTCGATGCGGTAGCGGATGTTGAGCCGGTTTTCGAACGGCTCGACATGAATGTCGGAAGCGCGCATATCCACCGCCTTCTGGATGACCAGATTGACCAGGCGGATAACGGGTGCTTCGCTGGCCATGTCCTTGAGCTGGGCGATGCTTTCTTCGGTTTCTTCCTCTTGCTGTACCGCAGAGAGGATATCCCCCATCTTGCTCTGGCCTTGGCCGTAGAGACGCTCTATGGTGGCGGTGATTTCCGAGCTGACCCCCACTTGCACCCGTACCGGTAGCTGACACATCATGGCCATGGCGCGAATGGAAAACTCGTCTCTGGGGTCGACCATTGCCAACACCAATTCATGGTTGTCCTGGCGCAATGGCACCAGATGATGTTCTTTCAGGAAGCGATAGGGCAGGGGGTCCTCGAGTGGAGGAGCAAGCGGATATTCCTCTACGGCGGTCAACGGCAGCCGGGTCAGTTCGGAGAGACACTTGGCCAGCTCTCGTTCCGATATCATGCCCAGATTCAGCAGTAACACCGTCAGGGAGCTGCCATCGTCCTGTCGTTGACGCATTCGCTCCAGTCGGACAAGCTCTTTATCCGAGAGGTGTCCCTGCTCTATCAGGGTTTGTCCCAGTCGTGTATCTTCTACAGTCGATAGAGTCCCTTCGGTATCCATACGCGATTCTCCCTGCACTTAGGATCAAGCATAGACTGCCTGAGAGATCGCTGATCAGGTGAATTTCGAGGTGTTTTACGCCAAAATAGAATAAATATTCTACTTTTAGATATATATATTTGGTATTTAGGCATTGACCGGATAGAACATCCATATTTCAATAGGAACGGGTCTCAACCTGTATCCCGATAAGAGCTTACAAATATCACAAGGAAGATAACGTGACGTATATTCATAACACCATCACCAAACTCAAGAAGACCAGCCCGGCTCAAGCTGAGTTCTATCAGGCTGTAGAGGAGGTGCTGGACTCGTTACAGCCCATCCTTGAAACCAATGAAAAGTACCAGGTGCATGCCATTATCGAACGTATGATTGAGCCCGAGCGCCAGATTATGTTCCGGGTTCCCTGGGTGGATGACCAAGGCAAGATACAGGTCAATAAAGGTTATCGCATTGAATTCAACTCGGCCCTGGGTCCTTACAAGGGTGGCCTTCGTTTTCACCCCAGCGTGAATGCCAGTATCATCAAATTCCTCGGCTTCGAGCAGATTTTCAAGAATGCCTTGACCGGCCTGCCGATTGGCGGCGGTAAAGGGGGAGCCAACTTCGATCCCAAAGGCAAGTCAGACGGCGAAATCATGCGTTTTTGCCAGTCGTTCATTAATGAGTTGTATCGCCACATAGGCCCTACCACAGACGTACCCGCCGGAGACATTGGCGTGGGCGGGCGAGAAATCGGCTACATGTTTGGCCAGTACAAGCGTCTGACCGGTAACTATGACGGCGTCTTTACCGGCAAGAGCCTGCTGTGGGGCGGTTCTCTGGTGCGTAAAGAAGCGACCGGCTATGGCTGTGTCTACTTTGCCGAGTACATGCTGGAAGGCAAGGGTGACAGCCTGGCAGGCAAACGCTGCCTGGTGTCCGGTGCCGGCAACGTGGCCATCTACACCATAGAGAAGCTGTATCAACTGGGCGCGATTCCGGTCAGCTGCTCCGACTCAAGTGGCACCATATATCACGAGGCCGGCATTAATCTCGATACCCTGAAAGAACTGAAAGAAGTGCGCAAGGTTCGGTTGAACGAATACTTGACCGCACATCCTGAAGCCAGGTTTATCCCGATTGCCGAGTACCCTGAAGATGGCAATGCCGTATGGCGTTTACCTTCTGCTCAGCTGGCATTCCCGTGTGCCACACAAAACGAGTTGAGCGAAGCCGATGCCAAGGTGCTGGTTGCTAACGGCTGTATAGGAGTGTCTGAGGGGGCCAACATGCCTTCTACCCAGGAGGCCGTAGAAGTGTTCCTGGATGCCAAAATCCATTATGGCCCGGGCAAGGCTGCCAATGCCGGTGGTGTGGCTACCAGTCAGCTGGAAATGGCGCAGAATGCGAGCATGCAGCGCTGGAGCTTCGAGGAAGTAGACGAAAAGCTGAAAATCATCATGAAGAATATCTATTTGAATGCCAGCGAAACCGCTGCCGAGTTTGGCGAACCGCACAACCTGGTGCTGGGCGCGAACATTGCCGGTTTCCGCAAGGTAGCAGATGCCATGATAGAGCAGGGCGTGGTGTAAAAAAGCGGTACGCTACACGCCATACGTTAAAGAAAATGCTTTTGTAGGCGAACGCTTGCTCTCGCATTTCGCCGAAGGCGGAACTCTTTAATCATACAGAAAAAGCCCCGAACCTAACGGTTCGGGGCTTTTTATTCGACAGGATTATGGTTTTACTTTCG